>NZ_SCKY01000005.1:0-245974 GCF_004100315.1 Hydrotalea sp. AMD | reverse complement strand
TCAATATATCATCCACTAAACAGTAAATTCCAATAACTTTGTCCTGAAGCATTTGAGTAGAAGTTTTGTTTTCGCAACTCAAAATTATTCCTATTTCAAATGCTTCTATTTTAGGAAACTTGGGTTAATTAATAATACCCAAACCCCGGGTGGTTCACTGTCAACATGTACCGGTTTAATGGCAGTAAGGGTAACGGTATCTCCTTTACAAATTGTGGTATCTTTTTGTACAATTAACTTAGCCGGACAAGAAAAAGGAGCAATTGCACTATCAAATGAAATGGATATAGGATTATGTTCGTTTGAAAATGCAGGTTTTATTTTGACAGATGTATTCCTTTCAAAGGAAGGGAATGTTATTTCCCCTAATGAACTGTTTGCATTATGTAAAGAATGTACATGAAAAAAACCACCAGGTGCAAAACCCAGTAAACCAGTGCTAAAAACTACCAATAAGAACGATAAAGTAAAATACTTATTCATGCGTTCAAAATAAAAGTGATACTCCCGTTTTATATTCAAAAAAATTATTCTGAAACCGGGAGTCGTAATTGTTTTTTTTATTTTTCATGAATTATCACCCAGATAAGCATCAATGAAAAACCATTATATAATTACTTAATTTCATTAAACGGCAGAGGGAATAAAATATTGTATAAGCATGTTAAAATACACATTATTTTCAATAAAACCGGTATTCTATCGATAAATCCTAAGAAAATTATTATTTTTTTTAATTATATTTTATTTTAAATACTTGCATTACAGCCGGTAATAACTTTCTTCCACATTTTACAATTGTAATAAAGAAGATTCAATTTTTGCAAAACATGCTGCTTTTTTATAAACTTTTGGCGAAAAAGTGAAAATTCAGACATTATAAAACAATTAAAATAGCATAGTGTTGGTTAAAAGAAAAAAATAAATTTTAAATTTATATATTAGTATACTGGAAATATTTTTTCCGATTTTAATCATATTTACAAGACTAACACTATGCTTCCATTCAAATGCTTTTCTAAAAAAATCTGTTTAGGTAGTTTATTGATAGGCACATTGCTGCAAGTATCTGCTCAGGATCAAAGCACTTCAAAAAACAAACCCGTCTATGACCTTCATTTATACAATGGGATGCATTGGCGTAATATTGGCCCATGGCGTTCAGGCCGGTGTTTGGCGGTAATGGGTATACCCAATGATCCACACACCTACTATGCCGGACAAACCGGAGGCGGCGTATGGAAAACAACAGATGGGGGTAATTCCTGGAAATGTGTATCTGATTCTTTTTTTACCTCAAGTTCAGTGGGTGCCATTGCTGTAGCACATATCAATCAAAATATAGTTTATGCCGGTACCGGTGAGGTAGAAATGCGTAACAATATTTCTTTTGGAGATGGTATCTACAAATCTACCGATGCTGGTAAAAGCTGGAAGCATATTGGCTTAGAAAAAACTTATGCCATTGGAACCATTGCCATTAATCCTGAAAATGATAATCAGGTTTATGCGGCTGCCATGGGTAAAGTATATGGAGCCAATAAAGAACGCGGATTATATCGTTCCAATGATGGGGGCAATACCTGGCAACAAATTTTGTATGTGAATGATAGTACCGGTTGTGTGGATGTGAAAATAGATCCGGTAAACCCATTCATTGTTTATGCTTCCATGTGGCAGGCTTATCGAACTCCTTATTCATTAAGCAGCGGTGGCAGGGGCTCGGGTTTATATAAGTCGCTGGATGGGGGCAATACCTGGCAGTTGCTTTCCGAAAATCCGGGTATGCCCAAGGGATTAAAAGGAAAAATGATTTGCACCATCTCTCCGGTGCAGCATGAACGAATTTGGGCTATTGTTGAAAATGAACACAGTGGTGTATTTCGTTCAGAGGATGGTGGTGCTACCTGGCAATTGGTAAGTACCAAAAACGATTTAACCCAACGCCCATGGTACTTTAGCCAGATTTTTGCCGATACCAAAAACCCCAATACAGTTTATGTGTTGAATGTAGAATTTTGGAAATCGATTGATGGTGGCAGTAACTGGGAAAAAATTACCAATAGGCATGGCGATAACCATGATATGTGGATAAATCCTCAAAACCCATCTAACTGGATAATGGGCGATGATGGTGGCCCACAAATTACTTTTGATGGTGGTAAAAATTTTACTGCACCTGATTTACCTACTGCTCAGTTTTACCATGTAAACTTAGATAATGAATTTCCATATCATGTATATGGTGCACAACAAGACAATACAAGTGTTAGAATTGCCAGCCGAACTGCCAATGAAGCAATTGGTATACGTGACTGGTACCCGGTGGCAGGTGGAGAAGCCGGTTATATTGTACCTGACCCCCTGAATGCACAAATCACTTATGGAGGAGAATATGACGGACAACTTAGTACCTACAATAAATCAACCGATCAAAACAGAAATATATCCGTTTATCCCGAACAGCACAGTGGAGAAGGGGCTATTGTAATGAAATATCGCTTTAATTGGACCTATCCCATCGCTTTTTCTCCGCACAATAATAAAATGATGTATGTTACTTCTAATCATGTACACAGAACAACCGATGGCGGACAAACTTGGGAAACCATTAGCCCGGATTTAACCAAAAATGATCCGGCAACCCTTCAGCCCAGTGGCGGACCCATTACTTTAGATAACAGTTTAGCCGAAGTATACGGAACCATTTTTGCATTTGCAGAATCGCCTGTGCAATCAGGTGTTTTATGGGCCGGTTCAGATGATGGGTTGGTGCATGTAAGTAAAGATGATGGCAAAACATGGCAAAACGTTACACCATCGGCCCTACCAAAATGGGCACTCATTAGTTATGTGGAACCCTCTCATTTTGATGCAGCTACCTGTTATGTTGCTGCTACACGCTATCAAAGTGATGATACCAAACCCTATTTATTTAAAACACATGATTATGGCAAAACCTGGACATCTATTTCTGAAGGTGTTCAAAGCTATAACCGCTGTATTCGACAAGACCCAACCCACCAAAACATTTTGTATTGCGGCACAGAAACCGGTATTCTTGTTTCGTTTGATGAGGGAGAACATTGGCAAAGCCTGCAACTCAATTTACCCAACACACCGGTAAGAGACATACAGGTACAAACCCGCGATAATGATTTGGTGGTTGCAACACATGGCCGGTCATTTTGGGTATTAGATGACATTACACCGCTTTACCAGTTAAATGAGCAAATGGCAATGAATAAGGCTTTTTTATTTAAACCAAAATGTACATACAGAACTCCTTTAGGGAATAATAACCCAACCCCACCCGTGCATGATGGGCAAAATGCCCCTGCTGGTGCTATTGTGCATTATTATTTCAAAAATAAACCATCCGGTGAAGTTCGTTTAGCAATTCAAACTGAAAAGGGCGACAGTGTTATTACCTATTCTTCTCAAAAAAATTATTTTGGCGAACCCATCACCCCCACTCAAAATTTTATTGAAAATCGCAAGAAAAAACAATCCGGTATTTTAACAGCAGATAGCGGAATGAATACATTTATCTGGGATTTGCGTTACCCGGATGCAAAAGCTGATACTTCTGCCACTTTTGAAGGTGCTTTAACCGGCCCAATGGCAGTGCCAGGAAATTATACCATTGCATTGTATGTTAGTGATAAATTGATTCAGAAACAACCCCTTACCATTGTAAACGACCCAAGAAATACATTTGGAACAAATGATCTGGCAAAGCAATTTGAATTAGCCCAACAAATTCACAATACACTCAATGCAATTGGAACTACAACAAAAAACATACGGCAGATCAGGAAAAAAATTCAGGATTTTACCGGCACACTTTCCCATTCAGATTCTATTCAACAATTCAATGCACTAACAAAACCATTATTAGATAGTTTAACGATAGTTGAAACAACTTTAATGAATCCTAAAATTTTAGCAAGTGAGGATGATTTACGTTTTTCGGTTCGGTTAGAAGAAAAATTGTCGGCACTCAATGTAGCCGTTCAGCAAGCAGATGCCCCTCCCACTGCTTCTATGTACAGCAGCTATCAAAATCTAAAAGAGCAAATTGACATACAATTCAACAATTTTAGAAACCTGCTGCAAAAAAATGTTCCTGCCATTAATCAATGGATTGCGAATCAGAAACAACCATTTATTGCTTTATAAAACTAAAATTGAGTAAAAACCAGATGAAACTCACAGCCGATTAGTGATAGGTAAACCGTTACCATCATTCTTTGAAAATGTTTGTTATACAGTCTGATCTGGCTATCATAAAATGATTGCAAAAAATATTATGGACTAATTTTGCTAAATATGTTTATTTATACCTACTTTTGCACTCCAAAATTTTCCCGTAAGGTTCAACAAGTGTATCCCCGTGGATACCACCAGCAGGGTGTAATCTGAATAAAAGATTATTTATGCCAAAAGTTAAAACAAACTCAAGCGCAAAAAAACGCTTTAAAGTTACCGGAACAGGTGAAATAACCTTCCAAAAAGCTTTTAAACGACACATTCTTACCAAGAAAACCAAGAAAAGAAAAAGAACGCTCAACAAAAAAGGTCTTGTTGGTCCTACCAACAAAGATTTTGTAATGCGCTTATTACGTTTAAAATAAAATTATTACACCATCTCTTTTAAAAGAGTTAAAATATTAAAATATGCCACGTTCCGTTAATGCAGTTGCTTCAAGAGCAAGAAGAAAAAAAATATTAGATCAGGCTAAAGGCTACTATGGTAAACGTAAAAACGTTTATACCGTAGCTAAAAACATTGTTGAGAAAGGGATGACCTACAGTTATGTTGGTCGTAAACTGAAAAAAAGAGAATATCGCCAATTGTGGATTGCACGTATTAATGCTGCCGTAAGAGAAGAAGGATTAACGTATAGCCAGTTTATTCACAAATTGTCTGTGAAAGGCATAGATTTAGACAGAAAAGTATTGGCTGACTTAGCCATGAATAATCCTGAAAGCTTTAAATCTTTAGTAGCTTCTGTGAAGTAAGAAAAAACAGACAGAATGAATCATTACCGGGCTTGTCCCGGTTTTTTTGTTTTAACACCCTCCCATACAAAGCAACCCATCAAAATTTTCACAAGCGTTCATTCAAAATTATTGTATATAAATTTTTAACATATACAACCATAAAAAAAATTCAGTGTTTCAATTGGCACTGAACTTTTTCTATGAGTAATTTACTTTACAACTAAATATCAATTGCTTCACCATAAGCAGCAGCAGTAGCTTCTTTCAAGCCTTCACTCATGGTTGGATGCGGATGAATGGCATTTAAAATTTCATGGGCAGTTGTTTCTAATTTTCTGGCAACAACGGCTTCTGCTATCATTTCTGTTACATTGGCACCAATCATGTGGCAACCCAGAAACTCACCATATTTTGCATCGAAAATTACTTTTACAAAACCTTCTGTAGCACCTGCAGCGCTGGCTTTACCGCTGGCAATAAAAGGGAATTTACCAACCTTAATATCATACCCTGCTTCTTTTGCTGCTTTTTCAGTATAACCAACACTGGCAATTTCGGGTGTACAATAGGTACAACCTGGAACATTGTTATAATCAATTACATCGGGCAAATGTGCTATTTTTTTTTCTAAATAAGCCATATGCTCTGCTGCATTAATTCCTTCTTTTGAGGCAACATGTGCCAAAGCCTGACCGGGCGTACAGTCGCCTATTGCATAAACACCGGGTATGGTAGTTTGCTGATATTTATCAACAATAATTTTACCTTTTTCGGTTTTAATGCCATTTTCTTCCAGCCCTATATTTTCTATATTGGCTACAACACCTACGGCACTTAAAACAATATCTGCTTCTAAAGTCATCATACTGCCATCCTGTTTCTTCACCTGTGCTTTAACGCCATTACCTGAAGTATCTACACTTTCAACCGATGCATTGGTAAAAATTTCAATACCTTGTTTTTTGTATTGTTTTTCCAATTCTTTTGAAATTTCTTCATCTTCTACCGGCACAATTCGAGGCATAAATTCAACAATGGTAACTTTTGTACCCATGCTGTTGTAAACATAAGCAAACTCTACACCTATTGCACCACTGCCTACAATAATCATGCTTTTGGGCTGACCCGGTAATACCATTGCTTCACGATAACCAATTACTTTTTTACCGTCCTGTTTTAAATTCGGCAATTCACGGCTTCTGCCACCGGTTGCAACCACAATATATTTTGATTCGATGATTTGTTTGGTACCATCCGCAGCAATTACTTCAACTTTACCTTTGCCTTTTACTTTACCGGTGCCCATAATTACGTCAATTTTATTTTTCTTCATCAAAAATTGAACGCCTTTACTCATTTTATCTGCTACACCCCTGCTTCGCTGAATTACGGCCGGAAAATCCTGCGTACCGGTTGCATTAATACCATAGTTAGCACTATGTTTTATGTAATCGTACACATTCGCACTTTTAATTAATGCTTTAGTGGGTATACAGCCCCAGTTTAAACAAATACCACCTAAACTTTCTTTTTCTATAATCGCTACTTTAAAACCTAATTGTGAAGCTCTGATTGCAGCGGGATACCCTCCTGGTCCGCTTCCAATTACAATAACATCGTATGCCATAATTTAAATAATTAAGATGAGTGGTTGAAAACAATATTGTACAACCAAAAAATAACAGATGCAAAAATACTGGCTAATCTGCAAATGGAAAAAAGAGAGTTCAAAAAGGAATAAGATTTCATTGCAAAAAATTCTTTATACCAATCAAATCATGATATTTTAAGAAAATAAATTCTTATAGTTTGATAAAATAAGGCATTGGCATGCAGACTGCCCGGTGCATTTTTATTGGCTACAAAACTGCGTAGACCAAATAATGCAGCCATTTTACCATTATTAACAGCCAGTTCTAAATATCCTGCAGCATTAAACATAGCCAGCACCTCGCCCCTGGGTACATCAGCATAACTTTTACTGATTTTATTGATGGCAACATTATTTGGGATGCTAATTTCAAATGGCCGGTTGACTGCTGCTTCCTGAAATTGCTGATTTGAAATATTGATAATTACGTTATCAAATTTATCAATAAATAATACCTGACCTTCTATCCAATCATTACCCATAGAGGGTTGTAAAGAAATTTTTTGTTGAAAAGTAATAGCTGTATCAGCAAGCCGGGTTAAGGGCTCTCCCTGCAATAATCTTCCAATAATGCCTGCCAATATTTGTGTAATTTCTAAAATAGTAGCAGCTGAATGAACTGAAATAGAAAATGGCTGAATATGTTGTTTATCAGCAATCATGGTTAGGAGGCCATTGTCAGGACATATAATAATTTGTCCATTTACTTCAGCTAAAATAAATTGTTCGTTATTTCCTTCAAAACAATCTACCAAAATTAAGTGAATGGTGCCTTTTGGAAAATATTTGAATGCATGATTACATATATATGCTACATGCGGATAATTATTAGCATTTAAATCGTGATTGATATCGACAATATTGGCTTGTGCAAATTGCGTAATTATCTGACCCTTAATAGCCCCTAAAATATAATCCTGAACACCAATATCGGATGATAAAGTAACAATTGACATGCTTGTGGAACGTTGGATGCAATAATATTATTTTACCAACTCACCTTGTTTATAAAAAAACTTTTTGATAAGTCGATCTGCCAGTGCTGGAAAAAATTTATTCAACCATACGGTTTGTTTTCCCTGCGAAGTAAGCACCAATGTACGTTTTCGTTTTTCAATTGCTTTCATGATATATATGGCACAGGTTTCTGCCGTCATTAATTTCGATTCATCCATCGGACTTTCACCTTGTGGTTGCGCATCTTTGTTTAACGCTGCATTGCGAATATTAGATGCAGTAAAGCCAGGGCAAACCCACATTACATTCACACCCTCATCCATTAATTCTGTTCTTAATGCTTCCAGCCAGCCATTCATGGCAAATTTTGAAGCAGAATAACCGCTTCGTCCCGGTAAACCCCTGTATCCTGCAATGGACGAAACACCCAGAACACTTCCCTTGTTTTGAATAATGTAGGGTAATGCATATTTTGTACAATAAACAGCACCCCAAAAATTTACGTCCATTAAACGTTTCAGCGTTTCTAAATTGGTTTCTTTAAAAAGCGAACGCATGGAAATGCCCGCATTATTAATTAAAATATCGATGGTGCCATACAATTTAATTACCGCATTTATAAAATTTTTACAATCAGTTTCATTGCTAACATCTGCAGCCTGAACCATTAAAGGTTTGCCTGCATGGATCGATTGTAAAACATATAATTTATCGTAATTACGGCCACAGGTAGCCACTTTAGCACCCTGCGCAATAAAAGCCTCTACCAGTGCCTTTCCAATGCCTTCAGAGCCACCGGTAATTACAACAACTTTATTATTAAATACCATGATTCAAATTATTATTTGCAAAAATAAGGTTCTGTTGTTGTAGGTTGTGAATAAATATCTTTACAATAGATTTGAAAAAAATTTGGACAGAAAAACTTTTCGCCTATTTTTGCACTCCCAAAAACAAACGGGATGATTCCGTAGCTCAGTTGGTAGAGCAATACACTTTTAATGTATGGGCCCTGGGTTCGAGTCCCAGCGGGATCACAAACAACAAAAAAGCCTTATCAATAAAATTGATTAGGCTTTTTTAATTTTGAATTATTGCCAGAAAGTATTGAATCACTCATCTGTAAAGTTTAAGTGGTAATACCTTAGTTTGTGCCTTAACATGCTTTCTTATAACCTTTTCAGTAATTCAGTAATTTTTAATAAAGCCTTCTTAAAACGGAACGTCATTGACGAAAAAAGCAAATAAGCACTACAAAAAAAAGAGGCTAAAGCCTCTTTTAGTAGATATTGGAACATGAGGGTAATAAGCACTTTCATTGCCATTCATAAATTTTCAGAACCGCATCCTGCAAACTATCATTAATGAATATCTGACAGGATAATCGAATATTTTTTTTCAACATAGCTGCTTTTTTCAATGTAGTCATTTCATTTCGTTGCAAGCCCTCCAACAAATTGGGTGCAGCTATTACTTCAATCATACAGGTACCGCATTTACCCATTCCCCTGCATTCTCCAAAATCTTCTACAATAAATTGATCTTCTAACAAATGCATCAGGTTTCTGTAAGCATTGGTATAGGTATGCACCTGCTTTGTTTCATTACCAAAATTTATATGAAAAGAAATGATATCGTTATGCATGAAAAGGTTTAAGCAATTCCTAACAATTTTTTACCCGTGTCTGTCATCATTTCAAAAGCCCACTTGGGTTCCCACACCAAATGAACCGTTACTTCATGATTTGGAAAGTCAACAGATAATACATTTTTTACGCCGAAAGTAATGGCATCACCCAAAGGACAATGCGGAGTAGATAAAGTCATTTCAATGGTAATATTGTTTTCGGAAAATGCAATATCATATATCAAACCCAAATCAACTATATTAATGAATAGTTCTGGATCAATTACCTGATATAATGCCTGCAATATTTTTGATTTTTCAGTATAAAATTGATCATTTATCGAAATTGTAATCATAATTTTTTTGTTTTATGTAATAAAATCGTGAATACATTCCACACAAATACAATAGCCATCAATAACCAAAGAATACTACCCGCCAACATCAAAATTTTTTCATTTAGCAATAGTCCGGCGCATAGCATTACCAGTGCAGCGATAAAAAAATAAAAATTTAGTTTTACAAAATTTTCATGATACAAATGTTTCGGCAATGGAACCTTTACTTTCCCATTCAAAGCTTTATAATGATCGTTCCATACAATAAACGGTAATGTTTTAAATGTTTGGCCTAAAATAATACCCGATAACCAACCCATTAAAATAAGTAACCCATATAATTGAATGCATGGCATACCCCAACCATGCATCAAAAAAGGGAGCAGAATTAGCGCTAGAAAAAGAAATAGAAATGAAAGTAAAGTAAACCGCATTTGAAAATCGAGTGGCTTTCGCACCCTACTTTTATAAGTAGCTAGAATATAAAATAACCAGCATAAAATACCTACAACAACCAATATGTAACTTATCCAAATGAAACCATTCCATAAACCCAATAGGGCTGCAATAATCAAAATAAGCAATCCGACATTTTGAAACCAAAATGCACCTTGCAAAAAACCATTGGGCCTATTTCTGCTCAATAAAAACATGGGTACCAGTTTAGAAGATACACCGGTAATTAATTGTAAAAACCAGCCTGCAAATCCAATATGCGCATGCATGGCAATCAATTTCAACTGACTTGAATTAAAAATTGGAAATACTAAATGGATAGCCAATAATAATCCGAAAATAGTGGTAACCAATAGCCAAAAAGCAGCACTTAGAACAAAACATTTTTGAATGGAATGCTTATTGCATGTTTTAGCAGTGCCCGTTGCGTTAATTGCATATAAAATTGCAGCTATTACAACCAATGAGCCGCCGGTAATCATCCAAAAACCGGTTAAAAAAAACCAAAAGGAAATGATGAGAATGATAACGCCGGGTAATAAAATAAAAAATGACAACAATGCCAGTACGTTACTAAATAAATTTCTTTCGCAAATTACAGGCAGTAACTGATACGAAGCGCCAAAAATTACCATAGTAACCCAACCCAAAGTTGTGGCATGAACAATTGCCAGAATATGCGGATGTAAAAATTGTACAATAACAATTTGATGAGAAAAAACAAGCAGGGCTGATAAGGTTAAGAAAAACAAACTCCCTACAGCATAAAATGGCAATACTGCATAACCTTTGGGTGCTTTAGCAATATTAATATCGGCCATAATTTTATTTTTTATGAATCAACATATTCACCTCAGTATCACTAATGCTGTGAATATGCACTATCCAGGATTGATCGGCCAGCGACTCCAACAAATACACAGGAATTCGCTTGTGATGTACCAATAAAATTTCATCATTCTTTAATTGTTCTAATTGAGAAAGTATTGCTTCCATAGGGCCGGGCATAGGTATTGAACGCACATCAATGGTAACAATTCTATGGGCAGTGTATTTATTGATGATTTGTTGAAAAGAATCAGTATCTTCCATAATAACAAAATCTTGTTGAGCTACTGCAACGTCTTTTTGCTTATCTACCTTCAGAAAATAAGTACGATACTCTGTATCAGATATAGTTTCGGTAAAAGACAATGCCTGATCTTTTTCTAATAAACGAATGAGTGGTACCGGAATAAATGAATTAATAATACAGAGAATGCTTTGCGGTGCCATACCTTTTAAACGTTGCATAATTTCTTTTAAAGGGTCGTTACCTGATTGTAGCATTGGCCGTACATCAAAAAAATGAATCTGCTCAATGGGTGTATGGATCAACCACTGGGGTTTTTCAACAGCGCTATTATTTGCAAGCGCATCAGTTGTTGATTCTTCAAAAACAAATCCGAGTGGTTGCAATGCTTTTTTAAAATCGTCAATGGTACAACCGCCCATTTTAGCAGCCTCAGCAATAGTAACTCTGGATGCCATTATTTTTCGCATCAATGGATTTCTTAATTTTTCCAAAGGCTTTGCCAAACTGGCAATGGCTTCGATTGCTGCTTTATTTTCTTGCAGAATTTTTGAAATTTTTGTATGTGAATCAATGGTATTCATAAATAATTTTTTTTATACACAGCTTGTTAGCAACTATCATTTTTGCTTCAGCCAGAAAACATCTGCATAATCATCTTCTGAATGCGCATTATGGAACGACGCCAATTTAATGTCTGCATTTGCCCAATCAGTTTCATTCATTTGTTGTTCAATTAAAGGAAATAAAATTCTTTCTTCAAATCGGGTATGTTGTTCAATCATTCAACAAGACTTTTGATGTGTTGAAATGATGTTTTCGTTGGACTAAAACATTGTTCAATTTGCATTTCAATATTTTTATGGTGCTAATAAGCAAACTTAATTTCAGGCATTGAAATATGACTAAACAATGTAACTTCCTCTTCACCAAAATGAAGTTTAAGATGGGTTTTCCGGAAATAATCAATATACTTTGCAAGACGCTCAACTGAAGTATGATTCTTTATGCCCTCTTTTAATTTTCAGCAAAACAAAAGAACAAAGTGATGCTCTTTAGACAATGGCACTAAATACTTTTTTAGTTGAATAGGTTTATTTGTCATATAGCATCACTTTAAATGGTTGAATAAATTAAGCTTGTTCTAATGCCAATGCTTTTGGAAAAAGAATATTATTTTCTAAATGAATGTGTAATAACAGATCAGATTCAAATTCCTTCATTTTATCAAACAAATAAGCATAGCTGTTGCAGGCATCTGTGGGAAGTGAATACTCATTGGTTAATTTTCTGAAAAACTTTAAATCTTCACCGGACACTTCATGTTCTGTAATCATCATTTTTATGGCTGCGGAAATTAAACCATCGGAAACGGTTACATTTTGATGATCTCTTTTTTTCTGAACCAATAATTTAATTTGAGGGAATAAAATTTTCTCTTCCTTTAACATGTGGCTATTCATATCACTTAAAAAAGCATGTGTTTTTTGAGAAAGTTCAAACAGCTCAGGATGATTAGTGCCATGGTGTTGGGCAACTTTATCGGCTAACTGGTCTATAATAGCAGATGCATCTTTTACATAACGGTGATGCGCTTGTACAATATAATCGGTCAAAAAATCAATTTCCCAGCTATTAAAATCCTGCGATGCTTTTTGAGTTTGATTTTCAACGGCCTCTAAAGCAGCTTTTACATCTACTTCAGCTACACCGGCCTCGGCAGCAGCTTCCTGAATTGTTTTATTCCCACCACAACAAAAATCAATTCCCATTTTTTTAAATACTTCTGCTTTACGCAGGTCTTTTGCTGCAATGGCGCCTACGGTATCTGATGGTGCAGCAGCAGGCTTTTTGGCTATTTTAACCTGCCACCATTGCGGGCCAGCTTCCAAATAATCCCAGGTAAAAATATTACCTCTTTCGCCTAATAACTGATAATAGAGCGGCTTGGGATCATGATCATTTAAAATTAAAAACGCCTCTCCTGCATTGAGTGCATCAAAATGCTGAAAAATGGTGGGATGTTTTAACCTTGGTGGTATTTGTGTTACATCTAAAGTTTGAATAGTACTCATAGTTGTGTTTTTAAAAAATGAATAATTATGGATGTTTAAAAAGAAAAACCTGAATGGAGAAATAAATCAACAAACCAATTTTAATGCATTCGGCACCAATGAAATAAATATGAAGTGATGAAGCGGGTAAACTATTTCCGGCAATAATAGCAGAAGCCCTTTTATCTAATTTTGGCAATAACCAAAAAGTTTCTAAAACTAAAATAACCAGTACAATAACAAAAGTGAAACACAGGTCGATTATAGCATGTAAATTGTTTTCGTTTACTGCAACGAACTGATAAATGAATACAACGGCAATAATGAAAGCCAGCGCCCATTCCACTTTATTAAGTGCGCTAAAAACCAATCGTCCAATCCCTAAACCAATAGGAAGTGTTACCCCCGGCGCCTTAAATTTAATCCAGGCCTCCATAAAACTGATGGCTCCGGTAAAACCAATCCAAATCAGTGCAGCAGATACCATTATATCATTTAACTTAGTCATTTTAAATATTTTAACTGTTTCAATCTCGAATTTGTGTAATGCATACACTTCTGAAACATTACATTAAAGGCTTTAATGTGTTTTTAGATAGATAATTGATCTTGCTTTCAAACATAACAGCCATTTTACCTGCCCGCCATTTAGCTTCGTCTGCTTTTATTCCTTCAAAATGAGTATCAATAGTTTCCATAAATAATGCTATCCAATGCTCAAAATGTTCGTGCTGCACCGGCAGGTTGGCATGCGGTAAAAATGGTGCACCGAAATAAGTATTTGCATCCAACAGAACTGTTTCCCAAAAGCGATACATCTTTTCTAAATGTTCGGGCCAATGGTTTTGAATAACGTTGTTAAAAATGGGTGCCAATAGTTCATCTTTTTGAACCTTATCGTAAAAACTATTTACTAAAACTTGAATATCCTGAAATGTTACTATGTCTTTTTTGGTGTGCATTGTGTAGTTATTAAAATGCCTTTTTATCTTTTATGATTGTAATTTTTTTAATGCGGTTTATTGCCGAATTGTTAAGTAACGTGCCAAATAAAATATTGCCCAGGCAATAAATGAGATGGTGATTACCCATACCCATGATGGTATACTTTTGGGAGATTCGCTGCCCACAATTAAAAATTCTTTTTGATTTCCTTTTCCATAGGCATTAATCATTAAGGGTAAAATACCATCTACTACAGCATTTTCCTTAATTCCTTCTACTTCAATGGCGGGGCCATTCCGTACAACAAAGGGCATAATTCGTATACCCTCCTTACCTGTAGGATCTTTACTTACAATACGAAGTACGTGATCCCCATCTACCAGTTTTCTGGTATCCAGTTCAAACCGTACAGGCGATTCAAAAGTTGCAATGGGCTGCACTTCATCATCAAGGAATACCGTAATAGTGCTTTTATCTTTCATGAATCATGCGTTTAAAATGATATAAATTGGCTGCAATAGATACTAAACATTTTTAATTTCAACAATTACAAATGTTTCAAAATCCATCTTTTTTAAATATCGTTTGTTTAATATGATTGGCATTGGTTTCTCCCGGTTTAATTAACCATTTTACCGAGTAATACAATGTAGCCAACACAATTATCATAGCAATGCTTACAATGAAATAATCCAAATTACCATCCGGGCCCGGGCCATGAGTAATTCCTTTTAAAAATGCGGACTGCTGTTCCTCACAGGCAGCGCATGCCCATACCTTACCGGTAAAATTGAGGAGAAGCAGAATAACGAAAAATATTTTTTTTATCATAACAAATAAATTTTGGTTATTACTTATTTTCAGTAGCAGAAGCTTTTGCCAAATCCACTAATTTTTTCACCTCATCGGCAGTTACGGTTTTGGCATTATTACCCCAGCTTGTTTTTTCATGATTCATGATGGCAGCAATTTCATCGGCAGAAAGATTATTATTAGTACCCACTGCAGGCATTGGGCCAAACCCCTCTTTTTCCCTTCCTGTATAACCATTCATAATAATATTGACCATTAAGGCAGCATTATCATCCAGCACTACTTTACTTCCCTTCAATGCAGGAAAAGCGCCGGGCAATCCCTCACCGTTAGCCTGATGGCAACTTTGACAATTGGCTGTATACAAGGTTTCTCCATTCAATACGGTAGCGCCGGTACTGGTACCTGTTTTTGCTTCAGATGCAGCCACTTGTTGCTTGTATAAAAAATCGGGAGAAGGGCTTCCATCGGGTAATTTAGTCTGTTTTAATGATTCGAGATAAGCCACCAATTGTAAAGCTTTGGGCGTAGCTACCACCTTACCTTTTCGACCATATAAAAAAGCATCCGGAACATTAACCACTACATCATTTTTAGCGGGTTGTTCTTTTATTTCAAATAACCAGGAATAAGCAGGCATTACAGATTCTTTTACTACAATTCTTGGATTATACAAATGCACCAGATTCCATTCTTTGCTGGGCTGGCGTAAGCCAATATTGGTTAAATCGGGCCCGGTTCGTTCAGTACCCATTAAAGTAGCAGTATTTACCCAAATACTCTGGCGATGTATTCCTGCATAATCAGCAGCAATGCTGGGGCGTTCACCCCAAACTTTATCCATAGCAATGTTTCGTACCTGTTGTGTATGGCAGGCAACACATCCGTTTGAAATAAATACTTCTTTGCCTTTAATGGCATCTTCAGACATCGGCGTGGCATTAGGCAATGGGGCATTGTTGTATTGATTGCGCCAGGCCGGCAAAATAGCAACCAATATTGTAAGGCCAATAAAGAATAAAGCCGCAGCTGAAAATAATTTCTTATGATTATCAAACAGTTCCATAATTGTATAGAATAAATAAATTAAATAATTGCTTGTGCTCCACTTTCACTTGAATTGTTTACAACTAACTTTTCCAAGGCCACCTCCGTTACATTCAATTCAACATTTCCTGAAAACATTTTATATAAGTTGTACGCAAACAGCAGATGTGAAAACCACATTAAACTTCCGCCAATAGCCCTCCACAACCAATAAGGCGCCATCATGACTACCGAATCAATAAATGGTTTTCCTTCTATCCACATATTCCCTTTTAATGTAGCCCCAATCATTAATGGTATGGTATAAAATAATAACCCCACCAAAGCAAACCAGAAATGTGCACCAATGGTAAGCTGTGGCGCCTCTTTTCCTGTTAGTCGCGGTACAACTGCATAAATACCAGCCCAAAGAAAAAAAGAAATGATACCATACATGGTTAAATGTGAATGTGCAACAGTAAAATCGGTAAAATGCCAGATTAGGTTAGAAGAACGAAAAGCCTCGGCCGTTCCCTGCATAGAACCCGAAAAATAAAAGATGATGCCTACCAGAAAGAAAGGCAAAGTATAACTATCAGATACCTTATACCATGCTCTTTTAAATGTCATTAAAAAGTTGGTGGTACCTGCAATTACCGGAATGGCCATACCTGCACTACCCACTATAGCAACAGTTTGCAACCACCAGGGTATAGCACTGAAAACAAAATGGTGTGTGCCAATTAACGTATAAAATAAAATCTGAGTCCAAAAAGCCAATATACCAAGGCTATAAGAATAGATGGGTCTATTCAGTTGTTGTGGCAAAAAATAATACACAATACCTAAAGTAAACAGCATAAACCACATACCCACGCCCTGGTGCATATAATAACCTTGTATGATGGTTTCGCCTAATGCATCCTGCCAAAAAGGAAGATATGCAACCATTGCAATGACCAACCCAAACATAATAGCGGAAACAATGTACCAGTTAGAAATATAAATTTCTTTGGTGGTGCGCCTGGCAATAGTTTGTAAAAAATTAATGAGGGTTAACACCAATCCTATTCCGAACAATGCCATTACCGGCCAAATATATTCACGATACTCGCCACCGGCATTATTAATGCCAGCCATTAAACAGAGTGAACCTAAAATAACTGCAGCATTAATAAAATAGAGCGTATACCATCCTTTTTTAAAACTGGCTAATGGTGCATTACTCACTTTTGGAACAATATAGTATCCTAAACCCAACATACCTAAAGAAGCCCATCCCCAAAATACCGAATTGGTGTGAACAGGTCTTAAACGCCCGAAACTTAACCAACTGATATGATCTGCATCTGGTGCTACAAATTTTATTCCGATGTACTCCCCTATTGTTGTTCCAAAAATTAGCCAAAAAGCGGCACAACCAATATACCATAATACCAATTTAGATAAAGCAGGGTCAATATTAGGGCGTTTCAAAGCACGTTTCTTTGCTGCGGCAATTGGCAATTCAGTCTGATCAGGATCAGTTTGTATCAATCCACGTTTATCTAACGGCGGGGCATTGCCTGATAATTCATTATTATGAAGTGAAAAATCTAAAGCAGCTTTTCTTTGCATCAATGCTGCATCTAAATTCACATCATCTTTTTGCTGCAGATACTCCGCCAGTTTTTCAGCTTCTGTAATTTTTAAATTATTTCGATATCGCTTTAAAACATTCATCACTTTTACAATCATAATAATAATCCCCAATAAAATGGGTGTTAAAATTAGAATTGTGGTGATGACAATTCCGGCCTCTCCGGTTACAGTTTGAGCCGGGTCCTGCGCCAATAATTGTTGTGCAAAAAACAGAAACACTAAGAACAAAAACATCTTTCCTGCAGTACCCACCCCACTATTTCCATTTTGATGATTGTTACGCTTTCTTTTTTGCTTCCATAAAAAATATTGATCAATCTGCTCAGCTGTAAACCGACTGATATAAGTGGATATGTTTTGTTCAATATTTTCCTGATCAGACTGAAGTTGTTCTTTATTCATTTCCTTTACTTTTAACTGAAGTACAAAGGCTGCCAGTAATATCAGAATTAACAATGTAATAATGATGAGCATGATTCCTGTAATGGATTGAAAACTAAATGAACTGGGTATACCATCCTGTGCAAATACATGGTTCAAAGGAAAAGCAACCAACAGCAATATTGCACCAATTAGAAGAAGGCTAAATTTTTTAAACATAAAAATATATTAAGAGGTTTTTATCTTTTATTAAAGCAAAAAAATTATCTTTTTAAAACGGCCAGCTTTTTTTCCAACAATTCATTAAACTCACCCAGTCTGGCACGTTGCAATAACTCAAAAATTTCAGCGCGTATTTTCTTAAAATCGTTATGAATAGGACATGGCGATTTTTCAGAACATTGTTTTAAACCCAATCCGCATCCGTTAAAAATTTTATCGCCATCTATTGCTTTCACTACATCGGCTAGTGTATATTGCAAATTACTTTCATCTAAATAAAACCCGCCAGTTGGGCCTTTTAAAGATTGTATTAAACCCTTTCTGCTCAAGTCTTGCAATATTTTCCCTAAAAAATATTCCGGAGAGCCAATGCCTTTAGCAATATCTTTAATACTCACCTTTATGCCGTGTTTAGACTTTTGTGCAATATATAAAATTGCCCGGATAGCGTATTCACATGTTTTTGAAAACATATTCATGGTTTGTGGGCACAAAAATAATATAAAATTAGAAATAAAGGAGTTTTTTATCTTTTATTAATAAAAATTTCTTTTTTCAACAATCAGATGTTTTTAAAAAAAGCTAAACAAAAAAGAAATGTAATGCCTTCCATAGTGTGATAATACTGGTTATCATGACCATTATACCAACCGCTACATACATTTTTTTGACAGGCAACCTCCCGGCCAATTTTGCGGCTACAGGTGCTGCCAAAACACCACCAATAATTAAACCGGCTACATCAAACAATGGAATATGTTTTAATACAATAAAAAAAGTAAGTGCGCTGGCAAATACAACAAAAAATTCAGCCAAACAAACCGAACCAATTACATAACGCGGATTTTTACGTTTTGAAATTAATGTACTGGTTACCAAAGTTCCCCAACCACCGCCGGCAAAAGCATCGGTAAATCCGCCAATACCCGCCAGCCAACCGGCACGGTTTACTTTATTGCCATTACGTTGTGCAGCAAATGCCTTGCGTATTATATGATATCCCAGAAATAAAGTGTAAAATGATAATGGAATTTTGATATAAAAAGCATATTGCTGCATCATACTTGCCAATGTGGCTCCCAATACAGCACCAAACATGCCCGGCACCACTAAACTTTTAAACAATTTTTTATTAATGTTACCAAACCGATGGTGCTGATAACCTGATACCCCACTTGAAAAAACTCTGGCAGCATGCACCCTGCTGCTTACAATAGCAGGATTAACACCATTGGCTAATAAAATTGTAGTGGAAATGGTTCCATAGCCCATCCCCAAAGAACCATCAACCAATTGTGCAATAAAACCTGTCAACAACATTATCGTAAATACTGGCCAATCCATCAATTCTATAAAACTGTTCAACCCGGCACGCCAGCTAAATGCAGGGATTAAAGAAAGAATGGTATGACCAAAGATCATGCATACAAAAGCAAACAAACACCATTTTACAATTTGTTGCCATTTTTTTTCCCTGGGGGTCTGCAATTTTATATCGTTCAATTGCATATTTTTTGCAACCAATGTTTGTGTAAGCTGATTGAGGTGCTTTACCTTATCAGCAAAATTTCCAGTCAATTGATTTCTAATGTGTTGCATATTATACAGCAAGGCATCTACGTCATCCGGTATTATTACATACAATAGTTCTTTTAATCGTTTTGCAATGGTAGGCGATTTACCATTGGTTGAAATGGCAATTTTTAAATTACCTTTTTGCACCACTGAACTCAGATAAAAATCACATAGTGCAGGTTTATCAGCTACATTCACCAACAAATTCATTGCATGCGCATCTGCCCGAATGGTCGCAGCCAACTCAATATTATTTACTGCAACAAACACCAATTGTTGATTTTTTAAGAAAGAAGGTTCATATTTCTGTTGTACAATAGTAATATGCGTATTAACTGCAGCAATTGCATAAATTGCCGGTTTAATTTCGATAGCTACAATTGTAATAGGTGTAGCAGGGGCATTTTGTACAATACTTTGCAGTTTTTCCATGGCAATATTTCCACCACCTACTATCAATACAGCCATTGTTTCTAATTTGAAAAATACGGGAAACAAATTGTTCTGCTCAGTACTGTTTGCATTTGCAGGAACTACCTCTAAATACGGTTGTATAATATTGGCATTCATGGCTTTGAATGGAATTCGTGATAAATATTGAATCGAATAATATGTTGGTTATCTCTATAATCCAACGCACCGACAGATTTATATTGGCATTGGTACATATATTGCAATTGACAGCTCAATGTTTTATGATGCATATAATAAATACCTGAAAAAATTCTCAACACATCCACAACATTGGTTTTATTGGCAACCAACATACATTCAGTACCGATTTCTACAACATAAATTGGTGAAACAGGAAATGCAACTGCCATTTTATTTCGCAATCTGCTGGCATAAACAAAAGATTGTGTGCCATCTACAGCTTTTTTTTGTAACCATCTTTCTTCCAAACGAGTTCTGTTCGTGAGGGTGAAGTGATTGATTGGAATTTGAAAAGCATTTTCCTGCCATAATCTATATTCATCTAAATAAATATTTTCAAGATGTAACTGACCGGCAGATTTAAAATAGGCAGCCCCGGTTGTAATTGTCCATGTCGGTGTGATTGAATAGGCAATCCCAGATCGTATGAGCATTTGCGATAATTGCGAAAACCCGTATTTGGAGCGCAACTGCATATCGCCGGAAATTTTCCATTTTTCAGAAACGGGTACTGAAAA
This sequence comes from Hydrotalea sp. AMD, assembly GCF_004100315.1. Classification (NCBI taxonomy): domain Bacteria; kingdom Pseudomonadati; phylum Bacteroidota; class Chitinophagia; order Chitinophagales; family Chitinophagaceae; genus Hydrotalea; species Hydrotalea sp. AMD. The sequence goes on along the minus strand of NZ_SCKY01000005.1, from coordinate 225,037 downwards.
AAAATAACCGGCCCAAACAGCGGAAGTACTTGTATTCACAGATTGTGCTGCAACACTGCAAAAAAAACCTGAAAATGAGATAGTATATATGATTTGCCTGATCAAAGCAAAAAATTTTAGGTATTAAAAAAATAATTATTCGCAAAATCACCAAAACGTTCACCTGATTTTCGATTCAATTTAAATTGCCGAAAGCAGTTATCTAAAGTTACAAGAATGGTTGCTTCTTCTAAATTTTCACGATATAGTTTATTGAGTCTGTATCCTTCATAATCGCCACCAAGATATAAGTTGTATTTACCGTATGCAGTGCCTATCAAACCAATTTCAGCTGCATATGAACGGGCACAACCATTGGGGCAACCGGTCATTCTAATAATAATCGCTTCTTGCTCTAATTCGTATTTTTTTAACAGCAATTCAATTTTAGTTAACAAATTGGGTAAATAGCGTTGTGCTTCTGCCAGAGCTAAAGGGCAGGTAGGAAATGCTACACAAGCCATTGACCGTTGCCTGACAGGTGAAGTAGACTCATTTTGAGTGATAATACCATATTCAGTTAAGATAGATGCAACTTTTGACTGATGTTGGGGGGCAATATCGCTGATAATTACATTTTGATTACAGGTAAACCGAAAATTTGCAATACCTGCCTGTGCAATTTTTAATAAAGCAGTTTTTAATTGAACGTGGGGGGTATCTGTAATTCTGCCATTTTCAATAAAAACAGTATAATACCATTTACCAACGTGGTTTTGATGCCATCCTAACTGATCGGCTCTTTCTACAAATTGATAGGGTTTTTCGGTTTCAAATGTATATCCGCTTCTGGCTTCAATTTCCTTTTTAAACCAATCTATACCATATTTATCAACGGTATATTTTAAACGTGCAAATTTTCTGTCAGCCCTGTTACCATAATCGCGTTGTATGGCTGCCACAGCATAAACTGTTTTTAAAACATTTTCCTCGCCCTGCACAAATCCAATCACCGTTGCTAATCTCGGATAAGTATCTGAATTACCATGTGTAGATGCCAGACCGCCTCCAATGGCTATATTAAATCCTATAAGCACATTATTTTCAATAATCGCAATTAAACCAATATCATTTGCAAAAACATCCACATCATTATTCGGTGGAATTGCAATGGCAATTTTAAACTTACGGGGCAAGTATCTGTCTTGGTACAAATCATCCTTTTCTGCTTCCGGTTCATATATTATTTGATCATCCAGCCATATCTCTGCATATCCTTTGGTTTTAGGAAGCAACCTGGCGCAGATTTTATCTGCAATGGCAAATACTTGTTCATGCACAGGTGAATAAGCAGGATGTGCACTGCACAATACATTCCTGTTAATATCTCCACAAGTGGCAATGGTTGTTAAGTCAGCATGATGAAATGCCTGCAATGTTGGTTTAATATTGGCTTTAATAATACCGTGCAATTGTATGGTTTGCCTGCTGGTTATTTTTATAACACCGGTACTATACGTACCGGCGGCATGATGTATGGCCACCCATTGCTGTGGCAACATAAAACCACCCGTTAATCGCAAACGAACCATGAATGTATACAAACGTTCCAATTTTTTTTCGGCGCGTTCTTCTCTTCTGTCCCGATCATCCTGTTGATACATTCCATGAAATTTGATGAGGGCCTGATCATCTTCCCGAATGGCACCCGTATGTTCATCCTGCAAGCTTTCAGCAAGGGTACCACGTAATCCGCGACTTGCCATTTTAATTTTTTCGATATTGGAAAGTTTAATATTATCTGACATACAAACAATTTTGTTTTTTAAAAATTAGTATACTTCCTTTACAAACCTGCCTTCATTTTTTAGCTGTTGAAAAAAAGCAACTGCATTTGAATATTTTCCTGAAGTTGCAATCATGTCAATAATTGCCTGATCTAGTTTTGCACCTGTAAAATCTTTTTCTCCACTTACAAAAACATAGGCACCCTGTTCTATCCATTGCATAAAAGTGGCTGCATGATGCTGTAACTTTTCTACTAATGTTGCAGGTTGCATTACATTATGTTGGAAGCAAAGATGTAACTGATGTATATGCCCTGTTGCATACCAATCTTGAATTTCGGTTTGATATAAAAAGTCAGTAGTGAAATTGTCTTCTTCAAAAATTAACCAGTTTTTTCCTTCTGCACCTGCATTATCGCGTTGCAAAAGAAAAGAACGAAAAGGTGCAATACCTGTTCCATGCGCTATCATTATTATGGGCACATCATCCTGTGGCAATTTGAAGCGTTTGTTTTTTTGCACAAAAAAATGAATGGGTGATTGGAGGGGCATTTCAGATAAATAATGTGAGCACAAACCATTTTTTTCAGCCTCATTTATATAAAATCTTTCCAGATTTATGGTTAAATGAATGGCATTTTCATTTGCAATAGGGGAAGAAGCAATGGTATACAATCTGGGCGATTGCGCCTGCAATAATGCTATGAATGGTTCTAATTGAGATTGAGTTTTTAATGGATAAATTTTTAATAGATCCAATAAATCCATTCTGGTTCCAGGAATATCCTGCTCAGTTAATGCTGCATATTTTTTTATTATCTTTTCAGATAAGTTCAAAATATTTAATTTTTTGCTCAACAATGTATCGATAGCATAGGACTCATCTTTATATAAAAATTTTTTTTCCGGATGTACCTGAAGTAAGTGTAAAATTTCATCCACAACATGAGCAGGATTTTCAGGATAAACACCAATGGAATCTCCCGGCTGATAATCAACTGAATCTGCCGCAATTTCAATATGAAATGTTTGTTTACAAGAACCTTTATCGTTCAATACTATTTTTTTATCAATCAGTCCGCTATAAGTTTGTTTTGCTGTTTTGGATACAATTGCAACGTTTTTAGATGCTGCATTATTAGATGCTGGAAAATTGTTGGTTAGCAATTTTTCAATGAGCCCATTAAACCAGTTATTGGCATCCGCTTCATAATCCACATCACATTTAGCCAGTTCATGAATTCTTTTTGCGCCTAACCTATTCAATTGCATATCCACATCTTCACCCGTTTTACAAAACAAAGGATAGCTGCTATCACCCAAACCAAGCACTGCATATTGCAAATGATTTAAGTTAATTTGTATTTGATGCAAATATTCATAAAATGAAAGTGCAGCAGCAGGTGGCTCTCCATCGCCCTGAGTGCTAATAACTACTACCAATAGAGATTCTTTTTCAAGATCTTTAGGTGTATATTGATCCAATCCAATTAATTTAACCAAACATTTTTTTTGTTTAGCCAGCGAAGCAAACTGTGTGGCCAATTGTTTGGCATTACCGGTTTCGGTTCCATACACAATGGTTAATTTAGGCTTAACGTTTGTAGCAGGTAAAGTGGCCACTTCTGTTGTATCCTGTTGAATAATTCCGGCAATATATCCGTTTATCCATATAAGCTCTTCTTTACTGGAACTTTGAACCAGATCGATAATTGTTTTCAGTTTAGGTGCGGCTAACATAAGGTTGCATTAATTCATGATGTAAATAAGATTCGGCAGTGCCGGTAACGGATGGAAAATAAAGCTCATGTTGTGGATTACTACTTTTAACCCAATTGAATTGATGGCTTAATGATGCCACTTTCCCAATAATTACCAATGAAGGGGAAAGAAATTGCATGGAACCAAATTGCAATAAAAAATTACGAACAGGAGCACTATACACCTGCTGCATAGGGGTAGTTGCCTGTTCAATAACGGATATCCATTTATGTTCATCAATACCAGACTGCCGTAAATGTTCAATTAAAGGTTCTAAAGTTTCAGATGACATATACCAAACCAAAGTATCATCTGTTTTGGCCAAATCGTGCCAATAGGAATCAGGAATTAAATTTGTTTTATAGTAAGTCAAAAAGCGGACTGCAGTGGCATAATTACGAGCTGTTAATGGAATACCTGCATAAGCCGCAGCACCCGAAGCGGCTGTAATACCCGGAACAATTTCAAAAGGGATGGAATATTTTTTCAAAATTTCCAACTCATCTAATACATTCGAAAAGAAAGACACATCTCCTCCTTTTAATCGAACCACCAATGGTTGTGAAGTTGCATACTGCACTAGCAAAGCATTGATGGTTTCCTGCGAAGTGGATAAGCCATATCGGCATTGCTTACCTACCGGGATGATGGTTGCATGTGGATTTACATAACGTTCCAGTATGGCTTCACTTACCAACCTGTCTACCAATACCACATTGGCCTGTTGTAAAAATTGAACCGCTTTTATAGTAACTAAGTCTGGATCTCCCGGTCCTGCACCAATGATGATTACTTTTCCTTTGTATGTAGTTTTCATTAGTCTACTTTTTTAGTAGGATAAAATATCAAAAAATTATCTCTAATAAGATTAGAGATAAAAATGTTTTTAAAACAATCCTTCAACAGATAAATAACGTTCGCCTGTATCGTAATTAAAAGTAAGGATTACATTATTTTCCGGAATGTCAGATAGTTGTTGTGCAATGGCTGCTAATGATGCACCTGTAGAAATACCTGCCAATATACCTTCTTTCTTTGCCAATTTTTGCGTATAATGAAAAGCATCATCTTTACTTACTTTAATGGCACCATCTAATAATTTAACATTCAGAATAGATGGAATAAAACCTGCACCAAGCCCTTGTAAAGGATGTGGCCCCGGTGCACCACCACTGATGACAGGTGATAATTCAGGTTCAACAGCAAAAATTTTGATGGAGGGCCATTTTTCTTTCAAAACTTCTGCAACACCGGTAATATGTCCACCAGTACCTACACCCGTTATCAAATAATCAATTCCATCCGGAAAATCAGCCACAATTTCATGTGCAGTAGTTTGATGGTGAATTTTCGTATTCGCCTGATTATCGAATTGCTGGGGCATCCAGGCATTATGATTATCATATACCATTTCGTTCGCTTTTTCTATAGCCCCCTTCATGCCTTTTTCACGAGGCGTCAACACAAATTCGGCTCCGTATAATGCCATTAATTTCCGGCGCTCAACACTCATGCTTTCGGGCATTACTAAAATAACTTTGTATCCTTTTACAGCAGCAACCATAGCAAGACCAATACCTGTATTGCCGGAAGTAGGTTCCACGATAATACTATCTGGATGCAGTAATCCTTTTTTTTCTGCATCTTCAATCATAGCCAATGCAATCCGGTCTTTAATACTTCCACCCGGATTCATTCTTTCCAATTTCATCCATACCTGATGTCGGGTTCCAAAAATTTTTTTTAACTGAACATGTGGTGTATTTCCAATAGTTGCTAATATATTGTCTGCCTTCATGATATGATGTATTAATTTAAATTACAAAATTGAGTGGTTCGGGAAATGGATTATTGTCTCTTACTTTAATTTCACTTTTGTGATACACTACCGAATATGGCTCTACACTATAGGTTAACCAAACATTGCCACCTATAATACTATCATGGCCAATAATGGTATCACCACCTAAAATGGTTGCACCAGAATATATCACAACATTATCTTCAATAGTAGGATGCCTTTTGGTGGCAGCATCTTTTTTATCAACACTTAACGCACCAAGCGTAACCCCTTGATATAATTTAACATGATTACCCAGCACACTGGTTTCGCCAATTACCACACCGGTACCATGGTCAATGGAAAAAGCATGGCCAATTTGTGCACCGGGATGAATATCAATTCCGGTTTTACTATGGGCGTACTCTGTAAACATTCTTCCTAAAATCTTTAAATTCAAATGCCATAATACATGCGAAAAACGGTAAACTGCTGTAGCAAAAAAACCGGGATAGGCTACTAATACTTCTTCCAACGTTTGTGCAGCGGGATCCGATTGTAAAATGGCATGTGCATCTTCTAATAATGCATCATACACATTCGGCAATTGTTCAAAAAAGCGGTAAATAATTGCATCTGCTGGCAATTCTTCCTGAATAAATCCTTTAATCATACTTTGAAAGCGTACCCTTAAATCTGCATAATCGCGTTGTATCGCCAACAATCCACCCTCTCCATTATTTTTTGGAATGAACAATAATTGAAATAAATCAGATACAAAACTTTCGGTTGCTGCTTTATCGGGAAAAACCTGAAAACATTTGTCGTTGCGCAGATATAACTTTTCTAAAAATAATGTTTCATCCATAATTGTATACAACATCTGGTTTTCAATAAAGTTTCCTACAACATTTTTGTAATAGATTCGTCTGTATTTTCCTTTTTACTGTAACATACAGGCACCTACTGTAACATTGGTTGCTTCATCAATTAATATAGCACCTCCATTTGCGCTAAGTGTGTTATAACTATCAAAAGCCAGTGGTGATGCTGTTTTCAGAACAATTTTAGCAATTTCGTTCAGTCCAATGTATGATACATTGTTTTTTTGTTCCAATGTATTTACATCTAAAGCATACTGTATTTCGCAAACCATACATTTTACCATTGTACTGTTTATCTGAAGCCAATAACGGTTTCCTTTTTGCAATGGTTTTGCATCCATCCAGCAAATTAAAGTTGTAATTTCTTTAGAAACAGTTGGTAACTGATGTGAAGGAACAATCAAATTTCCTCTGCTTACATCAATATCGTCTTTCAAATGTAACACAATACTTTGTGGTGCAAAAGCTTCGTTCACTTTTGTACCATTGTGTTCAATATAATCGATGGTGGTGGTGAGTCCTTCCGGAAGCACCGTTACGGCATCACCCTGCTTGAGTACTCCACTAATTAATTTGCCTGCATAACCGCGATAGTCGTGCCATTCAGGGCTTTGTGGCCGTATAACATATTGAACAGGAAAGCGGGTTATGTTCAAATTTACATCCTGATGAATGGAGATATTTTCTAAAAGTGATAATAAAGACGGCCCATCATACCAGCTTAATAATTCTGATTTTTCAACAATATTATCGCCATTCAAGGCACTGATAGGTAAATAAGTAATATTGTTTAATCCTAATGACTCAGCTACTGCGGCATAATCTATTACAATGTTATTGAAGGTATCTTCTGAATAATCCACCATATCCATTTTATTAATGGCAATAATGACATGCGGAATTTTTAACAATGCAGCAATGATGGAATGACGTTTGGTTTGCTCTACTACCCCATTACGAGCATCAATGAGAATGATAATCAAATTCGCATTCGATGCCCCTGTAACCATGTTGCGGGTATACTGCACATGGCCGGGTGCATCTGCAATAATGAACTTTCTTGCAGGTGTTGAAAAATATTTATACGCCACATCAATGGTAATACCTTGCTCTCTTTCTGCTCTTAATCCATCTGTCAATAATGCCAAATCAATCTCACCCAATGCTTTGTGTTTGGTTTGTTGCTGAATGGCAGTTAAATGATCAATCATAATAGATTTACTATCATATAACAATCGACCAATTAATGTACTTTTACCATCATCCACACTACCTGCAGTAATAAATCTCAGAATATCCATAAATTATTTTTATTATATTATTAAAAATATCCATTTTTTTTCCGGTCTTCCATTGCAGCTTCAGAAACCTTATCATCAATTCTGGTTTCACCACGTTCACTGGTTTTGGTGGCAATAATTTCTGCAATAATATCATCAATATTGGTGGCAGTTGATTCAATTGCGGCAGTACATGACATATCTCCAACTGTTCTATAACGTACTTGCTTTGTTGTGATACAATCATCTTCTGCAATTTGAATAAAGGGTGAAACTGCAACCAATTGTCCTTCATACTCAATTACTTCACGCTGATGTGCAAAATAGATAGAAGGCAATGCTATCTGATGCCGCTTTATATAATTCCAGATATCTAACTCTGTCCAATTGCTAATGGGAAATACCCGAACATTTTCACCTTTATGAATTTTACCATTGTAGATATTCCATAACTCGGGACGTTGCAGTTTGGGATCCCACTGCCCAAATTCATCCCGCACAGAAAAAATTCTTTCTTTGGCACGTGCTTTTTCTTCATCGCGGCGTGCACCGCCAATACATGCATCAAACTTAAATTCTTCAATAGCATCTAAAAGTGTAAAGGTTTGCAATGCATTTCTGCTGGCAAATTTTCCTTTAGGTTCAGGTAAATTTTTAGAACGCATGGTATCTTCCACCTTTCTAACAATTAATTGCTCACCTATTTCATGCACCAATGCATCTCTAAATTGTAATACTTCCGGAAAATTATGTCCGGTATCAATATGTAATAAAGGAAAGGGAAAATTGCCCGGCCTGAATGCTCTTAAAGCCAGGTGAACTAAAGTAATGGAATCCTTCCCCCCACTAAATAATAATACCGGTTTCTCGAACTGACCGGCAACTTCCCTAAAAATATGAATAGCTTCCGATTCTAATTGGTCTAAATGATCTAAATGATATTTTTCCATAACAACTACTTTAAAATTTTCTAACGATGAACAGTATTGTCAGCATGTACGTGCAAACCACATTCTTTTTTTGTGGCATCCTCCCACCACCATCTTCCGGCTCTAAAATCTTCATCAGGTTGTACAGCTCTGGTACAAGGTGCACAACCAATACTTACAAAGCCCCTGTCATGCAAAGGATTATACGGAACATCGTGTTGCTGAATGAAAGTTTTGACTGTTTCAGTTGACCAATGTAAAATGGGATGAAATTTAATCATTGCATTACTGCTGTCCCATTCCAAGATGGGTAAATCTTTTCTATCGGGCGAATGTTCGGCACGCAAACCGGTAATCCATACTGCATTACCCAGCAATGCCTTTTGTAAGGGTTCCACTTTGCGGATGAAACAACATTGTTTTCGGTTTTCGACCGAAGCATAAAAAGCATTGGGACCCTTTTGGGTTACAAAGTTTTGCAATGTGTTTGCCTCAGGATAATAAGCGGTTATTTGCGCATTGTACTTTTCTTTTGTTCTTTCCCAAACGGAATAGGTTTCAGGAAATAGCCTTCCTGTATCTAAGGTAAATATTTTAATATCCAGTTGATGTTTTAGAATCCAATAAGTAATGGCCTGATCTTCTATACTAAAACTGGTTGAAAAAACAACTTTACCCGGAAATTGAGCTGCCAAAAATTGCAGTGCTTCCAATTCTGATAATCCCTGAAGTTGCGTTTGAAAATGTTGAAGGTTGGGTGATATTTTTACTGATTCCATGATTTGCAATTGTTTGATTGAATTGAAATAAAATGCGGCTGCGGCTTCTGCTTCAACAACAACAATTGCACATATTGAAAGGGTATTTATTCATGAATTGAAATTATTAGTCTACTAATTTAGTAGGCAAATATAGTCTACCATTTTTATAGATTATTAAATTGAAGATTAAAAATTTATTAACCAGGCTCTCAGTGAGTTGAAACTCAATAAAAACAAATGTTATGCAATAATAAAATATTTGAAACATTGTAGTAAAAACTTAAAAATGCAGTATTAATCGAACCGATTTACCCGGAATGCATCCAGCGCAATGGATGATTTTTGTTCATTGATGATTTCAGTTACCAATTTACCGGTTCCGGCACCCAAACTGAGCCCCAACATAGAATGACCGGTTGCAACCACCAAATTTTTCCATTGTTTGGGCCTGCCTATATAAGGCAACCCATCGGCAGAACAAGGCCTGAAACCATACCAAATCTGCTCAACGGGTGGCACAGGAATCTTAAAATAAGGATAAAAGCGTTGTACTGCCTGTAACAAACCGGCAACACGTTTTATTTTAGGTGGTGTTGAGGTTGTGGTAATTTCCATGGTACCACCAAAACGAATTTTATTGCTGTCCATTGGTGTTAATGCCGCCCTGCCTTCTAATAGAATTGCGGGATAATTAATATGGTAAGGCGAATTTTCAAGCGTTACAGAATATCCCCTACCCGGCATCAATGGAATTGAAAAACGCAATTGTGCCGCCAATTCACGGCTCCAGGAACCGGTTGCCAAAACATATGCATCGGCTTCATATGTTGCTTTTGCAGTTACAATTGATTTTATTTGTTGATGTTCCGTATGAAAACCCTTTACTGCTTCATTTATCAACAATGCTACTCCGCTATTTTTTAAATATTGCAGTAATTGCGCCATAAGTTTATTGGGATACAAATGTGCATCGCACTTAAAATAAATAGCGCCGAGTGCATTGATTTTTGTTTGTGGCTCTTTGGCCTGTAATGCACTATAATCCAACAATTCCGTATCTATTAAGCCCAATTGATGTGCTTTCTCAACGGTATGTTTTGCGTGGTCAGCTCCTTTTTCGGTTTGAAAAATTTCTAACAGACCTTTGTGTTCATAAGAGAAATGAAAATTGGGTTGTGCTGCTAAGGTTTCGTAGATATGCTGGCTGAATAAAGCAATATCACGCAATGGAACGGCAGCTTTTTCAACCTTCTCCGGTGTAGCACTTCGCATAAATTGCCAACCCCATTCAATGAGCGATTTACTGAAACGGGGTTGTACATAAAACGGACTGGTATCATTCAACATCCAACGCAGGCCTTGTTTTACCACACCAGGTGTTGCCAATGGAATAAAATGACTGGGGCAAACATAACCTGCATTGCCATAAGAGCAATTGTTCAACATATCAGTTTGGTCAATTACCGTTACTTCATGTCCCGTTTGGTGCAGAAAATAAGCACTACTTAACCCAATAATTCCACCGCCAATTACAATTACTTTCATGGTTGCTTTTATTTAAAATTACAAAACCTGAAAACCCAATGCATAAGGATCATCATCTGTATCAATTTGAATGGTATTATAGCCGTATACTTTTGCCCAGCCTTCAATACCCGGCCTGATAGCAGGTTTGCCCCCTATCATCAGCTCTTCTTCAATAGTACCCTTGAATATGGAGCCGATTATACTTTCATGCACAAAAATATCACCCTTTTTTAATAACCCTTTGGTGTACCATTGTGCCATTCTTGCAGAAGTACCGGTACCACAAGGGCTGCGGTCAATGGCCTTTTCGCCATATACAACTGCATTACGGGCTGTTGAATCATGATTCAATACTGCACCTGTAAATAACACATGGCCGCAGCCTTTAATGGTTTCATTTCCCGGATGTACAAAATGGTGTTGCGCATTCACCGCTTTTTTGATGGAACGGGCAAAATAAATTAATTGATCAGCAGTATAATTTTCTAACCCTTTGAAGTTTTGCTGCACATCAATAATTGCATAGAAATTTCCTCCGTAGGCAACATCTACCAATAAACTTCCCAACCCATCACATTCAATTGCTATATCTTCAGCGGCCAGAAATGAGGGTACGTTAGTCAATTTAACATGGGTAACTTTTGGGTTTTCTTCTGTATATTCAATTGGCACAATTCCTGCCGGCGTTTCCAAACGCAAATGCCCAGGATGTTTGGGAACAATTAATCCCTCCTGAATGGCAATGGTAACAGTGCCAATGGTACCATGGCCGCACATGGGCAAACAGCCACTGGTTTCAATAAACAGCACAGCCATATCATTTTCGGGATGATGGGGTGGATATAAAATACTGCCGCTCATCATATCATGTCCACGGGGCTCAAACATCAAACCCTTTCTAATCCAATCAAATTCCTGCAAAAAATGCTGTCGTTTTTCGCTCATATTTTTTCCCTGCAAAACAGGGCCACCTCCGGCTACTAACCGTACCGGATTGCCGCAAGTATGCGCATCAATACAAAAAAATGTTTTTTTCATATATAGAAGGAGCTGCTGTTATTAATATTAAATACCGAAAAGGAAAATTTTTGCAAATTCCATGTATCCAAATCAATAAAAAAATAACACCATGAATATAAGCACACAGTTAAGAAACTATAGCCTCTTTGGTAAGCTGATTATTGACCATGCGCCAAATTTTGTATGGATTACTGTTCTTTAATTCAGCCGGTAATAATGATTCCGGCGCATTTTGAAAAGCCACTGGCCTTACCCATCGTTTTACAGCATGAATACCAACAGCAGTGAAACGACTGTCGGTACAGGCAGGATATGGCCCCCCATGTACCATTGCCGGACATACTTCAACACCGGTTGGTACACCATTGAAAACAATTCTTCCAGCAATTTCAGTGGCAATCAGTGCAATTTCAGGAAAATCCACAAAATCATTTTCGGTACCCATGATGGAAGTAGTGAGTTGTCCGCTTACTGTTTTCCAAACACCCAATAATTCCTGTATATCTGAACATTGCACTACCAATGAATATGGCCCAAACACTTCTTCTTTTAATAATGGATTGTTTAAAAAAACGGTAGCATCAACCACTGCAACGGTAGGCAAAGCATCCATTGGGTGCAATGCAGTTTTGCTCTGCTGTAACAGCATTACCCCTTTTTGTAATAATGCATTTTTCATTTTGGTAAAATAAGCCTGATGAATACCCTCGTGCAACATGGCTGCAGGTATAGAGGCTTCAATTTGACGACTTAATTCCTGTAAAAAAATAGTAAGCTGTTCATTTTTAATACAAAGTATTAAACCTGGATTGGTACAAAACTGTCCCATTCCCAAAACAATAGAAGCTGCATATTCTTTTGCAATAGCAGCAGTTTTTTCTTTCATGGCATCAGGCAATAACAGTACCGGATTAATGCTACCCATTTCTGCAAAAACTGGAATGGGCTTTTCGCGCTCAACGGCATAATTATACAAAGCCCGGCCTCCACTTAGTGAACCGGTGAAACCAACACCTGCCGTTAGCGGATGTTGCACCAATGCCTTTCCGGCTTCAAATGAACTATCCGTTACATGTTGTACGGTATACAAGGGCATATTGTTTTTTTGTATGGCCGTTTGTATGGCCTGAAATACCATTTGTGAAGTGGCCGGGTGTGCAGGATGTGCTTTTACAATTACCGGGCAACCCGCTGCCAGTGCACTGGCCGTATCGCCACCGGCTGTGGAATAGGCAAATGGAAAATTACTGGCACCAAAAACAACAATGGGGCCAATAGAAAACAACATTCTGCGCAAATCTGGCTTTGGCGGAGTTCTGTTTGGTAGGGCTGTATCAATTACCGCTTCCACCCAACTTCCTTCCATCAACATATCTGCAAACAGATTCAATTGACCAGTGGTTCGGGCACGTTCGCCACGTAAACGCTCAATAGATAAATTGGTTTCTGTTGCGGCCTGTTGCAATAAAGCATCACCAAGTGCATCTATTTCTGTTGCAACAGATCGAAGAAAAACAGCTTTCTGCTCTGGTACGTATTGTTTCAAAGCCTGCATAGCTGCAGCAGCATTTTCTAACACTTCATGAATGGAATTGGTTAACATAGTTCTGTAATTTGAATGGATTAGAATTGGCCATTTTTTGCCAACGCCTGCATTTTAAAATTTGGGCAATCCCGGATGCGTGGCAATGGCATGATGAATTAATTGCAGCAGTTGCTCATATTCTGCACCTTCAGGTACCAAACGTGGTGCCCGAACATAGGTACTACCTAAACCAGTTACCATTTGCGCCAGTTTAATATATTGCACTAATTTAGGATGAATGTCTAATTCCAGCAAAGGTAAAAACCAGCGATGTAGTGCAACCGCTTCATCATATCGTTTTGCTTTCACTAATTGATATAATGCAACCGTTTCTTTCGGAAATGCGTTCACCAATCCGGCAACCCATCCATCGGCACCCATCATAAAACATTCTGCAGCAATGGTATCTACACCGCACAATATGGAGAACCGGTTACCGAAATGATTTTTCAGCCTTGATACGTTTGTAACGTTTCGGGTAGATTCTTTAATAGCCACAATATTGGCTATTGGTTCCAGCGCTTCCAATATTTCGATGGTAATTTCTGTACCATAGTCAACCGGATTATTGTATAGCATTATTGGCAATGAAGTAGCCTCTGCAACGGTCTTTAAAAAATAAATTGTTTCCCTTTCATCGCTTTTATAACGCATAGGGGGCAACAACATAAAACCACTAACAAAATTTTTTGTACCAAGCTCAACTTGTTGAATCGCTTCATTTATAGTTGCCGCTGCAATGTTCAATAATACCGGAACGGTTCGGTTGCTTACAGCCGCTGCAGTTTGCAATAAAATTTGCTTTTCATCCAAAGTTAGCACTGCCGCCTCACCTAATGACCCGCCAACAATTAAACCATTTACGCCGGCAGCTAATTGCACATGAATGTTTTTGGAAAACAACGCCACATCAATCGTATCATTAGCGGTAAAAGGAGTAGTTAGTGCAGGAAAAATTCCTTTCCATTCTGTTACTGCCATCATTTTTTTTATAAAGCTAAGGAACTAAAGGAATTGAAAACACAGTTCAGAACAATTATTTTAAAAAGGAAAATACCCGTTGAAAAAACGATAAATCATTCCGATTGCCGGTTGCAACAATACATGCCGCCAAATGCGATAGTTCTGCTACCGGCGTCCAGTCATCTAAGCCTTCATACCAAACTTTATCTGATAATTTTTAAACCGCGTTTTGTTATTTTTCTTAAGTTAAAAGGGTCTATAATCAATTTATTTTTTCTTAAAATATAAATTTTTTTCACTCAGTAAATACTTTTTTTTCAATCAGGCAAAGCAATCTAATCAAATTTATTCTCTCAAAAACGAATTCGTTAAAAAACTATTGCATTTGTTGTACTGCTTTTTCAAAGGTTTCATCATTTGCATTCATAATTTCATAATAACCGGCAGAGCCAAAAAGCTGACGTGCCATTAAAGCCCTGATGCGTAAAGCCAGTTCTTTTTTTGCAATGTCGGATTGAGGCATCTTCAGTGTATCTGATTTAAGATAGGTTTCCAGTTCACTCCACTGGGCATTGTTCAATTGAAAAGCCTGTTCAAATGCACGAATAGTTTTAAAATTATCAAAATAACTTCTATTCCTTAGATAAAACTTATATACAAACCAGTTGATGGTGTTTTTTGAAAAAATTTTATTCAGCGAAGAACGTAACAAAGTAGTATCATACGGAACAAAAATATCAGGGGTAATTCCACCGCCGCCATAAACCAAATGCCCATTGGGTGTTTTGTAGGCGGGTCCTTTTAATTTAGAAGAATCTAATTTTAGCAATTCGCCATCATGAAAGCGGTTAATAAGTTCATCTTCATAAGCTTCTTTGCCTTTATTATAAGGCTTCTGAATATTTCTTCCCAGCGGGGTGTAATAACGTGCTACAGTTAACCGAAGTGCCCCTCCGTTACTTAGTTGAAATTGCTGTTGCACCAATCCTTTACCAAAAGTTCTGCGTCCAATAATGGTAGCGCGGTTCCAGTCTTGCAAAGCACCAGATAATACCTCACTGGCCGAAGCTGTGGTTTCATTCACCAAAACCACCAATGGATTTTTTTCAAAAATACCGTCTCTTTTACAGCGGTAATCTATTCTGGGAGAATGGGCACCTTCGGTATATACGATTAATTTTTCATCATCCAAAAACTGATCGGCAATAGCAGTAGCTTCCGTTAATATTCCGCCTCCATTACCACGTAAATCAAGAATTAATTTTTTCATTCCCTGCTTTTGCAAACTTTCTAATTTTTGCATAAACTCTTCAAAAGTACGCTCGCCGAAACGGTTAATTTTAAGATATCCAATTTCAGGTGTAACCATGTAAGCCACTTCAACTGAAGGTACCAGTATGCTTCCGCGTTTTACCGTAATATTTTTCAATTGACCGTTGCGCAACAATGTAATTTTTACTAATGAACCAGCTGGACCACGCAATTTATTTTTGATGCTATCTGGATTCATATTTCCTACTAACCCAATAGAATCGTTGGCTTTTAATAATGCATCTCCTACTGCAATACCTGCCTGAGCAGCCGGTCCATTCGGAACAACGTTTACCACATTAATGGTATCATTGAAAATTTGAAATTCAACGCCAATTCCCTGAAAATTGCCCATCAATTCTTCATTTACTTCTTTCACATCTTTAGGAGGAATATAAATGGAATGAGGATCCAAATTGGCCAGCGATTGTTCAATCACCACTTGTTTAAAACTATCCGGACGAATGGCATCAACGTATTTGTTATTAATTAAATCTATTACTTCCTGTACAGAAGAAGGGTTACCATTGTGCAAAAAACTTCCGGATGAGGTGGTAACATTTAGCTGATAACCGAGTACCATACCTATTACTAAAATAATGGATAATAACAATGGCAACCAAATACTTAATTTTTTTCCTGACATAATATGATGCTTCTTTGTATCTTAATTCAAGATTGCGAATATCCGTATTAATGTTGAAATGACTGATTCATTGTTCAACACTACCGTAAAAAACAATTTGTTATGGCTATTAAATTGATTGCAGACAATGGCGCTACCAAATGCGAATGGTGCCTGATTCAACCTCGCAAAAAAACAGTTTTTACAACACAGGGGCTAAGTCCGTATTTTCTGTCCAAAGGCACCATGATTAAAATTATACAAACAGAAGTTTTACCCCATCTAAAACAAGCACAGGCAATTGATGAAATTTATTTTTATGGCACAGGTTTAAGCAATATAAATCATGTTAAAATGATGCGGGCAGTATTAAAAACCCTGTTTAAACAGGCTGCTATTGAAATAAATACCGACATTCTGGCTGCCGCCAGAGCATTGTGTGGCCATGAAAAAGGAATTGCCTGCATTTTGGGTACCGGCTCAAACTCCTGTTATTTTAATGGCAAAAAAATTATCAAGAACAGTCCGGGTATAGGATATATTTTAGGTGATGAAGGCAGTGGCGCTTATTTGGGCAAAAAGGTAATTCAATATTATTTATACCAAACATTTGATGCCGACCTAATGGATCGTTTTAACCAAAAATATGCCTTAACACCAAAAGAAATTTTAGAAAATGTATACCAACAACCTTTGGCCAATCGTTATTTAGCCGGGTTTGCTTTATTTCTTGCAGAAAACCGCGGCCATTATATGATTGAAAATATTATAGAGGATGGATTGAATGATTTTTTTTATCAGCATTTATTAAAATACAAAGAAATTTGGGAATATCCTATTAATTTTATTGGCAGTGTTGCATTTGGATTTAGCGATATTTTGCAGGAACTTTGCCAGGTTTATGAAATACAAATTGGCAAAATACTGCAAAAGCCAATGCAGGGGCTGATTGAATACCACCGATAATTAAGTTTTATGCGTGAATTAATGAGAATTACAGAACAACCTTCTCCGTACAGACATTTAGAGAAAATGTCTATAAAAGAACTATTGCAAAAAATCAATCAGGAAGACAAAACCGTTCCGCTTGCTGTTGAAAAAGCCATTCCGCAAATAGAAAATCTGGTAGCTGCCATTACAGATGTAATGCTGGCCGGTGGCCGTTTATTTTACTTAGGTGCCGGCACCAGTGGCCGCCTCGGTATTTTAGATGCCAGCGAATGTCCCCCAACCTATGGTGTTCCTTACGGGCTGGTAGTAGGCATTATTGCCGGGGGTGATAAAGCCATTACCCACGCCGTAGAAAATGCAGAAGATAGCTTAGAACAGGGCTGGAAAGATTTAGAAAGCTACAGAGTAACAAAAAATGATTTTGTAATTGGCTTAGCTGCCAGTGGTACAACCCCTTATGTAGTGGGTACTTTAGAAGCCTGTAAAAAAAGAAATATACCCACCGGAAGTATTTCCTGTAACCCTCACTCTACTATCAGTTCAATAGCTGATTATCCGGTTGAAATAATTGTAGGCCCCGAATTTGTTACCGGCAGTACCCGCATGAAAAGCGGCACTGCCCAAAAACTGGTATTGAATATGATTTCAACCAGTGTAATGATTCAATTAGGACGAGTTGAAGACAATAAAATGGTAAATATGCAGCTCACCAACGCCAAGCTGGTAGACAGAGGTGCAAAAATGGTAATGGAACATTTGCACAACCATAACTACGAACAGGCAAAATCTTTATTATTGCAGTATGGCAGCGTAAAAAAAGCAATTGAGGCCGCCAGAACAAATCACCATGCATAATATTGAACCTTTTTATAACTGGCGGCATATTTATATTTCTGAAGAAGACAAACACTCTCCTTTCTATGGAAAAACATATAGTGAATTTGAATATTCACAAACCATCTATAACTATTATATTCATCCGCAATGGGACGATTTTGGAAGTAAAACACTGTACCTTAAAATACTTTTTGCAGATTACGACTATCATTATGCCATAATTGAAATGATTGGCGAATGGAATGATGCCATTGAAAACGATATTATGGAACTGAAGCGGGAAGTATTAGACCCATTATTTTCGGAACACATTACCAAATACATTTTAATTACTGAAAATGTATTGAATTTCCATAGCAGCGACAGGGAGTATTATCAGGAATGGTTTGATGAGGTTACCGAAGAAAACGGCTGGATTGTAGCTTTAAATATGCCTGAAGCCACACAACAGGATTTTAGAAAGAAAAAATTAAATTATTACATTGAACTGTTAGATATACCTGAATGGCGCGTTTTTAAACCACAACATTTATTTAGGAAAATTGATGATATGTTTCAAAAACGTTTGGAATAACAAAATACCACACTTCAATTCAAAGGATTCTAATACCCATTTTGTTACTCGCATGGTTTCCTGTAAATTCACATTTCATTCATGGTATGAAAGTCCTTACATTTTTTTTCCTGCTTTTTATACTTTCCACCAAATTGTTGGCGCAACATCCTGCAGTAGGATTAACCTTAAGTGGGGGTGGCGCAAAAGGATTAGCCCATATTGGCGTATTAAAAGCAATCGATTCTGCTCAACTACCTATAAAATATGTTACAGGCACCAGTATGGGTGCTGTAATTGGTTCTTTATATGCATTGGGATACTCGGCAGATACCATTGAACAAATAGCCAGGCAAACCAACTGGGATCAATTACTCTCCAACAATATTTCGCTCCGATCCTTCAGCATGCAGGAAAAAGTAGATTACGGCAAATATGCCATTGAACTGCCCTGGGTAAACAATAGCTTCCGACTACCCAGTGGCGTAATTGAATCAGAAGAGTTATGGCTAAAATTAAATGAATTGTACTTTCCTGCTTATAAAATAAAAAACTTTAAAAAATTTTCAAAGTCGTTTGAATGCATCGCCACAAACATTTCTACCGGCGATGGCGTGGTATTAGACAGTAACGAAATTGTATATGCCATTCGTTCCAGCATGGCCATACCTTCTGTTTTTACTGCCGTAAATTATCAGGGGAAAAAATTAGTAGATGGTGGCGTGGTAAGAAACTTTCCGGTAATTGATGCACAAAAAATGGGAGCAGATTTTTTAATTGGCAGTAATGTAGCCAGTGGCTTATTACCGAAAGATAAAATTAATAATATTATTCAGGTACTGTTACAAATAGCATTTTTCAGAAATGATGAAGATGCCATTAAAGAGAAAGCCCTTTGCAATATTTATATTCCGCATGATTTAGAAGATTACAACATGGGCAGTTTTGGCTCGGCTGATGAAATTATTGATTCAGGTAATAAAACCGGTGAAAAATATTATCCCATTTTTAAACATCTTGCCGATTCGCTGCAAGCTTTGTATGGCAATCTGCATTTTCAAAAACAGGCATTGCCAAACCTACGTGCAGTAAAAATTACTGCATGTAGTATAAATGGCCTGCATCAAACAGATGCCAATTTCTTTTTAAAAAGAATGCAGTTTACTCTGAACCAATGGTATACTGCAGTTGATTTGTCGGAACATATTCGCAAAGCCTTTGGCACGAGATATTACAATAAAATTTTATATTCATTGCTACCCATTACAGATAGTACTGCACAAATAGTATTTGATGTTGAAGAAAATCCCTTAACATTTGCCAAACTTGGCGTAAATTACAATCAGTTTACAGGCATTAGTTTAATTGCCAATATTACCAGTCGCGATTTTTTTACGCCCTATTCTAAAAGTCAGGTAACAGTAAATATTGGGGAGAATATGAGATTGCGCGGTGAGCATATTCAATATTTTGGCAAACACAAATTATTTTCATTGACTGCCACTACACAAATTGAATCATTAAACATTAACAGTTACAATAATTTTACCAAACAGGGATTATTTAAACAAGGCTATTTTTTGGCTGATGTTAATTTACGCTACTCGCCAACGCGTGAACTTTCGCTAGGTGCGGGCACCCGATTTGAAAATTTAAATTATCATCCACAATTGCCCGCAGCCTTTGAAGCCCGGGGAGGCATCAGTTATTTGAACCCTTATTTGTTTATCAAAGCCAATTCTTTAACCAACCCCATTTACCCGAAAAATGGCAGTAAAACAGATATAGAATTTGGAGAAGTCATCAATCAAAATCCTAATATAGAATATTATTTAAATGGCAATGAAATTTCTAATCCCGATTCACTTGGCATTCATTACAAAAGTTATTACAGAGCGTTTGTAAATGCCGAAAAATATATTCCACTCACCAAACGAAAAACTTTATTTACCCAATTTCAGGGCGGATTGAATTGGAGAAATACCGGTGATGTAATTAATGCCTTTAATGTGGGCGGCTTAACAAATGTGTATAAAAACCAAATTACATTTGCAGGATTGGCAGAAGGATCCGTTGTTACCAATAGCATTGCAGCCATGCAGGTTGGATTGCGTTATCAGATATTTAACAATGGTTATATCATCACAAAAGCCAATGGTGCTTTTTATGATTTTGTAGATGGAAATTTTATGCCTGAAAAAGCCAAATTTTTATCGGGCTATTCTATTTCATTTGGCTATAATTTTGTATTAGGACCATTAGAAATCAGTGCTATGTATTCTGATCAGAGTAAAATGTTGCTTCCTTACATTAATCTGGGTATTCCATTTTAATACCCAACAACCAGCTGAACAGATTGTTATACTTATAGCCAACAAACAATGAATGAATTGGATGGAAGATTATTATCAAATATTACGGGTTGCACCCAATGCCAGTGATGGCGCCATCAGAAAAGCGTATCGAAAATTAGCCATGCAGTATCATCCTGATAAAACCGGCAATTCAGAAATGTTGGATGATTATTTTAAAAAAATAAATGAGGCCTATACTGTTCTTTCCAATCCCGAACAACGCAGGGCCTTTCATTTAAAATATTATGCAGCACATTTACCTGCCTATACCATTACAAATGGTGCTTCAATATTGGCTGAATGTATACAACTACAGAAAAAAGTACTACAACAAGCCGATAACGTTAATGAAGATGCCGTATTATTGATGGTTACTGAAATTATTTTATCAGCCAATAATCTGTTGATTTTAAAAGAAGAATCAAATACAATTTTAATTGAAAAAATACGAAGCCAACTCATTGCTTTATTACATGCATTGAACTACAAGAACAGCCTGCAATTATATGAAACCATTGAAATCAGACTATCCTTTGATGGTACTACACAAAAAACTGCAATAGAAAAACTATTGCAGGAAAAGAAACAACGTTATTATTGGGATAAATATAAATTTTTTGTAGCCCTTTTAGCCGCTATTTTAATCTGTATAGGCATTTATAAGATTGCATAAAAGCCGGTATAGACTCCATTATTGCGCAAATACTTTTTTCAACAAATCGGTTGTTCGGGCAACAGGATCTTTTCTGATTTTTTGCTCTTCCTGTGCAACCTGATAAAACAAACCATCCAGCGCTTTTTCGGTAACATATCCTGTTAAATCAGGATTTATTTTTTTTACAAACGGAACTTTATTATAGGTTGAGAAAACGCTATTCCAGTATTTGGTAGCATCTACTTTCACCAATGATTGTTCAACAATTGGTTTAAAAGAAGTGGTTAATGATGCAGTTGTTTTTTCTCTTAAATAATGGGTAGCTGCAGAATCTCCTCCTTTTAAAAGTTGCATACCATCCTGAATGATCATGCCTTTAATGGCATTTACAAAAATAGGAGCAGCACTCTTTGCAGCATCTTCAGCAGCGCGGTTCATGGTTAAAATAGCATTATCTACTTCGTTACCCAAACCCATGTTACGCAATGTATTTTCAACTTTTTGAGCCTCAGGTGGCATTAAAATTTTAATAGCATTGTTTTTAAAATAACCATCCAGTGACGAAAGTTGTGTAACACTTTTATTCGCACCCACTTCCAACGCCTGTTTTAAGCCATCAATAATATCATCTTTAGAAAGCCCGGTACCTGAACCATTGCCCTTTACCAAATTACCCAGCGCCGCAACGCCATTCGCAACACTTGAATCTTTGGCATTATTTTTCAATAAGCCTTTTAAAAGTTGGGCATGGGAAGTAAATATTGAAAAACAAAAAAAACTAAGAAACACTAAAATCAATTTCATTATAAAAAATTTTACCAAATATAAATATGATTAATAACTTGATTTACTACTAACTTTTATAACAACAAATTTAAACAGCGAAACAAAAACTTATTTGAATCGCTGTTAAAAATAGTTAAAAATTGAACTATACTAAAAGGGAGGATCATTAGGCGTATTTGGATTATCATTTCTTTCGACAAATGGAAAAGGTAAATAGTTTCTTTTACGTTCAGAAACGTTTCTGTTAAATCTTCTTTCATCAATTAATTTTAAACCAGACATATAAAGTTCAATACATCTGTTCTTATAAATTTTGTTTAATAAATCATTTTGATCTGTATAACTAGTTGGTGGAAGGTTAGCACCAATCCCGAATGGATCTGAAGAAGGTGATTTAGTTACAACAATATTTAGTTGAATTAAAGCATTTGGCAAGTCATTTAGTCTGGCATAAGCTTCTGCCTTAATTAAAGTCATTTCTCCTGGCAAATAAACAGGTATACTACCTGTGGAAGTATTAAAAAAGCCTTTTATTCTATAAATTGGTGCAATGGCATTTGTAGATAAATAAAATGGTAAACGAGCATCACTCGGATCTGGCTGAATACCTGCTGGTAGGCCAAGATTACTATCTGTTGGCTGATATACATTATTTGTCGAGGCCGCAATTGAAAAAATTGGATTTAATGTAATAGTATTATAATTGAAAATAGATTTAGTACTTAAATTAACTAAGTTAGCTGCTGAAAGTGCATCAGAATAATTACCAACAAATAAAGAATATCTTGCCTTTAATGCGTATAAAGTATTCAGTAAATCTATACCTGCCGGTATATTATTCAAAAAAGAAGTATTTGGAGATGTTGTATTTATTACATTAATAGCATTATTTATAACACCAAGTGCTTTATTAAATCCATCATTACTACTTATAAAATTTACTTTAGAGCCAATGGTATCAGGGATATTGTTCCAAAAAGTTGCTAAATTTCCCATAGCTAAAGCTTTAAATATTGATGCATAAGCCAATAACCCACTTGCATAGCCCGGGTCTTTTACAACAGATAAATTATTCATGATATTATTTGCATCAGCTATAATTTTATTAGAAACAGACCACATACTTGTAGCAATTCCATTGGTGTTTAAAACAAAATTACCTCCTGCATAAAATTGCTGCTCATCTGTATTGCCTGCATTTACAACAAATAATTCATTTGCCAATAGGCCACTTGTTGAGATGTAATTGTATACATTACCTCCTCTGCCCGCAGTATACCAATTTTGCAATCCTACAGCAACGGCAGTAAGTGATTGAGGAGAATTAAAAGCCTGTTGGACAGATGGACCGGAAGGATCTGTAAATTTTTTTGAACATGAAGTAATTAAAATTACAAATAAAAATAGAAATACATTTATATTATTTTTCATAAAATAAAATTTAAAAATTAAAATTTAGTATTAATTCCTATACTGAATGTTTTAGGAATTGGCACGGTACCAAAATCAATACCACGTAGAATAGTACTTTGCCCGCCGGCATTTACTTCCGGATCGTACCCTTTATAGTTATCCCATGAAATTAAATTTCGTCCACTTAAATTTACAGTTAAATCTTTAAAATATTTTATATTACCAATTCGATAAGCAATTGAAATTTCTCTAAGTTTTACAAAACTACCATTATCAATTCTCCATTCTTGTATTGGATACACGCCGGCAACATAACCTCGAGGTATTTGCCCTAAATCTTCTTGCTGAGCTATAACACCATTATCTACCCCCTGTCGTGTTCTAAAATCAGCATTAAATACATCAACTCCTTGTACGGCATCTATTTGTATGTGTAATAAAAACTTTCGATAGGTAAAATCATTTGTAATTGTTCCTGTATATTTTGGATTGGGATTACCTATTACTTTCTGTAATACAGAACCGGAGGGGAGGCCAGACTGGTTTCTGCCCGGAGTATAATTCAGTACCGAATTTTGTGTTCCTGCTTCAGTTAGTGGTATTCCGGAAGTATTTTTAATTAATCCGCCATTGTTATCTCTGGCAAAGAATGTTCCATAAAAAACACCTATTGGTTGTCCGGCAATAATTGCAACCGGAGCACCTCCATTGGTATTATACAAAATAAGTTGCTGGCCGATATTGGTAGCTTCATTTTTATTGTGATTATAAATTATTGTAGATTCCCAAGTAAAATTTTTCTTTTGAACAGGAACAAGATTTAAGACAAGTTCGTAACCCTGATTTTTAAGTGAACCTATATTATCCCATAAACTCGAATAACCATTTGTAGGTGCAATTAAACGATTTATAATTAAATCGGTCACTTTCTTATTATAGTAGTTAAAAGTTACATTTATACGATTATTAAAGAATGCCATATCAGTTCCTATCTCAATCTCATTTTGCCTTTCCGGTTTAATATCTGGGTTTGTATATGCACTGCCGGTTTGGAAAGAAGCACGCCCTAAAAATGGAGAAGCAAATAGTGTATTAAACCTTCCATAAGCAGGTATTCCTGTCAAATTTCCTGATTCACCATAAGCTGACCTGATTTTAAACAGATTCCACCAATTTGATAATCTAAGTTTTCCCCAAAAATCAGTACCGGAAATAACATAGCTTCCACTAAGTTTTGTATATACCTGATTTCTTTGCGATGTGGCAAAAACTGATGAACCGTCTACTCTTATTGCCCCGGTAACAAAAAATTGATTCCTGTATTTAAAATTCTGTTGGATAAATTCTCCGGAAATTGAAACCTCACTTCGTTGATCAGATCCTGGTAACAAAGTACTTGCTCCACCTACCGATTGTACACTTGGTGGTAAGCCTCTCCCCTGCAATAATGTATAATAATTTTTAATATACTGTTGAGAATAACCAAGTTGAGTTACTGAAGAAAGATTTTTATTGATATTAAACCGATAAGTTAAATTAGCATCATGATTAATTTGAAAATAAGTATTTGTGGCTGTACTTGCATATCCATTTAATGTGGGATCTAATGTTGGCCCTCCGCCATAAAATGCAGTACTTACATTATAAGCATAAGGGGGTAAATAAGTAATTCCATTTTGAGCATAATTATCAATTCCCATGTGGTAATCAAAAGATAAATTTTTAATTGGATTTATTTTTAACCCAATACCACTTATTATTCTGCTAACAGTTTGCTTTTGTTTAAAATCTTCAATTACCGAAACTGGATTTACCCTTCCTCTTTCACCAACAGCCTGAATATTCCCTAATGCATCTCTCTTCTGAATATCATAATAATTACCAATAATAGTTACTGCATTAGTTGGCGAAAAAAAAGTATTACCATCTGGCTTTTCATTATCAAAATCGTAAATATAATTTGTAGTTAAATTAAAAGACATCCATTTTGTCATTATTTGCTCTAAATTCAATCGAAAACTATATCTGCTAAAATTTGTGTTTCTTATAATACCTTCATTATATAAATACCCAGCCGATGCATAATATTTGGTTTTATCCTTACCCCCGGAAACAGAAATATTATTTTCATTCCTTAACCCTGTTTGAAAAATATAATCTTGATAATTATAACGTTGAACAGCAGTAGTGTTTGTTATAGATGGCGTTAAAATAGTTTGGGTTTGCAACATAGGATCCCCGCCAAATTTAACAGGCGCAATATTTACCGGTATTTGTTTTCGAAGCTGATTAATTCCAACATTTGTTGAAAAATTAACAACAGGCGCTCCGATACTTCCTCTTTTTGTAAAAATTTGAATTACCCCTGCATTTGCACGTGATCCATAAACGGCAGTTGCAGCAGCACCATTTAATACCTCAATATGATCAATGTCTTCAGGATTTATATCAGCTAATCTATTGGTACCTATAGTACCTACAAAATTTTGCCCTGAATAACTTGGATCTGTATTTGTAACTCTGTTTGTTGAATTATCAACTATTACGCCATCTATTATGTAAAGCGGCTCAGATGAACCAGAAATCGTACTAATTCCCCGCAATCTCACAGATATCCCTCCTGCAGGGTCACCTGAATTTTGTGTAATCTGTGCCCCTGCTGTTTTTCCCTGCAAAGCAGCTAAAACATTGCCACTTGTAGCATTAGCTAACTGATCTGATTTTACAGTTGCAATATAACTTCCTAATTGACGCTTGGTAGTACCTTCAGAAGTACCTGTTACCACTACTTCATCTAATTGTGTTGCTAGACTTTGTAATATAATTACAACAGATTTTGTATTTACTTTAATGTGCTGATTTAAAAACCCTATATGTGTTACCATTAAAGTCTGGCCAATTTTTGCCTTTATAGAAAAAGCACCATTCTCGTCAGACTGTGAAACTATGTTTGTTCCTTGAACTTTGATTGTAACACCTTCTAACGGTAATTTACTTTCTGCATCTAAAATTTTTCCTGAAATAATAGATGTTTGCGCAGTTAGTTCTTGAATACTTCCTAAAATGAAAGTAAGAAACAAAATAAAGAATAAGCAGTTTTTAATTCTTCTTCTCATAAATAGAGTTTTGGTTAATTAAATATTTCCAGAAAGTAGCCGTAATCTATTTATAAAAAACATGAACAAATGCAGAATAACGCAATAAAACGCAATAATAAAATTATTTTTCTTCTACATAAATGTAAAGATGCCTTTTAATAATAGCATCACATAATTACATAAAAAATTCTAAGAAAAAAAATAAAAATCGGCAAAATTTTACATTTTTATTTAAAAAACGCAAAATATTGCAACATTAAAACAGCATAATACACCTTAAAATGCCTGAGATGGTACTTATAAAATTTGAAGACCGGCAGTTTTATAGGGCTCTAAGCGAGAATGTGTAGGCTCTAATTCAGTAATAAGGGTATGAATGGCATCTAATTTACAAACCTGCAAGCGTTGTACCGTGTTTACTTTTTCTGAAATAGCTAATGAAACCGTTTTTAACGCACTGCTAATCATGGCTCTTTTTACTTCAATTACTTCCCATTCTAAATCAGTAATGCCTTTTTCCGCGTCAATGCTATTAGTACCTAAAAAACAGATATCGGCGGTTATTTCGCTTAAACGAGTTACAACTTCGGCACCAACAGCAATTTGTGCGTTTTTAGACAGTAAATTTCCCAAAAAAATAACCTGACTGTTGGGATGATTTAATAACTCCAATGCTACCGGAAGGCTTACTGTAATGAATGTTACACTCAATTCTTTTGGTAAAACTTTTACCATTTCTACAATGGTAGTACCACCTGACAGGAGTACAAACATACCATCTCTTAATAAAGCAATGGCCTTTTGAGCAATCATACGCTTTTCTGTTTGCTGGTATACCACATTGCTCTGTAAAGTAAAATGGAAGGCTTTCGATAATGCACCACCATGTACTTTGGTTATTTTACCCTGCTCATCCAACTCCTGTAAATCGCGCCGAATGGTATCTTCACTTACATTCATTTGCACGCTTAAATCAGACGATAATACTTTGTTATGGATATTAATTTGTTGCAGAATATATGCCTGCCTTTCCTTTTTTAACATATTAATATTTTTGTAAGGCCACTAAACTACAAATAAATTTTTTAAACCACCTGCTAATTGCAGATATTCGTATTTGCAAATTGTATGATTACCCCACAAACCATAGAACAAATTAAAAACCGTATCGATATACTCGATGTAATTGGCGATTATGTAAAACTAAAAAAACGCGGTGCCAATTATTTGGGTTTGTGCCCTTTCCATAATGAAAAAACTCCTTCCTTCACCGTATCGCCGGTTAAAGAACTGTACAAATGTTTTGGATGTGGTAAAAGTGGTAATACCATTACTTTTTTAATGGAACATAACAAATTAAGTTATGTTGAGGCTTTAAAATGGCTGGCAGAAAGATACCATGTACCCATTGAAGAAACCGAGGTAAGTGCCGAACAGGTTCAACAGCAGCAAACTGCAGATAGCCTGTATATCCTCAACAGCCATGCCCAGAAATTTTTTTCAAATGCATTGTTTCATACAGAAGAAGGCCGGCAAATTGCACTGAGTTATTTGTATGAAAGAGATTTTTCCGATGCGATTATCGAAAAGTTTCAGTTGGGATATAACCCTTCCACCAATCATCCACTATCCAACTATTTAATCAGTTATCAGTTCAATCCCGAACTTTTGTTGAAGTCAGGATTGGTTGTTCGAAGAAATGAATCTGACTGGGTAGATAATTACCGGAACAGAATCATTTTTCCCATCCACAACAATACCGGAAAAATTATTGGCTTTGGGGCCAGAATTATTGGCAAAAACGATAAAGCACCCAAATACATCAATACACCTGAAAACGAAATTTACGTTAAAAGCAAAGTACTGTATGGTATTTACTTTGCCCGTCAGGCTATTGATAAGGCTGATGAATGTTTATTGGTGGAAGGATATACAGATGTGATTAGTCTGCATCAGGCAGGTATTGAGAATGTTGTGGCCAGTGGTGGCACTTCCCTCACTATCGATCAATTGCGCAACATTAAAAAATACACCAACAACTTAACCATTATTTATGATGGTGATACTGCCGGTGTTAAAGCAGCATTAAGAGGATTGGATATGGCGCTGGAAGAAGGCCTGAATGTAAAACTGGTACTGATTCCGGATAATGAAGACCCCGATAGTTATGTTCGCCAATTGGGATCCGTTGCCTTTAATGAATTTGTTGCTGCCAATAAAAAAGATTTTATTCTTTTTCAATTAGAGTTATTGCTGAAAGAGGCGGGGAATGATGTGGCAAAAAAAAATGCAGTGGTGAATCAAATTGCGGAAAGCCTCAGTAAAATTAATAAAGTTGAAGATTTTTCTAAACAGCATCATTATATAAAGCAAAGTGCTGCATTACTAAATGTAGATGAGGCAGGTTTATATAACCTGATTAATACCTACAAAAGAAATGAAATATCAAAAGCAGAAAAGAAAAATAGTTTTGCTGATGCTTCAACCACGTCTACACTGCCATCACAACCCAATACTGCAACCGAAGAAATTTCGTTGCTGCAACAGGATGAATTACAGGAACGTAATTTACTGCGTGCCTTATTGGAGCATGGTTTAAAGCAATGGGATGAAACCATGACGATGGCTGATTTTGTTTTTCAGGAAATTGAAAATTTTGAAATTGAAAATGATTTAATTAACCAAACCATTCAAGAGTACAGGCAGTTATATGAACAGGATAAACAACCCGATGCAAAAACATTTTTGTACCATGAAAACAATGCCATCAGGCAGTTGGTAATTACCACCACCGTTTCGCCATTTGAACTGAGCCAGAAATGGGATGAAAAAATTGAAGGCCTGAATATTACCAACCGGGATGTAGCACATCAGGATATTTTATTAAGCGTTGATTATTTTAAACTTAGGAAAATAAAAAAAATGTTTGTGCAAAACCAGAAAGATATGGAAAATGCAAGTATGGAGGAGCAAATACGTTTAATAGAAGTGCACAAGCATTTAAAAGCAATTGAACGGGAACTTACACAGAAAATAGGTACCGTTATTTTAAAATAATTTATTGCAGATCCATCTCCATCAGCATATCGCTGTAACTATATTGCAATAATTCTTCTTCATGTATATTCAGCGCATCCATATAAGCAGTACATTGTGCCTGCAATTCCTGTTCTGTTTTTTCGGGATGTAATAAATTACTGGCTTCTATTTCTACAAAAAAACCTAAGCCAACCACTTCATCGATATGAAATTTTACATTTTCAATGAAGAAAATTTTTCTTTTTTTATCAACCACAATTTTTTTACCAATTGCACGGGTTAACATATCTAACAGTATATTACTGTCTTTTACCTGTACCAATTGAAAATAAGATGGTTTGGGGCCTGACTGATTGGAGCGTTCATAATAAATAAGATTATTTTCAATATTTCCCTGACGCAATTTCAGTCTGCCGTTTTCAACCTTAAAATAAGTATCTTTCTGAAAGTCAATACCTTTAAAATCAGCACCTGCACCAATTAAAAATGCTTCCACTTTTTCGGGGTGAAAGCATTTTGCTTTAATTTCTATATTAATAAATGCCATAATTTATTTTTCGAGCGGATTTTTCTTACCCGCCATTAATTTTTCAATAACAGCTTCCAGCCTGCGCTGCCTGGTATCTTGTTTTTTTGCCCCTTCAATCCAGCTTACATATTCTTTTTGATGAGAAACCGGCAATGCAGCAAAAATTTCTTTTGCTTTTTTATGTTTCGTAAAAATTTTTTCTAATTCAACAGGCGGCACAATTAAATTCTTATCAAAATCAATTCTCTTTTTGGTTTCTTTTTTTGGTTCATTTTCAACCACACCGCTAACAGAAACAACGGTTTCTTCAACCACAACGGCAGAGGCAAGTTTTTTAAACCGCATCGCACTCCATACATGGTCAATTTCTACCTGATCAATTGTTTCATACCCTTTATCGGTTAAACAGGCCCAACTGCAATCTCTGTTTAAATCACTTACAATTTTGCTGGTTTGCTTTGGAAATGCTATCCAAAGTTTGCTTTCCATGTGTAAAGCTGCAAATACTTCTTTTAAAATAGTATTTAACTGGCAAATATTAATGGCAAAAATGAGTGCAAAATCAACCTTTTTCGACTTTAATAAAGGTGTAACATTTTTAGCGTAAGATAGCTTAACGAATTGTTTTTCAATGGAAGAAGGCAGTCCTTGTATAAGAATTGCCCTTTCATTATTTAATTCTAACTTTTCAAATAAACTCTGATTTGACATGCCTAAAACAAATTTCAGGTGATGTAATTGGGAGATGAACAGGATTGCAAAATTAATGAAAATAATCTGTTTTTGCCGATATTTTTAAGAATGAATCTTAAACAGGACAAATATTTACCGATTATTACCGACCTAATTACCTGATACCGGATGATAATAGGTTAATGCTTCGGGCATTAAAGCCTCTAATTTTTGAATTCTGTCTGCATCTGCCGGGTGATCGCTCAGGAAAACGGGTGGTTTGGCGCCTCCTAAAGCCTCCATTCTTTTCCAAAATGGTATCGCTTCCCGAGGGTCATATCCTGCCATTGCAGCGAATATGAGGCCATAATGATCGGCCTCATATTCCTGTTTTCGTGAGTTGGGTAATAAAACACCTACCTGAGCGGTAGGGGCATATACCTGATTAAATAAATTAACTGCTCTTGTATTGGTTGCCAAAGCCACATTTCCGGCTACTTCAATACCTTGTGCTAAAAGTTGCTGGCTCATTCTTTCACGACCGTGCCCTGCAACCGCATGGGTAATTTCGTGCCCTAAAACAATGGCTAATGCGGTTTCATTTTGCGTAACCGGTAAAATTCCGGTATATACTACCACTTTTCCACCGGGCATACACCAGGCATTAATTTCTTTACTATCTACCAAATTAAATTCCCAATGATAATTTTTCAGTGCGTTGGGTTGTCCATGTTCCGTATAATATTTCTGAATGGCTTCGGCAATTCTATGCCCTACCCTTTGTACCATTTCTGCATCTTTAGTAGTTGCAGGCACTACTTTATTAACCGACAAAAAAGATTGATATTGTGTAATAGCCATTGCCTGCACATCACTTTCAGGCACCAAACTTAACTGACTTCTTCCGGTAATAGAATTTCGGCTACAACCACTTATTGCCAGCATAAGTATACCAGAAAATGCAAAGAAATAATACTTTTTTAAAGCATAAAATAGATGCGCTGCTTTCATATAAATTTTTATTTAAAATAAAATCACATAATATTTTTAAATTATTTATATTTTTAGTTACGGTATTACGGCTCATACACTAATCAAACTAATGCCGAAGCGCATATATTCGCAGAATTGACAGAAAAATGATGTGCAATATAATTACACATAAAGTGAGGTATAGCAGTGCAATAGAATTATTCATTCCTTTTTTTTCGCCTGTCTCTGTGTTTCAGAATAGGAACTTTACTCTCAGTACCCTTTATCATACGCGAAATATTTTTTTGGTGCGTTAAAATGATCATCAGGGCTACAATTACAGCAAATATGCGGTACAAGGTTTCTTTTTCATTAAAAATAAAAAGTATTAAAACCATAAAAGCAACACCTGCCAGTATGGAACTTAAAGAAACAAAACGAGTTAAATACAATACAATTAAAAACACGCCTATACAACTTACTGCAACAATGGGTTGAATGGCCAATGCCATACCAAACAAAGTAGCTACACCCTTCCCTCCTTTAAATCCGGCCCAAATGGGGAAAATATGGCCAAGTACTGCAGCCAATCCTAATCCAATCATTAAATTGGTACGATGCAATTCATTGGTTAAATATTCAGGGTAAAGTATATAGAGCGAAGTAGCAACAACGCCTTTCAACATATCCATTATCATCACAAAAGTGCCCCATTTACTGCCCAGCACTCTGTAGGTGTTGGTAGCACCGGCGTTACCGCTGCCATAATCCCGAATATCGATTCCAAAAAAACGTTTACTTACCCAAACTGATGTAGGAACAGAACCAATTAAATAGGCTGCTATGATGAGTATGATCTCTTTCATTTGTACAAATGTCTTCTATTACAAGTTAACCACAGGTGTTATAAATAATTAAATTAAGAATTTATATATACTACACTGTAATTTATTGAAATTGGGATGCCAAATATAAACTTCCTTCCTTAAAAAATCAGAATTATTTCATATCGAAAATTAGTTAGAAAAATTATGCTTCAAATAAAAAAGTAATCCATCCATCTTTTTCCAATAATGCTTTTTGCTGCCAGGTTGATTTTTGATGAATGATGCTTTCTATTTCTGCTGCATCTGATACCAATAAACCACTTAATAAAATTAAGCCTTTTGATGGTAAATTTTTGATAAAATGATCAAGGTTATCTAAAATAATATTTCTGTTAACATTGGCTAAAATAATGTCAAATTGTTTTTCTGTGGCTGCTGAATTAGCTTGCTGAATGGTGCAATACTTTGTTTTGTTCATTTCAAAATTTTCAGCTGCATTTTGTATGCTCCATTCATCACAATCCACTGCATTTATAGAATTTGCCCCCAATTTTTCGGCCAAAATGGCTAAAATACCGGTTCCTGTTCCAAAATCGAATACTGTTTTTTGGTTAAAATCAATTTGCCGCATCAAGTTAAGTACCAAATAAGTAGTGGGATGATGACCTGTTCCAAAACTCATTTTAGGCGTAATAATAATCTCATGCTCCACATGTTGAATTGCAGGATGAAAGTCGGCTCTTATTCCTAAAAAATTATCCATCACAATGGGTGAAAAATTGGCTTCCCAGTTGGCATTCCAGTTTTGTTCAGGCACTTGTTCAATGGTAAAATGTACGGCATATTGATGTAATAAAGCTGTTAAAACTGGTTCATCAAAATCACTGTCAACAATATATGCCAATAAGTATCCGGCATTTTCTTCAAAACCATCAAAGCCTAAGGCTTCCAGTTGTGCAATAAAGATTTCTGTTAGGTCAGCATCAAGTAATTGTATCTTCACTTTTGTGTAAACCATTGTGTATATATTAGTTTTTATTTCAAAAAAAAGCTGCCTACTATAACAGTAAACAGCTTTGTGCTAATAACAATTTAAAAAGTTATTGATTATTCAATGCATCGTCGGCCTGTTTGTTATTAGCATCAGGTTTGGGCATTAACACTTTACGGCTTAGTTTAAACTTACCGGTTTTGTTATCAATACCAATCAATTTAACTTTTAGTTTGTCTCCTTCTTTTAAAACGCCATCTAAATTTTCCAGACGTTTCCAGCTAATTTCACTAATGTGCAATAAGCCTTCTTTTTTGGGAAGAAACTCAACAAAAGCGCCAAACTCTTTAATTCCTTTTACCACTGCATCATAAACTTCACCTACTTCAGGTACCATCACAATGGCTTTAATTTTGGCTACAGCTTTCTCCAATCCTTCTTTATTTGCAGAGAATATACTTACCTCGCCGGTATTACCAACTTCCTCAATATTAATGGTAGTGCCGGTTTCGCGTTGTAATTCCTGAATAACCTTACCACCAGGGCCAATAATGGCGCCAATAAATTCTTTGTCAACAATTATTTTTTCCATTCTTGGTGTATGCGGTTTTACTTCAGGACGAGCAGCAGGAATAGCAGCATACATTGCATCCAGAATATGTAACCTTGCAGTTTTAGCCTGATTCAATGCTTCACGCATTAACTCCATACTTAAGCCGTCAATTTTTATATCCATTTGTACACCGCAAATACCCTCACGAGTGCCTGTTACTTTAAAATCCATATCGCCCAAATGGTCTTCATCTCCTAGAATATCGGTAAGAATGGCATATTTGTTATCGCTTGAACGGGTAATTAAACCCATTGCAATACCACTCACATGTTTTGGGATAGGTACACCTGCATCCATCAGTGCCAAAGAACCCGCACAAACTGTAGCCATAGATGAGGAGCCATTTGATTCTAAAATATCGCTCACAATACGAGTGGTATAAGGATACTCATTACCTGGCATCATTTGTTTTAATGAGCGCATGGCTAAATTTCCATGCCCCACTTCTCTTCTACCCGGACCACGCATAGGTTTTATCTCGCCGGTTGAGAATGGAGGGAAATTGTAATGCAAAATAAATTTAGAGTAGTCTGATTTAGCTGCACTTTCAATTAACAACTGGTCTAATGGCGTACCCAGTGTTACAGTAGTGAGTGATTGTGTTTCGCCGCGGGTAAAAAGCGCTGAGCCATGCGGTGAAGGTAAAACATCAACCTCCATGGCAAGCGGGCGAATTTCTGTAAGCTGGCGGCCATCTAATCTTTTTCTCTCATCCAGCATCATATTCCGCACCAACTCCCATTGCAAATCATCAAAATATTTTTTTGCTAATGATTTGATGTTGTCATCCGCAGTTTCACCTAAATGTTCTATTAATGCTTTCTTCAGGTTGGTAAAAGCTTCTGAACGTTGATCTTTACTGCTGGCACTTCTGGCTATTTCTAATATTTTCTCAGCACAGAAATCATGTACTTGTTTTTGAAGATTTTCATCCTGTAAAGGTTTAGGATAATCTCTTTTAGCAGTAATTCCCTTTTTATCTCTTAATTGTTTTTGTGCTTCAATTTGAACACGAATGGCATTATGCGCCAATTCCAACACTTTTACCAAATCTTCTTCCTGACACTCTTTTGCTTCACCTTCCACCATCATCAGGTTTTTTTCTGTAGCTGCTACAATAAAATCCATATCAGCCTGCTCAATTTCTGTTCTTGCAGGGTTAATGATATAATTACCATTTACTCTGCCCACCCTTACTTCAGAGATAATTTCTTTAATTGGAATATCAGAAACAGCCAAAGCTGCAGATGCTGCCAAACAAGCTAAAGCATCGGGCAATACTTCTTTATCTGAAGATATAAGGGTGATTAACACCTGCACATCGCATAAATAATCTTCGGGAAATAAGGGTCTTAATGCACGGTCAACCAACCGTGATATTAAAATTTCGTAATCACTCAATCTGCCTTCCCTTTTGAAAAAAGAACCGGGAATACGACCGGCTGAACCAAATTTCTCCTGATAGTCAACACTTAACGGAAAAAAAGACTGCCCTTCTTTTGGTTCTTTATTGGCAACAACTGTTGCTAACAGGATACAATTACCCTGACGAACGGTAACCGCACCATCTGCCTGACGTGCAAGTTTACCCGTTTCTATAACCACTTCGGCACCACCGGGCAAATTAAAGCTTACTTGAATAGGTTGTGATAACATAATACGTTGATTTGTATTGAAATTTAGCCGGCCTGTTAATATATGGCATGCAATTAAATTGCAATAGATGATAAATAGTAAATACAGGTAACTGCTTTAAAAAAAGCTATTCCCAACCGAATAATTTACAGTCAGGAATAGCTTTAAAAACATGTCATTTTATTTTCTAAGCCCTAATTTTTCAATTAAAGCCCTGTAACCAGTCAAATTGGTTTTTTGCAAATAAGCCAATAAACGTTTTCTTTTACCAACCAGTTGCATTAAACCGCGCTGGGTAGAGTGGTCTTTTTTATTTACCTGCAAATGAGCACTGATTTGAGCAATACGCTCAGTAAGCAAAGCTATTTGACCTTCAATAGAACCGGTATTGGTTTCTTTTCCGGCAAATTGGGTTAAAATAGTAACTTTTTTTTCTTTTGTGATTGGCATCTCAATTTCTTTTTTGCGTCTTGATTATTTTTTCTGAAATATTGTGGCGGCAAAGGTAATAATTATTTTCTAAAATATTAGCAGCCTGTTTTATTTTATTATGTGCTTTGCAGAAATATATTTGAACATAGGATATTTAAAGAAAACAAAACCCAAAAACAGACGGAATGATATATTTGCTGCCTAACCTTAACCTGACAAATTGACCAGGATCTATTTTACAGTTACCAATTCATTAGTGTATGATCAGCGTATGCAACGAATATGTACCTCGCTTGCTAACAATGGTTATGCAGTTACTTTAATTGGCCGTAAATTAAAAAGTGATCCATTGCCGGGAAAAACAGCTTACCGCAACATCCTGCTAACCTGTTTTTTTTCAAAAACGATTTTATTTTATGCTGAGTACAATATTCGGCTGTTTTTTTATTTACTTACCCAAAAAATGGATATAATCTGCGCTATTGATGCAGATACCCTATTGCCCTGCCTATTTTATTCCCAACTTAAAAAAGTAAAAAGAGTGTATGATGCACATGAATATTTTTCAGAACAAAAAGAAATTGTAATCAGAAAGCGGGTACAATGGGTATGGCAATGCATTGAAAAATGGTGCATTCCGCAATTTAAAAATGGCTATACTGTGAATGAGTTGTTGCAAGTAGCTTTTCAAAATAAGTTTGGCGTTAACTATACCATCATCAGAAATCTGCCTGTACAACCTGCTGATTATCCATCCAACAATACACCATTGGCAAATACAAAAGTAATTCTTTACCAAGGAGCAGTGAACCATGGCAGGTGTTTTGAAACCTTAATTCCTGCCATGAAGCAGGTGAATGCACAGTTATGGATTATTGGCACCGGAAATTTTTTTGATACAGCCAAACAATTGATTGAAGCACATCAGTTACCCCAAAAAGTGATACTAACCGGTGCACTATTACCGGAAAAGCTCAAGAAAATTACACCCGGTGCGTATTTGGGCTTAACCCTGTTTGAAGCAAATGGCCTCAATCAAAAACATTCGCTCGCCAACAGGTTTTTTGATTACATCATGGCAGGCATTCCACAAATTTGTGTGAACTTTCCGGCTTATGCTGCCATTCAACAAAAATACCCCGTAACATATATGGTAGATGATACCCATGAAGATACTCTGGCAGCAGCAATGAACAAGTTATTGAATGATACTGTTTTGTATAATCAGTTACAACAACAATGCTATATAGCAAGAAAGGAACTGAATTGGCAAAAAGAAGAAATTAAATTATTATTATTTTGGAAAAACATTTGCATATCATAGATTTTACAGTACCCTACCCTGTTACACATGGCGGATTGTTTGACCTTTTTTACAAATTACCTGCTTTGCAACAACAGGACGTTCAAATACATTTGCATTGTTTTTTATATAACAATATGCAGCAGGATATTCTGAAGCAATTTTGCAACACTGTTCATTATTATCCTCGCTTAACCGGGCATCAGGCACTATCCATGCAATTACCACATATTGTTAGCAGCAGGGTAAATGAAGACTTGTTGCAAGCATTACTGCAAAATGATTACCCAATTTTAATGGAGGGCGTTCACTCTACTTATTTACTGAAGGATAAACGCTTTAATGCAAGAAAAAAATTTGTTCGCATTCATAACATCGAGCATTTGTATTATCGGGATTTAGCCAATACCAGTCATTCCTACTTAAAAAAAATGTATTATTTAAGAGAGAGCCGACTTTTAAAAAAATATGAAGCATCTATTGTAAATGAAGCCAATGCCTTTTGGGGTGTTACTCATCAGGATGTAAATTTTTTCAGAGAACAGTTTCATTGTACTACTATCGATTATCTACCGGTGTATTTACCCGATACATGGGTTGTTAAAACACTTTCAGCCATGGGTAGTTATTGCCTTTATCAAGGCGATCTCAGTGTTTCTATTAATGAACAGGCGGTATTGTGGTTATTAAAAAATGTTTTCAGTAAAATCAAAATTCCGTTTGTAATAGCCGGCAAAAATCCATCTCAATTACTCCAATCAAAAATTTATCAATATACCCATTGCTGTCTGGTAAGTAATCCTACTGAAAAAGAAATGCAGGATATGATTGCAAAAGCACATATTCATGTAATTTATGCTGAAAGTGATGCTGGCATTAAACTCAAATTGCTCAATGCACTTTTTAACGGAAGGCATTGCGTAGCCAATGCTGTGAGCATAAAAGGAAGTGAACTGGAAACACTTTGCCATATTGCATCGGATGCAGACAGCTTTTGCCAGGTTATTTCAAATTTATTCAACGCTCCTTTTAGAGCAGATTGTACCGTTATGCGAAAAGCAGTATTGGAAAAAATGTTTAACAATACAAAAAATGCACAACAGCAAGTGCAATGGATTTGGGGCGAATAAAAATTAGATGGTGTTGTTTTTAAAATGAGGATACACCTTTAGCATCTTATAATAGGCTGTAGTACATAAATAATGTAACGCAGCCATGTGTTGTGCATGATGCAAATCAGTACCCAATAAATCTATTAATTGAGCTGTTAACAATTTTTCTGCTGCTTGCTTTACATGCTTACCATAGTATCCGGTTAGTGAAAGTGCATTTAACTGTAGCCAGCAACCCTTTTCTTTCCATTGTTCATATTTATTCATTTGTTTATGATAATAATTGTATCGCTCAGGATGCGCCAAAACAGGTTGATAACCATCCAGAATTAATTGAAATACACATTGTTCCAGATAAGGGGATGGTGCTAAATAACTCATTTCAATTAAAATAATTTTTTTTTCACCGAAACAAAGAAATGGTTTCTTTTTTTCAACTGCTTCTACAAAATTTTCATCGGCCATGTATTCTGCTGCAGCTTCCACCTGCATAGCAATATTGTTTTCATTCAATACACGCTTCACTTTCTCCAATGCGGGTAAAATGGTAGTTGGTTTATTAGGATATATATTTCCTAAAATATGAGGAGTACAAATTATTTTTTTATATCCCAACTGCTGCATTTGCTGCAGTAGTTCAATAGAATCGTTGATACTTTTTGCACCATCATCTACCCCCGGTAAAATATGATTGTGCAAATCAGTTTGCAGAAAAGAAAAATCGCCCAAAACCTTTTTTTTGAATATTGAAAACATAACAGCGTTGTAAAAAGAGAATAATAGCTTGATTGACCTTTCAAATTTAAGTGATGTCTTTTAATTTCTTAGCAGGATTGCCTACATACACACCCGGGCGGGTGATAGATTTTGTTACCACTGCACCTGCACCGATTACTACACCGTCACAAATAGATACCGGTAATATAGTGGCATTGCTGCCAATAACTACATGATTACCAATATTCGTTTTTTTCCATAAATTTTTATTGCCTTCAGCTGGCCGGTCATTTACAAAAACATCATTAATAAACATGACGCCATGCCCTATAAAACAATGATGACCTATTGTTACCATTTCGCAGATAAAACTATGTGATTGAATTTTTGTGCTGTGTTCTACTATTACATTTTGCTGAATTTCCACAAATGGCCCTATAAAACAATCATTCCCAATAAAACAATTGTACAAATTACAAGGCTCTACAATTTGAACATTTTTTCCAAACTGAACATTGTGAATGGCAACTTTTTTAGAAATAAATGGCATATATCTGTAAGTTTCTACTTGCTTTATAATTTTAAAGTTACTGTAATGAAAATTAATGATAAGATACAGCTATAGCCTATTTTTTTTATAAAGTTAATGCACCATCCTATTTTTAGCAATCACCCCTTGAATAGTATAGCGATGCATTAAAAAAATTTGTTTTAAAAAGAATTATGCTGAATGCATTTGTGAATACTTTCTATTAATGCAACTGTTTGCATGGCTTCCTCATTTTGTATAATGGATGCTTTATTGTGCAGTAATATTTCTATAAAATGGGCATACACTTTATCATGATTACGTATTGAACCCTGATAACTTCCATAGTCATTCGCTTCGGCAGATGTTTCAGTGCAGGCAATATCTCCATGCTTCAAGGTTTGGAATGCAATATTGTCTAAATATTTTCCACCAATTTTAATAATACCGTTTTCTGCATTCAGTAATATGGAACCCTCGGCATTTTGCTGAAAAGCATTAATACTGTAATGAATACTGCCCAGTGCACCATTGGCAAACTGCAACTGCGCAACACCGGTATCTTCAAATTCAATGATGTTTTGATGTGCCAGATTGGCTGCTGATGCGGCTACAACTTTCACATCACTACCCATAAACCACAATAAAATATCAATAAAATGACTAAACTGTGTAAACAAAATTCCACCATCTAATTGTTTTGTTCCGCGCCATTTACTTTGCATATAATACGCCTCGTCCCGATACCATAAACAATTTAAATGAACAGAATAAATTTTACCCAATAGTGCCTGTTCAATGGCATGTTTAACTGCTAACACAGGTGGATTAAAGCGATTTTGCTTTACCACCATTAACAATTTTCCTGCCTGCGAAGCTGCATCAATCATTGCACGGCAATCCATAGCAGAAAGTGCCATCGGTTTTTCTACCAGTACATGAAACCCTGCATGTAAGCCCTGTATTGCCTGAGGAGCATGTAAAGCATTCGGCGTGCAGATTACCAATACTGCTGCATTTTTACATGCTGTAAGCAAATCATTCAAACAACCAAATGCCTTACAATGATATTGTTCTGCGAGTTGTTTGGCTTTGCTTTCATCCACATCACAAACGCCTTCCAATTTACCAAACTGATGCATCAGAGCAGCATGCCGAACACCAATATTTCCGCATCCAACCAAAATAAACTTTACAGATGTCATGATAAAAAATTAAGCGTCGATTAAACCCTGCTTAAACAACATTTCTATGAATTCTCTTACAGCACCTTCACCTCCTTTTTTCTCGAGATGAATAATGCCTTTTATATTTTTAACCTGCTCGACTGCATTAGCGGGGCATGCTGCTACTCCTACTGCTTTCAAAAGTTCAATACAATTAATATCATCACCAACATAAGCAGTTTCTTTCATGGAAATACCTTCTTTTTCACATATTTCTAAAGCTGCATCTAATTTATTGCCGAAACCTCTACCCTGATAAACATAATCAATCTTTAATTTTTCGGCCCTGCGTTCTACAATTTTAGTTGCTTCGGTAGTAATAATGCCTGTTTTAACACCCGCCTTGGTTAATAAATTAAAACCCATCCCATCGTGGGTATTGAATTTTTTAAATTCATCGCCACTTTCAGTATAATACATGCCTGCATCGGTCATTACTCCATCTACATCTGACAAAAACAACTTAATTTTTTT
Organism: Hydrotalea sp. AMD; assembly: GCF_004100315.1. NCBI lineage: Bacteria > Pseudomonadati > Bacteroidota > Chitinophagia > Chitinophagales > Chitinophagaceae > Hydrotalea > Hydrotalea sp. AMD. The sequence continues at coordinate 183,127 of NZ_SCKY01000005.1, read as the reverse complement.
ATACATAAAATATTTTTAATACATCATTGTATGGGCAACAGGTATTCAATTGAAAATTCAACCACCAAAACCTGTCCAAGTGTATCTAACTGAACATATACTTTTTTCTTGCCGGTTCGTAATACTTCACCTTCATTATCCATAAAAATACCGCCTTTAATTTTTACCCTTGTTTTTTCTTTTAATGCCTGCATTCCGGTTACCTGAATAGTTGTTCCGGGCATCAATAAATATTGTTTGATGATTTCTATTTCCTCATCTCTTATTATGGCAGGTTTGCCCAAATAATGAATAAAATTGATGATGCCATCTGTATCTAAAACAGCAATACGTTCCATTTCATTAATCCTGACAAACACGTAAGAGCGGAATAATGGCACTTCTATAATTTTTTTTCTATCCGACCATTGCCGTTCTACTTTCTGTACCGGGCACCAACTTTCAATTCCTTTCTGTAATAAAATATTATCTGATTTTTTTTCCCACCGGGGTTTAGTATACACTGCATACCATTTTCTTTCTCTGGATAACATAGTGCTTTGCATTCAATTACAAATGTAAGATTAGTTCTTTTTTCAAACACTGCTATCCAACAATCCCTTGAATGTTTTAAAAAGAAAGGGGTTGCTGTTGAATAGCAACCCCCAAATATTTTTTTGTGTTTTAATGTTGCTTCATGGCTGTTTGTGCCTTTCCGGCATCAATCATATCTGCAATTACTTTTGCTGACTGGTAGATGTACATATCTTTTGTACGATCTTTTAACCACTCCTGGTATCTTTTTCCTTTGGCTGTATCGGAATTGTTGTAATACATATCCTTATCAGATGGAAGTACCTGCAAATCCATTGGCGTTTTTAATTTCAATAAATTATTGTCTTGTTCTGCAGTTGCAATAATTTGTTGCTGATCCTTTTTAAATACAACATAATTCAACTGAACCGGCGCATCTGTTTTTTGTGCCAGCCATTTTGTATTGTTGTTGATCAAACTAAAGGTTTTATCGGCCTGAATAGCTTGATTTTCTTTTTGGATAAGTGCATTGCGGTCATAATTCTCCTGCCAGGTTTGAAAAGCAGCTTTTGCAATTTCATCCCAAGGCAATGCAGATGGATTATCTTTTTCACGCATTTTCATATAATCATACAAATCAGGGATGATTACATCGGGTGTAACACCTTTTAATTGTGTTGAGCCACCATTAATTCTGTAAAATTTCTGAAAAGTTAATTTCACTGCACCATTTTCAGTTCTGCCCGAAAAATTATCCAATGGTTTACCCAACGGAACATTTTTTTGAACGGTACCTTTTCCGTAAGAGCGGCTTCCAATAATAATACCTCTTTTGTAATCCTGAATGGCTGCGGCAAAAATTTCGCTGGCAGAAGCACTTCCTTCATTAATCATAACAGCCAATGGGCCATCGTATAAAACGGAATTATCTCTGTCAGTTAATACTGTTGAGCTGCCATCCTTATCCCGTACCTGAACAACAGGGCCCTGACCAATAAACAGACCCACCATTTGCACCACTTCATACAAAGAACCACCGCCATTAAACCTTAAATCCATCACAATACCATCAACATGCTGGTCTTTTAATTTCTTTATTTCTTTGGCCACATCTTCCGAGCTACGAGCACCATTTGCACGTTCAAAATCTGCATAAAACTCCGGCAAATAAATATATCCTATTTTTTTTCCATTTTGATTGATAACTAAACTTCTGGCAAATGATTCATCTAATACAACCTCACTTCTGATTAATGAAACCACTTTAATACTCCCGTCCGGATGTTTCACAGTTAATCTTACTTCAGTTCCTTTATCCCCTCTAATTAATTTAACAGCATCTGTAACATCATAACCTGCAATATCAACCGGTTCTGCATTGCCCTGGCCAACCTTTAATATAATATCATTGGCCATCAACTGACCGCTTTTCCAGGCTGCACCGCCATTTTGAATATTTACGATTTTAATATTTCCATCTGATTCTGTGAGCTGCGCACCAATACCAAAAAACCGGTTGCTCATCATTTCATCAAACTCTCTTTTTTCTATTGGAGGGAAATAATCAGTATGCGGATCCATCAGGCTGCAGATGGTGTTCAGAAATAAATTAAACCGTTCATCATCGTTAAATTTAACTTTAATGCGCTCAAAAATTTTATTTTCAGTTCGCAACACACTTTGCCTGGCCTCGGCCTCCAACTGGTGGTCGGTTTTATTTTTAATAGAATCAACCACAGCTTTCTGGCGCTGGTTTTGCAAATCATAAAACCGGTTAAGCGTAATATATTTCAATTTTTTATACCATCTTTCTTTTTTATCAGCTTCATTTCGGGGATAATCTAACTGATCTACATTGGTAATAATAGAATCCTGATTAGTAAAAGTGAATGGATGTGATAAAATTGACTTGTATAATTCTACAGTTTCAGCCACACGGGTATTATAAATGGCAGACACAGCTGGTACAAATGCAATGGGTGCACCATGAATTTCGTCATCAATGGTCGTGGAATATTTTTTTAATGCTTCAATATCTTTTTGAAGAAAAATGCTTTTATCATCATCAGCCCACATATCGGTTAAATATTTATTAAATACTTTTACGGAGAATGAATCATTGATTTTTTGCGGACTGTAATGTTCGGTTTCTAATAGTTGCCCAATTGTTACTAATAATTTTTGCTTTTGATTAATAGTGAGGTCATTTTTTGCGCTTAATGTAGTAAATGCTACAAAAGAAGCACCGAATAAAACCAATAATGCTACTAATACTCCTTTAGGACTCTTCATAAATTTTATAAAATTTTGCATATTAATCTTCAAAAATAGGTGAATTACAACTGTGGTAAAAGTAACGTTTCCCTATTAACAAAGGTTTTGGAATCTAAAACTTTCCATGAAATAAAAAATGTGTTTTGTGAAATGCTGAATTATCTTATTTTTGCAGCCCAATAAAACGGAGAGCGTAGCTCAGTTGGTTAGAGCGACAGTTTGTGGCACTGTAGGTCGTGGGTTCGAGACCCATCGTTCTCCCAGCCCTCCTTCCATGAAGGAGGGTTTTTATTTTGAAAACAATACTATGCATACCTGGTATTACCTGCTTCCTATCATTACCGCACTAACCGGTTGGTGTATTAATAGTATTTTATTAACATATTTATTTAGACCTTACCAACTCAAAAAGGTACTTTTCTTTTCCATACAAGGCATTTTGCCTTCAAAAAAAGAAAAAATATCCGTTTTATTAGCCCAGCATATTATTGAACAATTACCCATAGAAAGCATTATAAAAAAAAGTACATCGAAAGAAAGTATTGAAAACATGATGCCTTTGGCTGAAAGTGCCATTGATGAATTTTTAAGAAAAAAATTAGTGGAAAAAATGCCCATGCTGTCAATGTTTGTCAGCGACCGATTAATTAACGAATTGAAAAAAATTTTTATTGATGAGCTAAACACCCTGCTGCCTGCCATGATAACGAAGTACATGCAACAGTTTAATAATAAAGAACAATTAACACAACTATTGCAGGAATATTTCAAAAAGATGGACAACCAAACAATAGAAATGGTGATTCGTAAAAATACACCTGTTGTTGCAGTTTTTCAGTGGTGGGGAATGATAAGTGGTTTTTTGATCGGCTGTATCCAACTTTTGCTGCTTTATAGCATTTCATCGGTACATTAAGGCTTTTCATCGGTAACTGTGTTGAACTTATTCCATTCAAAATTGTCTTATTACCGTTTATATATACTTAGCACATTTTATATAAAAACGTAATTGAAATTTGCAATTGAAATTTACAAACACCATGAGGAAAATTACCTTAACACTTAGCTTCACTATTATTGTTGTAATTGCATACAGCCAGTTTCCGGCAGGCAGGCCCGGTGGCGAAGGAATGGGCGGCCAAAATATAAATATTGGCCATTTTTATGGAAAACTTGTAGACGCCAAGACCAATAAGCCCATTGTAGATGCAACCGTACAATTGATTGGAAACAAATTTGATACAGTTACTAAAAAAATGAAGGAAGTAATTTTGGCAACTGTATTAGCCAAACCAAATGGCGATTTTAGCTTAGAAAATTTACCAGTTTTTGGAACTTTTAAATTATCAGCAACTGCAATTGGTTATAAAGCCTTATCACAAAATTTATCATTTGGTATTAAATTTCCAGCAGGAGGTGCTACTCAGGATCCCAATTTTATGCAACAAATGCTGGGTATGGTAGATAAAGATTTGGGTAATCTTAAAATGGAATCTGAATCAAACGATTTGGGCAATGTAACCGTTTCCGCTCCTATTAAACAACAGTTTGAACTGGGTATTGACCGCAAAATTTTTAATGTAGATAAAAACTTAGAAAGCACCGGGCAAACCGCAACAGAGGTAATGAAAAATATACCTTCTATAAATGTAGATATTGATGGAAATGTTACTCTAAGAAATGCTACACCAACCATTTTTATAGACGACAGGCCCACTACACTTACTTTAGATCAAATACCTGCTGACATTATTGATAAAATTGAAATTATTACCAACCCTTCTGCTAAATATGATGCTTCCGGTGGCAATGCCGGTATTATAAATATTATTTTGAAAAAGAATAAAAAAATCGGATATAATGGCGGATTTAGAACAGGTGCAGACTCTTATGGTAAATTTAACGGAGGTGGTGATTTCAATGTTCGTCAGGGTAAAATTAATGCCTTCGTAAATTTTAGTTATAACCAGAGAAAATTCAAATCAAACGGCACCACTGATCAGAATAATTTCTTCAATCCTCCCAGTAATGTATACTCCACTCAGGATGCTGTAAACAATGGTGAATTTAAGTTTATTCGCGGTGGATTTGATTATTTAGCCGATAACAGAAATACCATTACCATTGCAGGTAACTATGTAAAAGGCCAATTCAATTCGAATACTACTCTAAATTCAGACTCTACAATTAGTTCTATTTATGCCGCCAATAACCAAGGCATCAGTAATGCAGACCGTAGTTTTGAAAACAAAGGTGCACAATTAGGCTATAAACACAATTTTGCCAAAAATGGAGAAAACCTTACTGCTGATTTAAATTACAATGCGAGTACCAATTATAGTAATTCGAATAATAATATCTATACTTATTTCCCAAATACATCTACACAAAAACAACCACCATTGCTGCAGCAAACCCTAACAGATGGTTCTCAGAAATATTATACTATACAATCAGATTATGAGAATCCAATTTCAGACAGCAAAAAGTTTGAAGCAGGCGTAAGAGCAGCTATCAGAGACTTTGGAAACAATAGCACCCAGTTAAAGTACAACAACAATACCGGCAATTATGATAAATTACCCGGTATCAGCAACAATTATAAATTCAATGACCAAGTGTATGCCGCATATGTTAATTACAAAGGCAAAATCAACAAATTAGGCTATCAAATTGGTTTGAGAGCAGAAAGCTCCAGTTACACCGGAACTTTATTAAACGTAAATGGCGCAGATTCTTCTAATTTTTCTGTTAAATATCCGGTTAGCTTATTCCCCAGTGCTTTCTTAACCTACAAATTAACAGATAAGCAGGATGTACAAATTAATTATTCCAGAAGAGTAAACAGGCCCAACTTCTTTCAGTTAATTCCATTCCCTAATTACAGTAATTATCCTGTTTCTGTAAGTGTGGGTAACCCGGTATTAAACCCTGAATTCACCAATTCAATGGAGTTATCTTATAACAATGCTTACAAACCAAAAGCCAATTTTCTGGCAACAGCTTATTTTAAATACACCACCAATTTAATTACGCAATACATATACAGAGGCAAAGACCAGTTAAACCCCAATACTTCCGACAGTATTTATTATTCAACCTACATTAATGCTAATAGCGGTATATCTTATGGTTTGGAATTAACCAACAATATGCCTGTAACCAAGTGGTGGGATTTGTTGCTGAATCTAAATTTATTCAATTCAAAAATTAATGCCAATAATATCAATGCCAATAATGGCAATGGCGAAGTGGCATTAGCTACCAATTCTATATTGAGCTATTTTGCTAAAATAAACAATAATTTTAAATTAGGAAAAGGTTACTCTCTTCAAATCAGTGGCAACTATCAGTCAAAAACTGTTTTGCCCCAAAGTAATAATGGTGGAGGCGGTGGGCCATTTAACCAGGTTCAAACAACAGCGCAAGGCTATTTATTACCACGCTGGAGCATGGATGCTGCCATTAGAAAAGACTGGACATGGAAAAAAGGGCAAAGCGGCTCTTTAACACTGGGTATGAATGATATATTTAGAACAAACTATCAGGAATCATTTTCAGAACAAACCGGTTTATTTAATCAGGATAACAGACGCATCAGCAACCCGCAAATTTTGCGTTTAACATTCAGTTATCGCTTCGGGAAATTTGATGCCAGCCTGTTTAAAAGAAAAAATTTGAAATCAACCCCCGATACCGGCAGCATGGATATGATGGGTGGCGGCAACTAAATAATTCCACTACCAATCGAAATGTATACAAGGGGCTGCTTTATTGCAGCCTCTTTTATGTGCACTATCAATTCAGTAGAAAAAAACATGATTAATTTTTGAAAACCGGATATCTCCTATTCAATTCTCAAGTTTCAATAGGTAAAAAATTCTGCTTCTTTGCTCAGAAACGGAATGCCCTACTAATTTTGTATGCAAATCAAACCATACCTTTGCAGCATTCAATCAATATGAAATATTTATTATTCATTTTTACATTGGTATTGATATCCTGCCAATCCAATAAAAATTACCCCGCAGCAGAAAATGCTTTTGATGCAGGCCGGGAATTTATTGATGCTTATTTAAAAGGTGATTTTAAAAAGGCTAATTTTTACATGTTGCAGGATGCTGAAAATAATGCTATCCTAAGAAAAGTTGAAATAACATACAAAAATAAGCCTGCTGAAATCAGGAACCAATATCAAACTGCTTCAATTAATATAAATAGCATAGAAGATGTTGCGCCCACAGAAACCATTATTAATTATGCCAACTCGTACGATAATGTTGCGCATAAAGTAAAAGTAATTTTGAAAGACGGGAAATGGCAGGTTGATTTAAAATATACACTTGACGGTAATTTATAAAAAAGATAACCATTGAATATGATGACAGTACTTCACCCATGGCATGGCGTTCATTATGGAGAAAATGCACCCAGAGTTGTAACTGCAGTGATTGAAATTCCTCAAGGCAGCAGATGTAAATATGAAATAGATAAGCCCAGCGGTTTATTGAAATTAGACCGGGTAATTTATTCTTCATTTTATTACCCTGTCAATTACGGATTTATACCACAAACTTATGGCGACGACAAAGACCCATTAGATATTCTGGTCATTACCTCGCTACCTGTTACCCCATTAACATTGATGGAAGCTAAAGTGATTGGTGTAATGCAAATGATTGATAGTGGTGATGCGGATGATAAAATCATTGCCGTTGCTGCCAACGATCCAAGTGTAAACCATTATAACAACATTGAGGAATTGCCCCGGCATTTTTTTGATGAGCTCCGCCACTTTTTTGAAGAATATAAAAAATTAGAAAATAAAACAGTAGTAGTAGAGGAATTTGGCGATAAAACCAAAGCACTAAAAGTAATTGAAGAAGCGATAGAAGGTTATAAGATTAAATTCGGTAAATAACCCATTTTTTCACTTTCTTAATTCTATCGCTTAATCATACATGTGCATTCAATGACTATTTTAACCTTTACCTTACTTATTTTTTTAGGATCATTATTGGCAGGCTTTCTGGGCTCACTTACTGGTTTGGGTGGTGGATTTGTCATCATCCCCATGTTAACACTTTTATTTGGTGTAGATATACGGTATGCCATTGGCGCATCGTTAGTAGCAGTTATTGCAACATCATCAGGTGCAGCTGCTGCGTATGTTAAAGAAGGCATTACCAATATCAGACTGGGCATGTTTCTTGAAATTGCCACTACTACCGGAGCCGTTTTAGGCGCTTATGTTGCAGTGTATACACCTACTAATACAATCGCCATTATATTTGGATGTATCCTTATGTTTTCAGCATATGTTTCTTTACAAAAGAAAAGTGAAGCCATACAACAAACTGATAAAAGTAAATTAGCCAGAACTTTTAAATTAAATGGCACCTACCCTACACCTGAAGGCGAAATTGCATATACTGTAACCAATGTAGTTGGCGGTTTTTTTACAATGATTGGTGCAGGCTTACTATCAGGGTTGTTAGGCGTTGGTTCTGGCGCATTAAAAGTATTGGCGATGGATAATATTATGCGTATTCCTTTTAAAGTATCTACCACCACCAGTAATTTTATGATTGGTGTAACCGCTGCTGCCAGTGCCGGCATTTATTTATACCGAGGCTATATTGACCCGGGTCTTTGTTTTCCCGTTACATTGGGTGTATTAGGTGGTGCATGGATTGGTTCAAAATTTTTAACAAACGCCAAAACCAGCCGATTAAGAAATATTTTTGCCTTTGTAATTATTGCCATTGCGCTGGAAATGTTATACAACGGCTTTACAAAAAAATTTTAAACCATGCGTAAGATTCTACAAGATGATGATTTGGAATTTGCAATGGGTAATCTTTTAAGATTGGGCGTAATTATTTCATCCATCATTGTTGTAATTGGAGGTATCATTTACTTATACAAACATGGTATGCAAATTCCTGAGTATGCAACTTTCACAGGTGATAAAAGCATGTTTAATGCAGTTACAAAAATATTTAAGGGTCTAAAAGAATGGAAAGGGCAGGCTATTATACAATTAGGCATTATGGTATTGATTTTTACACCGATTGCACGAATTATTTTTTCTTTTATCGGTTTTTTAATTGAAAAAGATTTGCTATACATGTTACTCACTCTTATGGTACTTGCAATTATCACCTTTAGTTTATTAGCTGGTACCAATATTGTATGAAAAAAAGTAAAAGAATCTTTTTGATTTATAAATTCCTGAAACCTTATTTTTGCTAAAAATTCATCAAAATGGAAAATAAAACTTCAACCGGAAAATACTGGATATTATTTTTACTCTCTTTGGTGTTGATTATTTTTATGCTAATTTCTCCGGATGTACGTCCCTATTTCTGGTTGGCTTTACCATTGGTTTGCACATTTTTTGTAAAAGCGTTAGATGTTATATAAAATTTACCTCAACACCATTTCATTTTAAAGCGCCCAATACTTTCCCTATTCCCTGAAAGTTTTAATCAAGCGCAATCGGTGGGTACGCTTTGAATGCAGCGTTGATATAATTCCCATCGCATCAATTGCATCAATTTTTACATAACCCGATGCATGAATGATAGTGTGTGTATTGAATAAAATACCAACATGGGTAATATGCCCTTCTTCATTATCAAAAAATGCGAGATCGCCACAATTGGCTTCCTCCAAAAAACCAATACTTTTACCCAATGCTGCTTGTTGATAGGCATCTCTCGGTAAAACTATATTGAAAAGCTTAAACACCTGTTGGGTAAATCCGCTACAATCAATTCCAAAAACAGATTTTCCACCCCACAAATACGGTGTTCCCAAAAAAGCACGGGTAATTCGTTGAATATTTTGTTCCGTAAAATCAAAATGAGCGGGTGGTTTTGCCTCTTTAAATGAAATATCAAACGGAGGTAAGGATATACTTGTATCATTCCAGGTTGTACCCATACTCACTCTCGTTAACTGATTGTTGATGATTACCTCATTAATGGGTTGATGATGCCATCCGTATGTTTCGGGTAAAAATGCTGTTTCAACCAACTGTATTTGCTGGCACCAACCTTCATAACCATCATAATGGCATTTCACTTTTATAAAATCCTGTAATCGTTCTAATACCGTAACAGATTCTAAAAATAACAACTCAGTTACCATCTCACTTTTATGCGTAGGTTCTATTCTTACAGGTGCAACGGCTACTATACAAACTGCAAAACTCATTGAATCAATTTTTAGCAATTTATGGATTAAAGATAAATGCGCATCTAAATAAAAATGCTTATTTTAAAATTGTGAAGTTGAATAAATACCAACATATTAACGATGAAGCTTTGCTGCAAGAGTTTTATGCTGATGGCAATACAGAATGGATAGGTATTTTATTAGAACGGTACACCATACTCTTACTGGGTACCTGTATGAAATATTTAAAAAATCAGGAAGCAGCTAAAGATGCTGTTCAGCAAATATTTTTGAAAGTGATGACAGAACTGCCAAAATATAAAGTACAATATTTTAAAAGTTGGATATACATGATTGCCCGAAATTATTGCCTGATGCAATTAAGAGATAAAAAAATTACTTATACACTACAGGAAGAAGCACCACTACTTGAAGCTGAAGGTAATTTGGCTGAATTATTAGAAAAAGAAAAACTATTGCAATGCATTGAAAATGCGTTAGATGATTTAAATGAAGAACAAAAAAAATGCATAACCCTTTTTTATTTGGAAAAGAAAAGTTACAGAACCATTGCCGCAATAACCGGATACAGCATATTACAAGTAAAAAGCCATATACAAAATGGGAAAAGAAATTTAAAATTATTGGTTGAAAAAAAACAACAACATACACCATCGGGAAAACAGCCTGAATAGTATTTTACCAAAAGCTGATTTCATTTAAAGATGCGATACCATGACACAAAAAACAACTAAAACAAATAACCAGCTCCCAATTACTGAAGAAACAATTCTTCACTATCTTGAAGGCAATCTTTCAGATAGGGCCATGCATGCATTTGAAGAAGAAATGGAATCTTCAGCTTTTTTAAGAGAAGCCATAGAAGGTTTAGAAACTTTTACTGATAAAAAAGCGTTAAGAGTATCAGTAAAACAATTACAAAAACAATTACGAAGAAGAACAGAGCATACCAGAAAAAAAAGATACCAGTTTTTCCAACAACGTCAGTTTCAGAACATCATCCTTATTGTGGCATTACTCTTATTAATATTTCTTGGCGTTATTGTGGTTCATTTTTTAAAGCTTCACCCGTTATTAAAATAGTCAGACCGTATCAATAAGCTTACTGGCGATTTAGACCAATCTTATTTCATTTTAAACAACAATATTGAAAAATGTACCGACTTAAATTATGTATACCAATTAGCAGCTCTGCCTGAGAAGCAGCAGCTCTTGAATAAATTGTTCGATAGAAAGCTTTACTACTTTGAGGGGTGTTATCGAACTTTTTGGATAATGCCATTGTTTGCTCATAACTCATTGATTCTCAAGGAAAAAAACCTCCTTGATATTCAAAAAAAAGGCGATTTCATGACAAAAATCGCCTCAGGTGGACCTGAGGAGAATCGAACTCCTGTCCAAACATATTTACCATAAGTCTTCTACATGCTTATTTCATTATTAATTGTCGGCAATGAACCGGAAATGAACAAACCAATTCAATGCTTAGCTGTATATTCTTTTGCAATAGTCACAGCCTTCTATTGCAGCAACCTGTGTTTGTTTTGAGTCGGCGGCGGCACCTGGTAACAGATAAACCTGTGCGGCGGCCCGAATGACTGACTAATTACTAATTAGGCAGCCATGGCATACTGTGTATTGCCATTTAAAGTTTGAGTATTCAGATTTAAGTGCTAATTACCCAACGCACTGCATGCTTCCACTTACCGTAACCTATGCTGTCGAAACCAATACAGGCCCGGGTAGTTGAAAAAATCAAAGAACTTATTCAATTTCTTATACAAAGGTACTTTATTCTGTAAACACCTGCTATTTAAAATTTTAATGACTAAAAATTCGTAAAAAATCCAAGCCAAGTGCATAAGCCATTAAACTTAACAACAAAATCATGCCAACCATCTGCGCATACTCCATAAACTTATCGCCCGGCTTTCTTCCTGTAATCATTTCTACCAATGTAAACAAGGCATGGCCGCCATCTAAAGCTGGTATGGGTAACACGTTCATAAATGCCAGGATAATTGAAAAAATGGCAGTTAAGGTCCAAAATGACTGCCAGTCCCACACACCAGGGAATATACCACCAATACTTATTACACTTCCTAAAGAATCGTTTACTTTTACTTCTTTAGAAGTGAACAATAATTTAAGATTGCTAATATAATTAATGAGCGTACTGTAGCATTTTTCAATACCAACCGGAATGGCCTGTAAAAAAGAATATTTAATTTGCACGGTACCCAATACTTCGTCAGGTGTCTGAAAGCCAATACCGGATTTGATTTTAGGATTGGTATTATTTACAACAGTAGCCTGAATGGTATCAGTATTGTTTTGAATCAGGGTATACTGAATGGAATTTTTATTTTTTAAATCTTTCAAAACATCAAATGCCTGGTTGTTATACGAAACAGGTATTTGATTAATGGCAATAACCCTGTCGCCTTTATGTATAGCAGCATCACTGTTTATTTGTGTTCCGAGAAGCACGGTATCTACGATTAATGGAATACGAACATAGGTAAACCCACCCAGCTTATTTTTATTTAACTGTTCAATAAATCCGGGAGGTACATTTAAAATGGTATCTTTTCCATTTCTTTCAATGGTAATATTTGTAGCCTGGTTTAGAATAATTAATGAACCTACCGTTCCAATTTTTTCAACAGGTTTACCTGCTACTGCCACTATTTTATCGCCATCCTGCATTCCAATTTTTTTCCCAAGACTATCTACATACACCCCATATTTTAAATTCTGTGCAGGTATATATTTTTCGCCCCAGGTATACATAATACCAACAAAAATAACAATGGCCAATAAAATATTCACTGTTACCCCACCCAACATAATAATTAGCCGTTGCCAGGCGGGCTTTGCACGAAATTCATAAGGCTCAGGTGGTTTTTTCATTTGCTCTTTATCCATACTCTCATCAATCATTCCGGCAATTTTTACATAGCCGCCAAAAGGAACCCAACCAATACCATATTCCGTTTCACCTATTTTCTTCTTCCATAAACTAAACCAGGGATTAAAAAAAAGGAAAAATTTTTCAACCCTGCATTTAAACCATCTTGCAGGTAAAAAATGCCCCAACTCATGCAAAATAACAAGGATAGAAAATGACAGGATAAATTGTCCTGCTTTAATTCCCACTACACTCCAATCAATTACTAAAAGACTCATTCAATTTTAATATTTAGTTGACTTTTAATTTTTATACAACAAAATGATTGCCATTCAGTTGATTATTTGAACCTATTTTTATATCAGTTCCGTTACATCTGAATTAAAGAAGCTGCAAAATTACGCGCTTCGGCATCACTGTCAAAGTATTCGTCCAAGGTGGGCTGGGCAATGAAGGTAATTTTATTCATGGTTTGCTCAATCATTTCAGTAATATCCAAAAATCCAATCCTGTTTCTTAAAAAAGCATATACTGCAATTTCATTGGCTGCATTCATTACACAGGGAAGATTACCGCCTTTAAATAGTGCTTCCGTTGCCAATACCAAATTGCGGAAGGTGCGTAAATCAGGCTCTTCAAATTGAAGTGTTGCTGCTTTTTTAAAATCAAAACGGGGAAAATTATTGGGAATTCGTTGCGGAAATGCCAATGCGTATTGAATAGGTAGTTTCATATCGGGTAGGCCCATCTGCGCTTTGATGCTCCCGTCTTCAAACTGCACCATACTATGAATAATACTTTGCGGATGCACCACTACCTGAATTTGATCAGCAGATAAATTAAACAACCACTTTGCTTCAATCATTTCCAGACCTTTATTCATTAAAGTAGCAGAATCGATACTGATTTTTGCACCCATTGACCAATTAGGATGCTGCAATGCATGTTCTTTTTTTACATTCACCAAAAAATTTGGTTTTTTCCCTAAAAAAGGGCCACCACTTGCAGTAAGCACCACTTTTTCAGTTTTATTTCTTCCTTCGCCAATAAGGCATTGAAAAATAGCTGAATGTTCACTATCAACCGGAATAACAGGCACTTTATTTTCTAATGCTTTTTGCATGATGATGTCTCCTGCTACTACCAATGTTTCTTTATTAGCCAGTGCAATGGCTTTTTGATGCTTAATGGCTGTGAGTGTAGGTTTTAATCCTGCATAACCCACAATAGCAGCCAACATCATATCATAACAATTCATTGCTGCTACTTCTTCCAAAGCTTTTTCACCTGCAAAAACCTTTATTGGAGTATGTGCCAATGCCTCTTTCACTGCAATATATTTTCTTTCATCAGCTATTACTACACAATTTGGATTAAACTGAATTGCCTGCTGCACCAATAATGTATCGTTGGTTTGGGCAGTTAATATTTCAACAGAAAATTTATCAGGATTAGCTGCAATCACTTCTAATGCCTGTGTACCAATTGAGCCTGTTGAGCCAAATAAAGCAATTCTTTTTTTTATTGTCATTGAATTTTAGAATTAAAAAAGTACGCAAAAAAGTACAAAATAAGGTATTTACCACAAATATGCACTAACAGGTATTTTGTATACCTATATTTTGGTGCATACCGTTGTTTGGCAAATGATTTTTCTATTTTACAAAGGCTTGTAATGCATCGGCAATATTTCTATCATTACTTAAACGAGGCACTTTATTCTGTGCTCCCAGTTTTCCAATAGAACGCATATAATCAATAAATGCATTTTTTTGTAAGGGCTTTATTTCTAATGTACGCAAAATATTTCCTCTAATTAAATCATCATAATACACATTTTTGGCGCGTAAATTATTATCAACTTTTAAGGCAAATGCCGCCATATCTTTCGGCGTTTCTTCAAATTCAATATACCATTCATGAAAACTATTGCCTTTTTCTTTTGCAATGTTGGGCGCAACTGTAAATTCAATAATTTTTATTCCTTCTTCATTGGCTGCTTTCATTAAAGCATATTCTACCTCTTCCCCAATAACGTGTTCCCCAAAAGCAGAGATAAAATGTTTAATGCGTCCGGTTACTAAAATTTTATATGGATTGGTGCTGACAAATTTAACCGTATCACCAATATTATAAGCCCATAATCCAGCATTGCTGCTTATAATTAAAACATAGTTTTCACCAATCTTTACATCAGCAAGGGTAAGCCGGGTAGGCTTTTCATTGAAAATTTCATTGGCCGGAACAAATTCAAAAAAAATACCACTATTGGTATTTAGTAATAAACCCGGTGCATTGGAGTCATCCTGAAAAGCAAAAAAACCTTCACTGGCAGGAAACAATTCCAAACAATCAATTTGCTTACCAATGCTATTATACAATTTCTGCTTATAGGGCTCAAAATTTACACCACCCTGAATCATAATGCTGAAGTTTGGAAATACTTCTGCAATTGGTTTTCCTGTTTTTTCAATAAGCCTGTCAAAATACATTTGCATCCATGGGGGAATTCCACTAATGAGCGTCATATTTTCATGCAGGGTTTCTTCTACTATTTTATCTAATTTCATTTCCCAATCTTCAATACAGTTGGTTTCAAAGCTGGGTAATTGATTGGCTCTTAAATACCTGGGTACATGATGGTTTACAATACCGCTTAGCCGGCCGGTAGGAATACCGCCTACCCTTTCCAAAACCGGCGAACCACTTAAAAAAATCATCTTTCCCTTTGCAAAATCAAAATTTCCGGTTTCGGCCATGTAATATAATAAAGCATTACGGGCAGTATTAATGTGGTTAGGAATAGAATCTTTGGTAATGGGAATGTATTTAATTCCCGAGGTAGTGCCACTGGTTTTTGCAAAATAAATAGGTTTGCCTTTCCACAAAACATTTTGGGTACCTTCTTTTATTTTTTCGATGTAGGGTTTAAACTGCTCATAATCCCGAATCGGAATTTTTTCAGCAAATTCGGCATAGCTATTAATTTCCTGCATTTGATGATCTTTACCGAATTTGGTGTTTTTGCCCACTTTTAAAAGCATTTTGAAAATGGCTTCCTGATCAGCCACAGCACTGAGCATACTTTTACGAATGGTTTTATGAATATGAAAAGCAAACGGACGGGCTAATAACGATTTTAAATTCATAATGGAGGGTATGCATCTACTATAAAAAGCACAAAAATAGCATTATACAACACCTTTCTATCAAAGAAGGTATTAATTTTATCAGAAAATAAGGGTTGAAGAACAATTATTTTGAAAAAATTTGCAATTTTTGGTATTGAAACATTACCTTTGCCGTCCTAATTTTGGATAGTTATGTTAGCAGTTGTAAAAATCGCAGGTCAACAGTTTAAAGTACAAGCAGGAGATAGTTTGTATGTTCCCCGCTTAGCAGCCAAAACCGGTGATAAAGTTGAATTTAAAGACGTTTTACTGGTAGATAATGCAGGCACACTTTCAGTAGGTAATGCAGTGAATGCTGTAGTTAAAGCTGAAATTGTAAATGAATTGGTGCAGGGAGATAAGATTATTGCTTTTAAAATGAAAAGAAGAAAAGGTTTTCGTAAAAAGCATGGTCACCGTACCCACTATACTCAAATTAAAATTGAAAGTATTGCTTAAATTGTTAAAACAATTTCAGACTTCATAATCTGATACCGTTTTAATTTTCAAAATCAAAAAAGTTATGGCACACAAAAAAGGTGAAGGCAGTGTAAAAAATGGTCGCGACTCGAACAGTAAGCGCTTAGGGGTAAAAATATTTGGTGGCCAGCCGGCTATCGCCGGAAACATCATCGTACGTCAACGCGGTACCAGTTACCATCCCGGAAAAAATGTTGGTGTTGGAAAAGACTTTACCATCTTTGCATTAACAGATGGAATTGTTGCATTTAAAAAGTCTAGAAATAACAAAACCATCATTTCAGTTTTGCCTGTAGAAGCTACTGCATAAAAAAAAATTTTGCAATACCAGAATAGTTGTTAATTTTAGGTTATTAACTAACCATTAAATTTCAACTTATGGCAAAAGCTGTAAAAAAAGCTGCTCCTAAAAAAGCAGTTGCAAAAAAAGCTGCTCCTAAAAAAGCAGTTGCAAAAAAAGCTGCTCCTAAAAAAGCCGCTGCAAAAAAAGCCGCTCCTAAAAAAGCTGCTGCAAAAAAAGCTGCTCCTAAAAAAGCCGCTGCAAAAAAGAAGTAATCTTCTTGTAAAAGAAGTAACAACTAACAAGTCCCGATTTATCGGGACTTTTTTTATTACATTTATCACTCATTTTTAACTACTCAGCTCATGTTAGACAACTATGCCATAGCAGATAATTTTACCTTGCTCTCTAAATTAATTGACATACATGGAGAAAACAGTTTCAAATCAAAATCGTATGCCAATGCAGCTTTTGTAATAGAAAAATTGCCCGAACAACTCTCTCAATTACCTGCCAATAAAATATTCAATATTAAAGGTATTGGTGAAGCCATTGGTAATAAAATTCAGGAACAATTAACAACCGGATCATTACAAATTTTACAGGAATATATTCAAAAAACACCGCCCGGCATTATTAAAATGCTGCAAATAAAAGGATTGGGACCAAAAAAAATTAACAGCATCTGGAAAAATTTAGAAATAGAAACTATTGGTGAATTGTTGTATGCATGCAACGAAAACAGACTAACCTTATTAAAAGGCTTTGGCGCAAAAACGCAGGAAAGTATTAAAGAAAACATCAATTATTATTTAAATAATCTGGGTAATTTTTTGTATCAACAAGTTGAAACTTATATTCAGGCTTATCATCAAAAATTAACCAAAGTATTTCCAGAAGATTCATTTGTATTAACCGGCGCTTTCAAACGGCAATTAGAAACCATTGATGCCGCAGAATGGGTTACTACAACAAAACCCGATGCCTTAAAAAATTTTTTTGTAACAAACCAATATACCATTGAGGTTGACACACCCGATAAATTAGTGTTTAAAGGAACCGAAAATATAAAATTAATTTTTTATTTAACTTCTAAGCAAAAACTCACCTACCATTATTTTATTACCAGTTGCAGTAATGAATTTTTAGTGGAATGGGAAAAACAATTTGTATGGAAAGATGACAAATACTATGAAAATGAAAATAAAATATTTGAAGCAGCCGGTATTGCAGTAATACCAGTTTATCAAAGAGAACTTCCGGAAATTATCCAACAATATAAAACCACAAAAATTGCAACACCTATACAGATCAATGACATAAAAGGTATTATACACAGCCATAGCAATTGGAGTGATGGGCAACATACCATTGAGCAGATAGCCATTGCTGCCAAAGAAAAAGGGTATGAATATTTGGTAATTAGCGACCACTCAAAATCTGCATTTTATGCCAATGGATTACAGGAAGAACGTGTTCGGGCACAACACGCAGCCATTGATGTTTTAAATCAATCATTAGCACCATTTAAAATTTTTAAAAGTATTGAAAGCGATATCCTGAATGATGGATCATTGGATTATTCAGATGACATTCTGCAACTTTTTGATATTGTAATTGCATCCATTCATTCTAATTTAAAAATGACGGAAGAAAAAGCAATGAGCCGTTTATTGAAGGCCATTGAAAACCCATACACCAGTATTTTAGGGCATTTAACGGGCAGGTTATTATTAAGCAGAAAAGGGTATCCGATAAATCATACTGCCATTATAGATGCCTGTGCGAAGCACCAGGTAGCCATTGAATTAAATGCTCACCCCAGACGGTTGGATATTGACTGGAGGTACATAGATGCAGCGTTGCAAAAAAACGTTTTGATATCAATTGATCCTGATGCGCATGCTATTGAAGGTTTTGATGATTGTAGATATGGGGTATTGGTTGCACAAAAAGCCGGATTAACTCATACACAGAATCTAAGTAGTTTTTCTTTAGCACAGTTTGAAAGCTTTATTGCACAACAACACAAAAAAAGAAATGGCTAATCTGTTGCTGCATGAATAGGAATTTGAACATAAAACGTAGTACCAATGCCTTGTTTGGTTACAAACCAAATTTTACCATTTGCTTTTTCTACAATACCACGGCAAATAGCCAAACCTAAACCTGTACCAGATGATTTTGTAGTAAAATTTGGGGAAAATATTTTCCCGATGAATTCATCAGGAATTCCGGAACCATTATCGGTTACAGAAATTAAAATATGGTTGGCAACATTTGCCTGATACACGTGCACCGTTGGGGTGGAGACACCTTCTACTGCTTCAAATGCGTTTTTGATAAGGTTAGTAAACAATCGTTGTATTTGCGTTTTATCGGCATACAACCCATAATTACCCATTTCTTTTTTCCATGAAATTTTTACATAATTGTCTGCACTATGTAATTGCACCAAACTGCGCAACACATCTGAAACATCAAATTTTTCTAATTGTACATTACCAATATTTGCAAATTGTGAGAAATCGCCGGCAATTTTAGATAACTGATCAATTTGTTCAATCAAAGTTTGCGTAACCCGATTGGTTAAACTATTCAGTTGCTCCGGATCGTGTTGTTTATCGCTAATGGCATTTTGCAAAAACTGAATACTTAGTTTCATGGGAGTTAAAGGATTTTTGATTTCATGTGCAACCTGCCTTGCCATTTCACGCCATGCTCCCTCCCGTTCACTCTTAGCCAATGCATCGGCACTTTCCTCTAACTGGTGCACCATTCTGTTATATTCCTGAATTAAAACGCCTAATTCATCCTGCTTTTTCCAGGTTATCTCTTCATTCTTTTTCCCAAGCGATATAGCCTTCATTTTATCAGCAATCAATGAAAAAGATGCAGTTATTCTATTCGTAATTAAAAATGCAATGGCTCCGGCTACTAAAAATATAAATGCATTCAAATTAATCAGTGTAGCTAAAAAACCAGAGATTTCCTGCTTCAATTCAGCTTGTGAATTTAAGTATGGTATATTTAAATAAGCATAGGTATTACCCTGTTCATCAATAATGGGAGTATACACACTTAAAAAATTGAGGGTGCCAATATGCTCATCTTGTTCAAATCGAGATTTTTTTAGATGATGCAATTCATAATAAGCAAGTGGATTCATTTTGCTGTTTAATAAATGCTTGTTGTATATGTAAGGTTGTGTAGATGCTTTTAAATTTCCTGCAGCATCATAATAATTTATATCTACATTATGCATTTCTGCAATGTCAATAATCTTTTTTTCACGCACACCACCGGTAGTAAAATCATTCACTCCCACACCATCATCAAACACCATTTCAGCATTTATTTTATTTTGAATTTCAGTACCGATGAGCTGTACCGATTTAAACAGTTTATCCTCTTTATTTTTATTAAAACGGTTTATAAAAAATGAAATGGTGGCAGCACCTATTACAATGAATGAAAACAGGCTAATAGAAATAATGGTAAGGTTGATTTGAGAACGAATATCGAAAACAAATGATGTTTTAATTTCCTTCCAGCTAAACCTTTTTAACAACAGAAACTGAACGGTATTTAATAAAAATATTAATAATAAAAATGAACAAAACAGGTAGGCAAATAGTGTGAGTGATTCTAATATCCATTCGTTTTTCCGAACAATGAGTACCTGCCTGCCATTTTCGGCATTATACCATAATTCATTATAACCATTTTTATTGATTACATTAAACTGCGCCAAACTACTCATTTGTTTATTGACCTGTATAGGAAAACTGTAATCATTATAACTACTCACTATTTTTCCATTGTTGTACACTGCATAGGCATAATTCCCATTTAATTCATTAGAAAAATAATTTATTTGTGTAAACAATTCCGGATATAATGCTTCACTGGCAAATTTTTTGGGAATCACAATTACGAAGAAATAACCAAGCACATTATTTTCAGATGATTTAATATCTTTTTCAAAAAGATAGCCTAACCGATTGCCATTTGTAGTGTAAGTATACAAACCCGGAATAGAAGTAGATTTTGCCCTGCGCAATACAATGGTGCGGATGGTTGCATAATTGGTTGAATCATCATTATACAATGGTTGGAATAAACTATCGAAAGTATAGATGTGTGTTTCATATTTATTTAAATAGCCAGAGAAATTACTACTGATAAGACTATCTTTTAAATACTTATTGGTAAAATCAGAATCTAACCGATCAAAATTTTGTAATAAAAACCGGTCATCAAAATTGGTCATGGCAATATTCAACAAATTTTCTCCGGATGGATCGGCCTGCGATGCTAATTTTTCTGCAATACGTTTTCTTTGCTCTATTTCAACCAGTTTATTTTGATACATGACCATAGCTGCAACAGATGCAGCAAAAAACATTACCCAAAAAATAAAGAATGTAGTGTGATACAATGGTCTGTCAATATCATGTTGCCGGTAGTAGAAAATAATAAAAAAAACCAATAACCAGGCTAATACTGCAATATTGGTAATGGTAGATGATCCCCCAATTTTTATACTTGCATATAATAAACCCTCTACTGCTATAATAAACAATTGAATATTCAGTGGAATTTTTCTGGAATACACCCTTCCTAATAATAATTGAGCAACAGAAAAAAATGAAAGCGTAAGTAAACATAAAATGGCAAAACTAACTACGGTATATATATCCAGACTAAAGAAGTTTGCTACATCAAATGAAATTTTAGAATCAAGTACCAGACTTTTAATAATACCTGCAAACAGAAAGCAAATGGCACCCAGAATAATGATTTGCACATATGCAACTATGGTCATAACAGTTTCAGAAAAATGAAGTTTTAACTGTAGGTGCAAATTGTTCTTGTAAAAATTAATCAGCCAGAATAATATCACTACATTAATTAATAAATCGCCTAATGAGGGATGGATGGCATTGGATGCATAGATAGCCGGATCAAAAAGCGGCAGTTGAGAAAAATCAAAAGGAAAAGGAAAATAGTAACTGAGTATACGCAGTGTGATAACAGATACCGATAAAATAACAAAACCCTGTAAAGCCTTTTCATGCCCGGCCAATTCAATAGCAATGGCATTTAAAAAAAATAATAGTAGTATAATACTCAGGGTTCTTAGAATGATGGTGGTGGTATTATAGGGAGAAAACGTTTTGCCTGATTGAAGCTGAATGCCGCAAAGTGCTGTTCCATTTAAACCGTAAATGGGATATCCATCCTGCACACTAGTGATTTCATATAATTTTCCCAAACCTTGAAAACCATCAAAATCAGGTTGTAAATATTTGTTCTGTATAAAATAGGCATGGTATATTGGAATTAAACCAACCACCATTATTTTTTTGCCTCCTAAAAAAATGTATTTCTTAATTAATTCAAAATAACCGTTTTGATAGTTTACAAAATGAATGGTATTTGGATGATACAAATCTGCATCATCTACATAGTATTGGTTGGTATTCCAATAGCTTAAAATAGCATGGTTTAAATCATTAAACGTGTAGATAAAAAAACCAAAATTTTGGTTCAGTGGTTTAGATTCAGAGGGCAATAAAACACTATCACTCAATAATCCACTTAATAATACTTTATCAGAAGATAATTGTATAAATGAATTTTCCCTATGCGATAAATATTGTTGAATTTTTGTTTGAACTTTTACCGGAGAAGTATAATAGGTAAAATAATTAGATAATATAAATGAAAAGGTAAACAACCATGCAGCTATAATCATCAAATAGCCATGCCGGTATGCTGCATGTTTAATTATCTTAATCAAGATGGTTCATTTTTAATTTGCGCTTTAACCTGATTCCACAGCACATCCATTTCAGCCAGACTTAAATCAGCAAGATTTTGCCCTTGTTCAGTTGCAATTTTTTCCATACCCTTAAATCTTCGTATAAATTTTTTATTGGTTTTTTCCAGTGCTGTTTCCGGATCAACGTTCAAAAATCGTGCAAAATTTACCAGACTAAATAATACATCTCCAAATTCTTCTTCAATATGCTTTGCATCATTTAAAGCTACAGCCTCTAGCAATTCATTGGTTTCGTCTGTTACCTTATCCCAAACCTCCTCTTTCTGCTGCCAATCAAACCCTACCTGCTTTACTTTTTCCTGTATTCGGGTAGCTTTTATTAATGCGGGCATAGCTGCCGGAATACCAGAAAGTACACTTGTTTTACCTTCCTGTAATTTAATTTGTTCCCAATTTTTTTTCACATCTTCAGCATTTTTGGCAACAATATTGCCATAAACATGCGGATGGCGATGTATTAGTTTTTCACAAATCTTTTCAATTACATCCTGCATACTAAATGCATTTATTTCACTTGCAATTTTTGAATAAAAAACAATATGCAACAGAAGATCGCCCAATTCTTCTTTGATAGACTCCCAATCGCCGGTATCTATTGCATCTGCCAATTCATAGGTTTCTTCAATGGTCATTGGTTTTAAAGATTGAAGTGTTTGTTTTTTATCCCATGGACATTTTTCTCGCAGTTCATCCATGATGGTTACCAATCTTTGTAAATCAACATTATCTGCCATAAATTTGTTTTTATTATCAAGCATACCGCACTAAAAAACTATATCAAACAAGTACACAGGAGCATGTTTACGGTTCATTAAAAGTACACAACAAATTGGTTATAAGCGTGCATAGTTTTGCATTTTTTTGAGTTTGTATAATATAGATATACATTTGATATAAAAACATTCATGCATTACTTCAGTTTGATTATACTATTCATGAGCTGCCAGTGGGCACATGCACAATATTATTATAACGATATTATAGCTGCCAAACAAAGTATCCAAAACTATATACACATCAAAAACCAAAAAATTAAAAGTATAGATGTACAAAGCTTTGATGAAAATAATGAGCCGGCCAAAGGGTTTGCTTTACAACAATTATTTACAAATAATTGGACTAAAATGATACTCAGTACACAAAATGCTACCGGAGAAAAATCTACGCTTATCACCTATTATAAAAACAATTTGGTGAACAATACGATTGAACGTACCAACCACATTGAAACAACTACCAACTATACTTATGATGCAAAAAATAATATAACCGAAATTCTATCTGTTACAAAAGACAGTATCTATCATTACCAAAATACAGAAAAACATATCTGGCATTATTTATCTGGTGGTGCACCGGCAGATATGATTAAAATTAAAAATAATTTAGATACTACTTTTGTTCATTTTACGTATGATGAGCATGGCAATGTAGCAGAGGAAAAATGGATTAGAATGGGAAGATTAATAGAAACATATTATTACTATTATAACGATATGCACTTGCTGACAGATATTGTTCGTTTTAACAGAAATGCCAGAAAATTATTACCGGATTATTTGTTTGAATACAATTCAATGCGACAGTTAAGCAGTATGACACAGATTTCTCCAAACAATAATAGTTATTTGGTATGGAATTACAGTTACAATAGTGCAGGTTTAAAAGAAGAGGATATTTGCAGAAACAAAGAAAACCAATTGGTAGCGCGATTTAAATACGTGTATCACCAATAAATTTTAGAAGCATTGCAGCAATAAAAAAAGTCGGGATAGAAATTATCACCGACTTTCTTGTGCCCCAGGCGGGACTTGAACCCGCACGGCCGTTGCTGACCACAGGATTTTAAGTCCTGCGTGTCTACCAGTTCCACCACCAGGGCTTCCAAAAAAAATTCCATCCAAAAAACGATGGAATATTTTTCAGAGCGGAAGACCGGGCTCGAACCGGCCACCCCAACCTTGGCAAGGTTGTGCTCTACCAAATGAGCTACTTCCGCTTTTTATTTTTGTAAGAACTAATTTATTGGGAGTGCAAATTTAGGTATCTAATGTTCCCAACAAAATTTTTTTGTAAAAATTATTTGTATTCGGGTGTATATTTTGTGCTA
This sequence comes from Hydrotalea sp. AMD, assembly GCF_004100315.1. NCBI lineage: Bacteria > Pseudomonadati > Bacteroidota > Chitinophagia > Chitinophagales > Chitinophagaceae > Hydrotalea > Hydrotalea sp. AMD. Next base: position 158,338 of record NZ_SCKY01000005.1, on the reverse strand, counting down.
CCCTGAATTTCTACATCCGGTTTACCCTTGTAACGTTTTTGGTACAATTTATAACAACCTCCTAAAAAGAAGGCTACAATACAAAATACCTGCAGGTAAAATAAAAATCTGGAAGTACTTACCCAGTTGCGGGTAACATCTTTCTTGGCGTTTTCATTCATTTCTTGTAACATAGTGTTTCAATTGCTGTGCAAAAATAAGGTACCTGATTAAATTATGAGCGCTTCTTTTCAACAATTTCTGCAAAGGTTTTTTTGTGTTTAAAAAAATACTGCCATACTATACTGCCCGAATATACACCTTGCAATGACTTCAATGGTTTTTTTAATTGATTTTGTGCTTTTATGTTATGTAAATGCCTAAGTACATACCAATGAGCCTGAGCAACAGCAGTAAAAAATGCAGTATTGCCATTCAGCAAACTTTTCCATGCAGATAATGCATCTAAAAAAAAGCGGAGTGTTAATTTCCAGTATTTTTCTTTTGGTGGTAAATGCATTACCAACATCATTAAATTATTGCGAAAGTTTAAATAAATTTTTCTCCCACCCTTTTGCAAAGTACCTGCCCCAACATGATATACTACACTTTCCGGGCATGCAAAAATTTTATACCCTGCCAGTTGTATGCGCCAACATAATTCAATTTCTTCCTGATGTGCAAAAAACGAGTCGGTAAAACCATTAAAAGCATGAAACACTTTGCTTTTAATAAACAATGCAGCACCACTTGCCCAGAATATAGGTGTAACGGTGTTGTATTGACCGGCATCGATTTCCATATTATCAAAAACCCTACCCCTTGCAAATGGATATCCTAAAGCATCCATCCATCCACCACAAGCACCTGCATATTCAAATTGTTCTGGTGCATAATAAGATAACAGTTTGGGTTGGCAGGCTGCAATCGTATCATCTGCTTCCATTAATGCAATAACCGGTTCAATCCATTGCGGTGTAACCGATACATCTGAGTTTAATAAAATATAATATGCAGCATCAATTTGGCGTAAAGCCCAGTTGTAACCTCCCGCAAAACCATCGTTTTGTTGATTCATCAAAATTTCAACCTGCGGAAAATTTGCTTGTACAATTGAGATAGAATGATCTGTAGAAGCATTATCGGCAACAATAATCCTTTTGTTGGGATAGGTAGAAGCCAATACAGAAGGCAGGAACTGCTGCAAATAATGTGCACCATTATAATTGAGAATTACTACTGCTACTGTTGGAAAATTTTCCAAACCATTCATTTTACGAAAATAAGACGAGTTTTATAACATCCTAAACATTTTCTGCAAAAGTACCTGTAACAATAGCAATGCGCAGTTCCTGCCATTTTTCATGCATACAGTTCATTTTACAATTTATACAATTGTTCCCTTAGATCGTGAATACGTGCATCTTCCATATAATCATCAAATGTGGTAAGGCGGTCAATAATACCATTGGGTGTTAACTCAATTACTCTGTTAGCAACAGTTTGCATAAAAGTGTGGTCGTGCGATGTAATGAATACAATTCCCGAAAAATTCTGACAACCTTCATTAAAGCTCTGAATACTTTCCAAATCAAGATGATTGGTAGGCTGATCTAAAATGATGAGATTCGGATTTTGCAACATCATTCTACTAATCATACACCTCACTTTTTCACCACCACTTAAAACATTCGTTTTCTTCATAATATCATCCCCGCTGAATAGCATTTTTCCTAAAAATCCTCTTAAAAAAGGCTCATCCGCATCGGTAACATGCGGCGGTACAAATTGGCGCAACCAATCCATTAATGTAAGCCCGTCTTCAAAAAATTCACTATTTTCTAATGGAAGATAAGCTTTGGTTATGGTGGTACCCCACTCATATTTGCCTGTTTCCGGTTTTAAATGGTCATTAATAATCTCAAAGAAACGGGTTACAGCCATTGGATTTCTGCTAAAAAAAGCAATTTTATCTCCTTTGTTTACCGTAAAATTCACTTTTGAAAAAAGCAGGTTGCCATCAATTTTCGCAGAAAGGTTTTCAACATTTAATATTTGATTACCCACCTCGCGTAAGGGCTGAAAAATAATGCCGGGATATTTACGGTTGGAAGGTTCAATTTCTTCAATAGTTAATTTTTCTAATGCTTTTTTTCGTGCAGTAGCCTGTTTACTTTTACTGGCATTGGCCGAAAAGCGGGCAATAAAATCAAGTAAGGCAGCACGTTTTTCTTCCACTTTTTTATTCTTATCACTCATCTGGCGAAGCATTAACTGAGAGGATTCGTACCAGAAAGTGTAATTACCGGTAAATACTTTAATTTTAGCGCGGTCAACATCAGCTACATGGGTACAAACTGCATCTAAAAAGTGCCGGTCGTGACTAACAACCAAAACAATATTTTCATAATCAGCTAAAAAATTTTCCAACCAGCCAATTGTTTCAATATCTAACCCGTTGGTAGGCTCATCTAATAACAAAATATCCGGGTTACCAAATAGTGCCTGTGCCAGTAAAACCCGTACTTTATAAGTACCTGGAATATCTTTCATTAAACTTTGGTGTATATTTTCACTAACACCAAGGCTACTTAAAAGGCTTCCTGCATTGCTTTCGGCCTCATAACCACCCATTTCACCAAATTCGGCTTCCAATTCACCGGCCTTCATGCCATCTTCTTCCGTAAAATCCTCTTTTGCATAAAGGGCATCCCGTTCATGCATCACATCCCACAAACGTTTGTACCCCATTAACACGGTTTCAAGAACCGTATAATCATCAAAAGCAAATTGATTCTGATTTAAAACAGCCATCCGCTCACCCGGAGTAATATCAACGGTTCCCTTATTCGGTTCTATTTCACCACTTAAAATTTTAAGAAAAGTTGATTTTCCTGCGCCATTTGCGCCAATTACACCATAACAATTTCCTTTAACAAAATTTACATTTACTTCATCAAATAAAACACGCTTACCATAAGCCAGTGTAATGTTTCTAACACTAATCATTCTTTTTAGGGTTTTACAGGCTGCAAAACTAAGGGTTAAGCCGTTAATTCGTTAATTTAGGTTGTTTGACGCGTTATTACCGGAAAAACAACGCTATGCAGGCAAATTACAAATATGCTTATTTTGCCTATTTTTAATACGTATTTGCTTTATGATTCAATACTGGCTAAACTGGAAATCACTCATTGCCCTTATTGCCCTTTTTATTATTAGTGGCACTATTTTCTATTCCAATTACTTAGCCAATAAAATTAAACAGGAAGAGCAAATTAAAATTGAGCAATGGGCCGAAGCGGTTAAAAGCAATGCTTCTAACCTTATAACGGACACCAATTTAAGTAGCCGGATATTAGCCGAAAACAGTCAGGATATTCCCATTATTGTTGTTACAGAAAAAGGCGTTTTATTGGATAGTAGAAATTTAGATTCCATTCAACTCAAAAATCCGGCTTATTTGCACAAAAAAATCAATACATTTAAAGCATTGCATACACCTATTGAATGGAAAAACCCGTTAGATTCCACACAAAAAAATATTGTTTATTATGGCGAATCGCATTTATTGAACGAGGTAAGATATTACCCCATTGTACAATTGATGATTGTGGGATTGTTCCTTATATTTTTAATTGTAGCGCAAAGAACGGCCTATCAGAACAACCAAAATCAGTTATGGATTGGCATGGCCAAAGAAACTGCACACCAATTGGGTACGCCGGTAAGCAGTTTGCAAGGCTGGATTGAAATGCTGAAAGAAATACCCGGCACAGATAAAATAGTGAACGAAATTGATAAAGATGCGAACAGGCTGCTTTTAATTACAGACCGCTTTGGAAAAATTGGCAGCATACCGGCATTAGAACCGACCGATTTAGTGTTGAAAATTGAGCAGATGGTTGATTATATCAAAAAACGCTCTGGCAAACAAATACAATTTGAAATGATTATATCTGAAGCGCCTGCAATCACCCATATATCGCCTGCTTTATTTGATTGGGCAATTGAAAACCTGCTAAAAAATGCATTAGATGCTATGGAAGGAAAAGGAAAAATTACCATTCAATTAAAAACAGCACATGAACAGGTTTTGATTGACGTGAGTGATACCGGAAAAGGTATTAGCAGAAAAAATTTGCCTGCTGTTTTTAAGCCTGGATTTACTACCAAAAAAAGAGGATGGGGACTTGGTTTAACCCTAACCAAACGAATTATTGAACAATACCATCAGGGCAAAATTTTTGTTTTAAACAGTCAGCCGGGTAAAGGCACCACTTTTCGTATTGTTTTGCCCAAACACACCGGTACCTGTATCATCTGATGCTTATTTGGCTGAAAAGCTTTATAATTTATTATTTGTTTCTATTCTGAATATACCACAAGTACCGGTATAAATTTCAGAAATTGCAGGGGTTAATTTCTATTGAATTAAACCATTGGTGTGGTTGTAAAATAACGTTTTTCAATCCATAAATACAATCGGGAAATAATAAAACCATTGGCTACGGCTATGAATATGGGAACTACCACATCGCTGGGATAGTGTACACCTAAATATATCCGGCTGTACGATACCAATGCAGCCCATAAAAACAGGATGAGTGTAAGTTTGGGCATTTGTTTTTTTATTGAAAAGAAAAAATAAAAAGCCAGTGAAAATGTATTGGCTGCATGTGAGGAAACAAAACCATACATACCACCTCTGTAATTATTTACATAATGCAACAAATTTTCTAATCCCGGTTCATGGCTGGGCCTGAAACGGTGAAATATGGGTTTGAAAACAGAAGATGCCATTTGATCGCTGATAGTGAGCAATACTGCCACTAGTAATACAAAAGGTATGGCCTTTTTCTTCAATTTTGAAATGATGAGTAACAATAGCAATACATAAAATGGTAACCAGGAGTATTGCCCGCTACACCAGTACATAAACCCATCAAAAAAAGCATTATGGTGTCCATTTACAAATAACAATATTTTTCGGTCTAATTGTTCCAAATATTCTAACATAACTAATATTTAAATTGCGCTTTGTAACGAGGTACCGCATATTTTAAAACAAGCGGAGCAGCAGCACCAATTATAATGCCACCTAAAACATCGGTAGGATAATGTACACCCAGTGCCATTCTTGAATAACCCACCAACATTGCCCAAATTAAAACAGGAATGGTGTATTGCCATTTATGATACACCACAATAATACTGACACAAATTACAAAAGCATCGGTTGTATGGCCTGAGGGAAAAGATGGGCTTCCTCCGGCCGTTAACTTTTCAATAAAAGGATACACTTTAAAAGGCCTGGTTCGGTTAATGGAAAATTTTAAAATAGTGGAAACAATTTCAGCCAGCAACATTGCAAACAAAATAAACCACGCTCTGAATTGAATGAATTTATTTTTTTGCCAATAGCCAACAATCAGCATAATAACAGGAACTGCTATTGCAAATACATAAGCAGTGTTCGTAATAAAATGTATGATAGGATCAAGCCATACAATACGATGGTGGTTGAGCCAGTTTAATAATTCAATATCCATATAAAAAATTGCCGGATGTGTAAAGTTGCACCTTAATAAAAGCCGGAAAAATACTTATTTAATTTTCAATTCACTGCACAAATCCTGTTAAAAAACGATTGAATTGATTGCTTTTGAGGATTCAGTCAAGGTTATTTTAACACTATGGCAGAAAGTGCCGGTAAATGTACTTTTATACGATACCATTCTTCATCTATATACACTTTTTCGCCTACAATACTTGTATTTTGTATATCGCCGGTGCCATAAAATGCTTTATTATCACTATTAAAAATTTCTTTCCATGCTTGTTTGCCATATACATGTACTTCCCAGTTATGATGCACCACCGGCGTCATATTGAGTAGAATCAGCAAATCATCAGCAGCCTTTTTTCCTTTTCGTTTAAAAGCCATGATACATTCTGACCTGTGATTTAAATCAACCCACTCAAACCCTTCAGATGAAAATTGTAATTCATACAAGGCAGGTTCTGTTTTGTATAATTGATTGAGCTGCTGTACACATTTTTGCAAACCCAGATGAGGCGCATATTGTAACAATTCCCATTGCAATTCACTTTTATAGTTCCATTCATTGGTTACGCCAAATTCATTGCCCATAAATAATAATTTCGCACCGGGATGGGTAAACATGTATACATAGAGTACTCTTAGGTTGGCAAATTTTTGCCATTCATCGCCCGGCATTTTATAAATCATGGGGCTTTTGCCATGCACCACTTCATCGTGACTAAGAGGAAGCATAAAATTTTCGTCATAAAAATACATCATGCTGAATGTAAATTTATCCTGTAGTGCAGATCTAAAAATAGGATCAACTTTAAAATAGTCTAAAGTATCGTGCATCCATCCCATCATCCATTTCATTCCAAATCCCAAACCCCCTTCAAAGGTTGGTTTGCTGATTTTTGGCCAGTCTGTTGCCTCTTCGGCAATGGTTTGAATATCCGGAAAATCACGATACAATGTTTCATTTAAATCTTTTACAAAGGCAATGGCTTCTATATTACCATTTCCTCCAAATTCATTGGGTTCCCATTGACCTTCGTTTCTACTGTAATCCAATCGAAGAATGGAACTTACCGCATCAACACGTAAGCCATCTGCATGAAATGCATCACACCAAAATCTGGCATTACTAATCAAAAAACTTTTTACTTCACCACGTTTGTAATTAAAGATATAGGAGCTCCAATCGGGATGATAACCTTTGCGCATGTCTGCATACTCATAGGTATGTGTTCCATCAAACAAAAACAGACCATGTGCATCATAAGGAAAATGAGAAGGTACCCAATCTAAAAAAACACCAATACCTGCCTGATGCAATGCGTCAATTAAATGGGCAAACTCCTGCGGGTTGCCAAAGCGTGAAGTAGGTGCAAAATAACCGGTACCCTGATACCCCCAGCTTCCATCAAATGGATGTTCCATAACAGGCATAAACTCAACATGTGTAAACCCCATTTCTTTTAAATACGGCACCAAACGTTCTGCAATTTGATCATAAGAATTGTATATTTCTTCATTGTTTTTATCGGGACGCATCCAACTGGCCAAATGCATTTCGTATACAGATATGGGTGCAGATAAACTGTTTTTTTCATTTCTGTTTTTCATCCATTCAGCATCCCCCCAATTATAATCGGTTTGCCAGGCAATAGATGCTGTAAATGGCCTTTTTTCCCAATAATGCGCAAACGGATCTCCTTTATCTAAAGCTAAACTCTGGTAACCAATGATGTGGTATTTATAGGCTTCGCCCGCTTCCACATGTGGTATAAACCCCTCCCAAATACCGGAATGATCTAACCGTACCATTAAAGGATGCGCTGTTTTATCCCACTGATTAAAATATCCAATTACACTAACATACGTTGCATTAGGTGCCCAAACAGCAAAATAAGTACCCTTTGTACCGGATACTTCAATTTGTTTATTGCCGAATAAATGATATAAACAATAATGTGTTCCCTGTTGAAAATTGACAATATCATCTTCTGTAAAAAGTGAATAATTCCACACTGAACGCTGTGTATCAACGAATTGAACCGTTTCATAGGGTGGCATTAATCCGGCTTTTAAAGCAACAACACCAACCAAATTTTGGTTATTGCCTCCATTTTTAATATTTTTTTTTGTAGAATTAGACATATTACTTATTTTGTCGAATATTAAAAATAACTAACCTTTGTTTAACCTGCATATTCCGGACTACAATTTATGCTTTTAAAATGAATTGAAGTTATTAACATGAACAGTGCTTATGAGAAAATTTTTGCCAATATCCATTTTGCTATTTGTTTCATTGCATTCGGCTGCACAAACCATCCGTATTAAAGGAACTATTTCCGATACTACTGCACATATCACATTATCCAATGCAGTTGTTGCAGTTTTAAGAGCCAATGATTCTGTTTTACTGCATTTTACCCGTACACATAAAAATGGAAGCTTTGAAATGAATGCAATACCTGCCGTAAAAAGTATTGTAATGGTGTCGTATCCGAATTATGCTGATTTTATTGATACACTGTTTATAAAACCGGGACAAATCCTTATTGATTTAGGCAATATTTATTTAGAAACAAAAGCCCATTTACTGCAGGAAGTGATTGTGCAACAACGGGTTGCTGCCATAAAAATAAAAGGTGATACTACCGAATTTAAGGCGGATAGTTTTCATACCGGCCCCAACGCGAATGTACAAGATCTTTTAAAACGATTACCCGGCATTCAGGTAAATGCCAAGGGTGAAATAACGGCACAAGGTGAACGGGTTAGAAAAGTATTGGTGGATGGGGAAGAGTTTTTTAGTGATGACCCTGCAGTTGTAACACAAAATTTAAGAGCAGATTATGTAGACAAAGTGCAGGTTTACGATAAAAAAAGTGAACAAGCCGTTTTTTCGGGTATTGATGATGGAGAAAAAACCAAAACCATTAATTTAACTTTAAAAGAAGATAAAAAGAAAGGCTATTTTGGAAAAGTAGAAGCCGGAAGCGATGCCACGCAATATCATTATGAAAAAGCCATGGTGAACTCCTTTCAAAAGAAACGAAAATTTGCAGCTTATGTTACCAATGATAACACACGTTACGAATCATTAAACTGGAACGAAAAAAGTAATTATGGTAATGACTTAAACAGAACTACCGATGTGCAGGATGATGGCAGTATTTGGATTAGCCAAATGAGTGATGAGTTTAGCAACGGCTCCGGCTTGCCTAATTCAACCTCTGCAGGTGCTACTTATGGAAATAAATGGAATGAAGACAAACAAAACATTAATGGCACTTATCAGTTCAATCATTTAAATATCATTGGTCAAACCAATTCCATTACACAGTATATTTTACCTGATACTACTTTTATTAATAAAGTGCAACAAAATGCCGACAACACCCGGCAAAGGCATCGGATGAATGCTGTGTATGAATGGCAGATAGATTCAACCAGTTCATTAAAAGTTACATTAACGGGTTCGCAGATTAAAAAGAACGACAATAACCTGTACACCGGCCAGTCAATTAGCCAGGAAGGACAAATTATCAATCAAACCGATAGAACCACTACATTAGATGGTACTGAAAATAATTTTTTAAGTAATTTTTTCTGGCGAAAAAAATTTAAAAAAGCTGGACGTACCATCTCTTTTAATGGAAATCTCAATTTTTCAGGCAGAAATAATACCGGCTTTTTAATAGCACAAAACAGCTTTTATGACAAAACCGGTTTTTTATCAACGGCACAAAATATTGATCAGTATAAAACCAACAATGAAAATCTTTCCGGGGTAGATGGTAAATTGGTGTACACAGAACCATTATGGAAAAAAACATTTTTAGAACTCAATTATCGTTTTGGCTTTTCAGGTAATGATGCGCAAAGAAACACCTTTGCAAAAGATAGTATTAATGGGAAATATGATATTGGTGTTGATTCGCTGACCAATCATTTTAAATACAACATCAATAGCCAGTCTGGCGGCGCCACTTTCCGGTACAATGCAAAGAAATTTAATTTTTTTGCAGGTTCCGGTATAGGTATAACTACATTCAATTTAAATGATATATTGCAAAATACCCATCGTACTATTCAGTTCACCAATTTTTTGCCCACAGCGGCCATCAACTTTACTCCTAAAGCACAAAGAAAAATAAGTTTAACCTATACGGGTTCTATCCGAAACCCTACCCTGATTCAAATTCAGCCATTCGTTGACAATACCGATCCTTTAAATATTAATATTGGCAACCCCAATTTAAAACAGGAATTCAATCATCGCTTTCAATTATCAGTATCAGATTTTAAAGTTTTAAAAAGCAGAAATATTTACATTAGTGGAAATTTTAATTTAACAAACAATGCCATCAGCTCATCAAGTGTGGTAGATAGTTCAGGCCGAAGAGTGAATCAGGCGGTAAATGTAAACGGAAACTATAGTGGCAATATTTTTATGTTCTATAGTTTTGAAATAGTACCTACATGGATTGCCGGATTCAGCAGTACACCGGGCATAAATCGGTATATCAATTTTATTAACGGTGAAAAAAATATTAACGACAACCGAAATATAAATATTGGGGTTTATTTTGGCAGATGGAGCGCTAAGAAAGTAAATTTTTATGTAAATGCCGATTTTACCAGGAACTATTCCCGTTCATCCATCAGCCCTAACATTATTACCCGTTACTGGACATACACACCATACATTAACTTCACTGCCAAACTACCGGCTAAGTTATATTTTGAAGCAAACAGTAATATCACCATCTATCAAAAAACAAGTGTGTTTACCGGCAATGCAGATGTGTATCTGGTAAACGCATCCCTCAAAAAAACATTTACCAAAAATGATAACTGGGAGCTAAAATTTTCTGTGAATGATTTGCTGAATCAAAATAAAGGTATCAACAGAAATATCAGCAGTAACTTTATTGCGCAGACCACGCAACAAACTATTCAACGATATTTTTTGCTGAGTCTTGCTTATAATTTTAATAAAAATGGTAAACCCGCTCAGTAAAAAAATAGGTTGCATCAACTGTATTGAATCAACAATAAAAATAACCAGACGAAAATATTTATGAAAAACATCCTTTCTTTTTTTATACTCCTGCTATTGGCAATACAGGTATCTGCACAAGTCAATTTTATATATGCAGGAAAAATATATTATGAAAAACGGGTAAACCAATACCAGCTATTAGATATGGATAATGATAATGAATGGGCACAGCTGATGAAAAAAAATATGCCTAAAATAGTGGTGAACGATTATGTACTAAACTTTAATAAAAATTATAGCCTATTCCAACTCATAAAAGAAAATGATGATACCAAATATATTTTTGGCATGAAGCCCTCTGAGAATGATAAGATATGGAAAGATTTATCCAAAAACAGAATAGATATGCAGCGCGATGTTTTTGAACAGACCTATTTTTTACAAGATACACTACGACAATTAGAATGGCGTATTACCGGCGAAACCAGAGATATTGCCGGATTTGAATGTAAAAAAGCGGTTACTAAAATTTGCGATTCAGTATATGTTGTTGCATTTTATACCGATCAAATTCCGGTGAGCAGTGGCCCGGAAAGTTTTAGCGGATTACCAGGTTTAATTTTAGGCTTAGCCATACCACGATTGTATACTACCTGGTTTGCCACTAAATTAGAATTAACTGAACCTGCTGGCAGTATTGCTGAACCTAAATTAAAAGGTAAAATAACCAATTGGCTGAACCTGCAAAAGGATCTGAATAAAGGGATGAGTGACTGGGGAAAATCAGGCCCTAAATATGTTTGGAATGCATTATTATAAAATTGCCCGCAAGCAATTTTTGCTTCCGGGCAATGATTGGAAAAAAATCATGAATTATTTTTTCAATTCAATAACCATCAAAGTTTTTGGCATTACTTCAAAATTACTTTCAACAGTACTACCATTTGTTACATCAATCCCTTTTGTAAAACCCGCCGTGCGTTCCGCATAATTACTGAATTTTATTTTTTGAGATTTTTCATTGGTATTCATTACACACATAATGGTTTGGTTGGGTGTATATCTGAAGTACACATATAACCCATCTTTCGGCACATATTGCATTAACTTACCTGATGTTATTGCAGGTGATGTTTTCCTGAAATTTGCCAGCGTTCTGGTATATTGCTGTACCTCTAATTCCTCTTTTGAAAGTCCTTCTCCGGTAAATGCATTCTTCTTATCTCCTTTCCATCCACCCGGGAAATCTAAACGCACCCATCCATCCGGATTGGTAAATCCTTTCATGAGTACTTCAGTACCATAATACATTTCCGGTATTCCCCGGCAGGTTAACAACCAGGCAATACCCATTTTTTGTTTGGCAACATCTTCTTTCACTACTGAAAAAAAACGGGACAAATCATGATTGTCTAAAAAAATCACATTCCGCATGGGGTTTGTATATAAAAAATCTTTTGCCAGTGTGCTGTACAATCGGTTTACACCTTCCGTCCAGCCAAAAGGCTGATTCACTGCGGGTAAAATACCATCAAATAACATTTGAAAATCGGTTGCACCCTGTAAATTACTTTTAAAAGGTATTTGAATTTTATTATCAACAAAATAGGCCTGACTGGATACCCCATGCACCCATGTTTCGCCAAACATGGTAATTTTTGGAAATTCTTTTTCCAAAGCTGCATTACAACGGTTCATGAAATTTAAATCATTATAAATGTAAGTGTCAATCCGCCAGCCATCAACGCCAAATTTTTCAACACTCCAAATGGCATGTTGAATTAAGAAATTGGCTACATAAGGATTGTTTTGATTTAAATCGGGCATTTTTTCTGTAAACCATCCATCGCTGGTAATTTTTTTATCGATAGCAGCTGCATAAGGATCGTATAATGGTTGATCTTTATACGATGTTTGGGTAAATTTTGGCCATTGATGAAACCAGTCTTTAGTTGGTGGATCTAAGAAAAAGATGTTTTTACTGCCAACATGGTTGTACACTGCATCCTGAATTAATTTCATACCTCGTTTGTGTAGTTCATCACTCAGTTTAAGGTACATTTTTTCTCCACCTAATCTGGGTTCTATTTTATAATGATTGGTAAAAGCATAACCATGCTCGGTTCTGTTAGGTTCATCATTTTCAATAACCGGTGTAAGCCATAATGCAGTTACTCCTATATTTTTTAAATAATCCAAATGGTTGATGATTCCCTGAAAGTCGCCACCATGCCTTAAATAAATAGAATCGCGATTCAATGATTGGTCGCGCATGCCCGGAATTCGGTCATTGGTGGTATCGCCATTACTAAAACGGTCTGGTATAGCCAGATAAATAAAATCGGCGGCATTTACACCTTGCGCAAACTGTGTACCGTTACCCTTTCTTCTGGCATACAATGGCCATTGAAGCGTTTGTTTTGAATTGCCCGCCCAAAAAACGATAGGTACCATACCGGGTTTAGCTGCTTCGGTAATATTAATATCAACTGCTACATATGTTTTATTATCTAATGGATGTACTTTCAACAATTGTACACCCGGATAATTGATTTGAATTTGACCGGTTGCAATGGCATCGGGCGTAGCACTTTTAATGAGCAATTGAATTTGATGCTGCTGCATGCCTACCCACCAGTTGGATGGATAAACAGCTGCATCCTGTGCGCAGACTACTGAAGGAACAAATAGAACGAAGAGAACGAAATACCATAAATTGTTTTTGAGCATAACAGTATAATTTTAAAATCAATCAGGAATTTGTTGTTTTAATGACAGTTTTTGCGAAGATGCCGGCCAATATCATAGAAACACCTGCCAGTCCAATTACATGGATGGGTTTTTCTCCCAACGCTGTAAGTGCAATACCACCCAATAAGCCGGCAGCAATTTGCGGCACAGTAATGGTAACATTAAAAATTCCCATGTAAACACCGGTTTGTCTGGCAGGTAATGAAGCAGATAAAATTGCATAAGGCAAAGCCAAAATAGCAGCCCATGCAATGCCTACACCCAACATAGGCAGTAAAAGCCAATACTTATCGGTTATAAACATCATAGATATTAAACCAATTCCACCGGCCATTAATGAAAGCATGTAAGTATTTTTTCTGCCAAAGCGGTTCGCCAATGGAGTGAGTATCAGCGAGTATAAAGCAGCAAATACACTGTAGGCTGCAAAAATTACACCTGTCCAGTTTCCGGCTTCATTGTATTCCTTCGATTCCGGATTAGTGGTTTGCCAGATATGTTGTGCAATACCCTGTGTAGTGTACACCCACATTAAAAAAAGCGAAAACCAGGAAAAGAATTGCGTTACAGCCAATTGCAACATGGTAGCCGGAATGTTTTTAATTAAGGTTAGAAAACTAACTTTTTCTTTATTTTCATTTTCATCAATATTGTTGTATTGGGCATATTCTGCAGGAGGATATTCTTTTGTACGAAGCGATGTCCATAAAACACTTAACAACAATGCACCGCCACCAAAATAAAACGACCAGATAACGGTAGGGGCCACTTTCTGTCCGGGGCCCGGCTCATTGGCAACGCCTAATGTAGTTAAAATAAAAGGAAGCAACGATCCAAGAACAGCACCTGCATTAATTAAAAAGCTTTGGATAGCATAACCCTCGTTACGTTGGCTTTCAGAAACCATATCACTCACCAATGCACGAAAAGGCTGCATGGTTACATTAAAAGAAGTATCCATTAACAATAGCATGGTAGCCCCAAAAAAGAGCGGCGGCAACAATTCGGCAAAATGCTCAGAATTGGGCATAAAAAACATCGCCATTGCCGAAACAATAGCCCCACCTAAAATAAATGGAATTCTTCGGCCCAAACGAGTCCAGGTTTTATCGCTGGATAAGCCCACTATCGGCTGTACAAAAAAACCGGCTAAAGGTGCGGCTAACCAAAACAAACTTAAATGGTGCGGATCGGCACCAATAGCAGAAAGTATGCGGCTGGTATTGGCATTTTGCAAAGAATATCCAATTTGTACACCTAAAAATCCGAAACTGATATTCCATATTTGCCAAAAACGCAATCGGGGTTTGCTTGAGGAGACAGAATTGGAAGTAGCAGGGGTCTGGGCACTTGGCATGACAATCGTTTAAATTAATATGTATTTTTTACACAAATATAAAAATAGCAAAAAAACATCTTGTTAAAAAGATGTTTTTCAAACATACAATTATATTACAAAACCATCGGGTAAAATGGCGCCTTTTTTTACAACCACAATACCATCTTTAATGGTATATAAAGGATGATCCGTATTATCTAAGTGGCTACCTCCATTTATGCGTACATCATTACCAATGCGGCAGTTTTTATCAATAATGGCATTTTTAATATAGCATCTTTCTCCAATACCAATTTTAGGAATGCCTTTACTAACATTTTCTGCCATCACTTCTAAGGTTTCATAATAATCATTACCCATTATGTACGCATTTACAATAGTTGAACCATGCCCAATTCTAGCCCGAATACCTACCACACATTTTTCCATTCTACTGGCTAAAATGATGGAGCCATCTGAAATAATGGTTTTTTCTAAAGTGGTACCACTGATTTTTGCAGGTGGCAACATCCGGGCACGGGTATAAATAATTCTGCTATTGTCGAACAAATTAAACAATGGAATTTCTTCTGTAAGCGCCAAATTAGCTTCAAAAAAGGAATAAATATTTCCAATATCTGTCCAATATCCATCATACTGAAAACTCAAAACATTATATTTTGCAATAGATTGTGGCATAATTTCCTTACCAAAATCAGTGGCTTCAGGATATACTTCTTTCAACAAATTGTATAACACCTGCTTATTAAAAATATAAATACCCATCGAGGCTAGATAAACACGCCCCTGTTGTTGCATCTCTGCCCCTGTATCACTAATCCATTCACCCAATAATGCCGGTTTCGGCTTTTCTATAAATGAAGTAATACAGTTTGTTTCATCGGTTTTCATGATTCCAAACTCTGATGCTTCTCGTGCAGGAACTGGAATGGTAGCAATAGTAATATCAGCTTCTTTGGCTTTATGCGCTGCAATCATGGCATCAAAATCCATTTGGTATAATTGATCACCACTTAAAATTAATATGTAATCAAATTCTAAATTATCAATATGGCGTAGCGATTGGCGTACCGCATCGGCTGTACCCTGAAACCATCCCGGATTATCGGGTGTTTGTTCTGCAGCCAGTATATCTACAAACCCTGTACTGAAAGCACTAAAATGGTAGGTGTTTTTGATATGTTTATTCAACGATGCTGAATTAAATTGTGTTAATACAAACATGCGGTTGATATTGGAATTAATACAATTACTAATAGGTATATCTACCAACCGATATTTTCCTGCAATAGGTACCGCAGGTTTTGAGCGGGATGCAGTGAGTGGATATAACCGGGTACCTGCACCGCCTCCTAAAATAACGGCTACTACAGACTGACTAAGCGTTGACATAAAATTCAATATTTAAGGTTAGATGAATGTATATAAAATTGAGTATTCTAAAACATTACAAAACAGATTGGTATACCATAATGTATTCATTCACAGTTTTATCCCAACTATGATCAATATTCATCATTGTTTTGCGCATAAGCGATAGTTGCACTTTATCCTGATACACGCCTACAGCACGGCTTATAGAATAATAAATATCGTGAATACTGGCATGATTAAAACGAATGCCAAATCCTTCCCAATCGCCCATATCAATTACCGTATCCTGCAAGCCACCCGTACTGCGCACCATGGGCACAGTGCCATAACGCATGGCATACATTTGGTTTAAACCACAGGGCTCTACCCTACTGGGCATGAGTAAAAAATCGCCACCGGCATACATTTCATGCGATAAGGCTTCATTATAGCCAATTACTGCATGATAATATCCCGGATATAAATTATTCATCATACTCAACTGCCATTCAATGGCTGTATCGCCGGTACCAACAATTAAGAAAGCAACTGAATCTTTCATACCATGTAAAATAACCTTGATACTTTCAGGCAAAATATCGGCGGCTTTTTCTCCTACTAATCTTCCAATAAATATAACCAATGGAACTGCCTCATTTAAACCAAATTGCTTACAAAGTGCCTGTTTGTTTTTTTCTTTTCCTTTATCAACCGTTTTTACGTTATAATGATGTTTTAAATAGGTATCGGTATCGGGGTTCCAAACATCATTATCTATTCCATTTAAAATGCCAATACATTTCCCTTTTTCATATTCAAACAAGGCTTCTAAACCATTACTATTGTATTTTAATTCATTTAAATAGCTCCAGCTTACGGTGGTAACTTTCCATGCACATTTTATGCCACTTGCCAATGGGTTGATGGTATTATTCCAATCTAAATCACCCCATTTCCAACTATCATAAGCAGGTAACCAATGGCTTTTGTCCCACCCCATCCAACCCTGGTATTGTGCATTATGAATGGTAAGTATAGTAGGCACTGATTGGAGTTTTCGATAATCAAAACAATTTTTAACCATAAAAGGAATAAGCCCGGTATGGTGGTCGTGGCAATGGATAATATCGGGCCGGTGTTCCCAGGAACTCAACCAGTTTAAAATGGCAATTTGAAAGGCGAGATAACGGTAACTGTCATCATCATAACCATAAATTTTATCTCGATCTAATAAACCATTGATGTCAACTAAATATAAATCAAAACCTAATTTATGGGTAGCTTCCTTTATA
The DNA here is from genome assembly GCF_004100315.1 of Hydrotalea sp. AMD. NCBI lineage: Bacteria > Pseudomonadati > Bacteroidota > Chitinophagia > Chitinophagales > Chitinophagaceae > Hydrotalea > Hydrotalea sp. AMD. Next base: position 141,059 of record NZ_SCKY01000005.1, on the reverse strand, counting down.
ATGGTGTAATTATAATAATGTCCGCCAATGGCTAAATATCCTTTTGCATCAACCTCCCAGCTGTTTTCATATAAGAATTTGGTACGGTGCATAGGCATTACCACTTTGGCATGATGCCCGGCTTTATTTTGGTATTTTGGCAATGCCCCAACCACATCGCCCAATCCACCAGCCTTTGCAACGGGATAGCATTCTGCACTTACATGAATTATTTCCATAGCAATCAATTAATTATCTGCTTGAAGTTAAGAATGAAATAGATACTAATGCATATTTTCAATTAATTTTTTAAGGATTACAAAATGTATCTTACTTTACAGCCATAATTAGCAACCCATTTTTTAAAAACTTATTTAACGATTGTTATGAACCAACCTGACGCTTCAAAAATTAAAACAAATGGAAGTGCCCTGGCCTCATTGGCATTGGTATTTTTTTTCTGGGGATTTATTGCTGCCTCTAACAGCATTTTTATTCCTTTTTGTAAAAGTCATTTTCATCTTTCGCAATTTGAATCACAGCTTATTGGTTCATCGTTTTATGGCGCTTATTTTATTGGCTCATTGTTGTTGTACCTTATCTCCAGCATGGTGGGGTACGATATCTTAAACAAGATTGGATATAAAAAAGGCATCATTTACGGACTACTCATTTCCGTTGTAGGCGCATTGGCCATTATACCTTCTGCCAATGCAAACTCATTTCCTGCAATATTGGTTTCTTTTTTTGTAGTGGCCTTAGGATTTTCATTGCAACAAACCGCAGCACAACCTTTTGCCATTGCATTGGGTGATCCTGCCACAGGCTCGCACCGCTTAAATCTTACCGGTGGTGTCAACTCTTTTGGAACCACACTGGGCCCCATTATTGTCAGTTTTTTTCTGTTTGGCTCAGTTGGAACAGCCATTGAGAATGTAACTGTAACTAATATCAATAATTTATATTTGATAGTAGCCGGCGTATTTCTAGCAGTGGCACTATTTTTTGCACTTTCAAAAAAATTACCCGACGGCAAAAATGAAGCAAAGTTTGAAGCTTCAAAAAATGCATCTAAATCTTTAATGATTCTTACCGGATTAATTATTGCCATCATTATTGTAGGGCAGTTAACCAACATTGAAAAATTACCATTACTGATTGTAACCTTATTCGTTGTTTTCTTTACCTTATTTTATTCAAACAACAAAGCCATAAAAAATAATGAAGGATGGGGCGCCATGAAATATCCGCAATTGGTATATGGCATGATAGGAATTTTTATATATGTAGGAACAGAAGTTACTATTGATAATAATTTTGGTGCTTTATTAAAAACCCCGGGTTACTTAACACAAATTGGTTTAGATGAAAGTAAAATTTCAAAATTTGTTTCGTTATACTGGGGTAGTTTAATGATTGGAAGATGGACAGGTGCTATTGGGGTATTTAATTTATCGAACATGGGTAAAAAAATTGCCACAATTGTTGTACCCTTTATTGCATTTGGCGTTGTGTTGTTTGTAAACCATTTATATGGAAATGATATTATGGAATTATTACCCTATACTATTTGTATAGTTATTGCCATTGCCGCATTTTTTTACGGGCAGGAAAAACCTGCAAAAACCTTATTAACACTGGCAGTATTAGGAACCATTTCTATGATTATTGGCACTACATTATCAGGTATTGTATCTGTGTATGCCATTATATTTGGCGGATTGTGTTGTTCGATTATGTGGCCTTGTATTTTTTCGCTGGGTGTTGCCGGATTGGGCAAATATACCAGCCAGGGTTCTGCCTTTTTAATTATGATGATTTTAGGGGGAGCAGTCATTCCTCCATTTCAAGGGGCATTGGGTGATGCCTTTGGTATGCATCCTTCCTATATTGTTGCCGCATGCTGTTTTGCTGCATTAGCATTTTTGGCTATTAAATTAAAATCTGTTTTAAAAGCACAGGGATTAGACTTTGATTCACAAGTGGCATCAGGTCATTAATCTATAATTATAATTTTTCAAAAGTATTATTCATGTCAACCTCAACTTCCACACTTGATTCATTGGCCATTGGTATAGATATTGGCGGTACCGGAACTAAATTTGGTATTGTTGACCGTTTGGGAAATGTTTTGTTTTCATCAGAAATCAGCACAAAGAAACACACTGAAATTGAAACTTTTATTGCAGACCTGCAACAAAATTTAGCTCCGCTTATTGAAAAAGCAGGAGGCATTGGCCGTATTAAAGGTATTGGTGTAGGTGCTCCTAATGGCAACTATTACACCGGCACAGTAGAATATGCGCCTAATTTACCCTGGAAAGGTATTTTGCCAATGGCAAAATTGGTTCAGGATGAGTTTAAGTTGCCGGTAGTATTAACCAACGACGCCAATGCTGCTGCGTTAGGCGAAATGATGTATGGCGCTGCCAAAGGAATGAAAGATTTTATTATGATTACTTTGGGTACCGGTGTGGGCAGTGGTATTGTGGCCAATGGTAAACTCATTTATGGTCACGATGGTTTTGCAGGTGAATTAGGTCATACCACCATCATTCCCGATGGCAGATACCATCCGGGTACCGGCAAAAAGGGATCTTTGGAAAGTTATGCATCAGCCACCGGCGTTACTACCACTGCACATGAATTGTTGGCCAATAGTAAAAGAGAAAGTGTTTTAAGAAAAATTCCGAAAGAAAAAATAGATTCTAAAAAAGTTTATGAAGCCGCTATTGCAGGTGATAGATTGGCTCAGGAAATTTTTGAATTTACCGGTAAAATTTTAGGAATGGCATTGGCAAATTTCATTATGTTCTCCAGCCCTGAAGCGATTATATTGTTCGGTGGACTTACCAAAGCCGGCGATTTAATTTTAAGCCCTACTAAAAAACATATGGAAGAAAACCTGATTCAGGTATTCCAAAACAAAGTAAAAATTTTGGTGAGTCACCTTAACGAATCAGATGCTGCCATTTTGGGTGCATCTGCCTTGGTTTGGGATATGTAATAGTAATATTGTAAAAAGGCTTTTGTTTTAATTCAATGGGATATCATTAAACACAACGATATCCTATTGTTGTTTCAATACTACACTATTTTACCAGCGAAAAAACATACAATGTTTCTAATGCAATTTGGCGGCATCGCTCATCATAAGCGGCTTCTTGCTGCGGCGTGCCATCAAACAATTTCGGATCTTCATAAGTAGTGGCAATTCTACCACCTGCCCCTGGAATAAACGGACAGTTGGCCTCTGCCTCACCACAAGTCATGATCGCTAGAAAGTTATCTTTTGGATTAGAAGGATGGTTATACACTTTAGAAAAACAGGTTGTACATGCTTCTTCACCATAACAAACTTTGTAAACCGGATTGTTTGGTTGACCATCTGAATGAATGATAAACCCCACTTTTTCTAATGCATGAATGGCATTGATATTAAAAGCAGTTGCCTCTGTTCCACCCGAAAAAGTATGGATATTGGGTATGCCATAATACTCAGCAGCTGTAGCTGCCCAAATCTGTCCAAAATGGCTTCGGCGTGAATTATGGGTACAGATATACACCAGATTTACCGATTTACCGGCAGCTCGTTGCTGCAACATGTAATCGCAGATTTTTGAAAGCAGTGGCTTTCTTTCTGCAGCAATAGAATGGAATTGTTGCGTTAATGTTTCGCAATAAGACTGAATAGTAGTATACATAAATAAAATTTACAAATTCAATTAGCAACAACCCGGCGCACAACAGCCGGCAGTTTGTTCCTGCTTCTGTGCAAATACAGTAATACTAAATATACCGGTAGTGCCATTTTTAAAGGCTGCTATTTTTTGATGAGTTAAATAATTTAATAATATATCATCGGGTATAATGATTGGTTTTTCTTTTTGAATGATAATATTTTCAAATCCATTTACCCGTATCAATTCCAAATAAACATCTTTCTGAATAGCACCAGATACACAGCCTGCATACATTTCAGCATCTTTACGTAATGCTTCAGGCAGGTTTCCTACCAATACCACATCAGAAATACTAAAATGGCCACCCGGTTTCAACACCCGGAAAATTTCTTTAAACACACCATCTTTATTGGGCACTAAATTCAATACACAATTGCTTACTACTACATCGGCAACATTGGCAGTAACGGGCATTTGTTCAATATCGCCCTGCCTGAATTCTACATTGTTGAAACCTAATTTTTCAGCATTGGTACGTGCTTTTTCAATCATAGCAGGTGTAAAATCAATCCCAATTACTTTTCCTGAAACACCAGTGGCTGCTCTTGCAACAAAACAATCATTACCAGCACCGCTTCCCAAATCAATCACAGTATTGCCGGGTTTAATTTGTGCAAATTGAGTAGGCAAGCCACATCCCAAACCTAAATCAGCATCAGAAGTATATCCTTCTAAAGCAGTATAATCATCACTCATTATGTTATATACTTCAGTTGAACAGCCTGCGGCACCGCAACAGGAAGCGGCATTAGTAGCTTTATCCTGCAAAGCAATTTCACTGTATTTTTGCCTTACCAATTCTTTCAATTCATTATCAGTTTTCATATTATTTTAATTTTTATAATCAACAACATTGGTCTTTTAAATCGGATGTTGCAGCAAAAAATTTAGCAAATAAATCGCTATACTTTGCCCAGGTTTTTAAATCAATACAATAACATACGTTCACGCCTTCCACAGTACCTTGAATAATACCCACATTTCTTAATTCTTTTAAATGCTGTGATGTAGTAGATTGCGCTAGACCGGTTTCTTCTACCAAATCGCCACAAACACATGAATTCTTTTTTAATAAAGCCTGAATAATAGCAATACGTGCAGGATGGCTCAATGCTTTGGCTATTGCAGCAATTTCATTTTGCTGCTTAGTAAATAATTCTATTTTTGAAATGCCCACTGATAGTGTTTAAAATAATATCGCAATATTACGATTAAATAAAAGAATAAACAAATTATACATTTCAAAAAAATTAGAATGAAATTAGAAATAAGAAAAATGATTATTCCATTTTTTTCTGACACAATTGCATTGTATCTTTGCAGCATATTTACAAGGGTGATGGTGTCCACCGATTAACTGCCCGATAAAAGGGATGATGGCGCCTACAAATTAAGATTCGAAAATATTTTTAAAGATTCATTAATTTGTAGGAATGAAGCGAATAAAAAATTCTTTTGAGCACGTATTTATTGTCTCACACCTGATTCAATGGACACTGTTTGTAATCCCGGTTTCCCTCTCGGTAGGTACTTTGGTTGCATGGTTTTTATGGCTGTTGGATAAAGCCATTCATTTCCGCTACACACATCTCTGGCTCCTATGGTTATTACCTGTTGCAGGTGTTGCCATACATTTTTTGTATCAATTTTCCGGTAAAAATGCAGAGGGCGGTAATAATTTAATTATGGATGAAATTCATGAACCCGGCGGTGGCGTACCGGCAAGAATGGCACCATTGATTATTGTTGCCACCATCATCACACATCTTTTTGGCGGCTCAGCCGGTCGTGAAGGTACTGCCGTGCAGGTGGGTGGCAGTTTGGCAAATTTCTTTGCAAGGCAATTCAAATTAACGAGAGAAGATGTAAGAATGTTACTCACTTCCGGTGTTGCAGCCGGTTTTGGTGCCGTATTTGGCACACCCATTACAGGTGCAATTTTTGCATTAGAAGTATTAGCATTAGGCCGCATTAAACATGATGCACTACTGCCTTGCTTTATTGCCAGTTTTCTTGCCGATATTACCTGTGGCGCCTGGGGCATTCATCATACCCAATACCATATTCTGTTTGCTTCAATAGATAAAACTTACTTTAAATATGTTCACTTCGATTTATTGCTGCTATTCAAAGTAATTGGAGCTGGTATTTTATTTGGATTAGCCGGTTTTGCTTTTGCTGAAACAGCACATACAATTAAAAATTACAGCAATAAATGGATAAAACAAAAATGGATGATTCCGGTAGCAGGTGGCCTGATCATTATTACACTTACCTATATTATTGGAACGCAGGATTATTTAAGTTTAGGAGTAACCAACCCCAACAAAAATGGGGTAAGCATCATCAGCAGTTTTCATGAAGGAGGTGCCACCTATTTTAGTTGGTTTTGGAAATTATTGTTTACTGCTATTACCTTAGGAATGGGTTTTAAAGGTGGTGAGGTAACTCCTCTGTTTTTTATAGGAGCTGCATTGGGTAATACACTGGGTGTTATTACAGGTGCCCCTATTGATTTAATGGCCGGATTGGGCTTTATTGCCGTATTTGCCGGAGCTACCAATACGCCAATTGCCTGTACATTTATGGGCATTGAATTATTTGGCGGCGAAAATGTAATATACTATGCCGTTGCCTGCTTTACTGCCTATTATTTCAGCGGCCATTCAGGCATTTACCATGCACAAAGAGTAGCAGTTTCTAAAGTAGGAAATTTACAACACCATACAGACAAAACCTTACACGATGTAAGAGATAAACGTATTAAAAAAAGAAAACAATGGTTAAAAAAATCAAGAGCCACTCTCTTGGAAAATTAGAGATTTACATTGAGCCGGCCCACAAAATAAGACATGGTGACAGAACCTTATTCAGAAAATTATTTCCAAAATCGGCCTACATGCATATTGTAGCTGAGGCAAAAAAAGATGGTATTATCAATGCATCGGCACATAGTACCCATACCAGCTTTAGCACAGATGGTAATATTATAACTTTTAGTGCCGAAGGCGATAATTCAAAACTAGCCATGTGTGTGGAATTAATTGACAAAAAAGAAAAATTAGAAAATTTTTTCCTGAAACACAAAGACCTGTTACAGTCAAAAATTGTAATTTACAAAGAAGTTGAATTTTGGGACATTGATTAATCCGTTTCAATTTCATGATTATGAAGAACTTGCTGATTATAGCTTTAGGTGGTGCAGTGGGTAGTATTTTACGCTACCTGGGCCAGGTAATGGTGAACAAAATTGGCTCATTCAGTTTCCCAATGGGAACTTTTTTAGTGAACATTTTGGGATGTTTTATCATCGGCCTGCTTTATGGTATTGCTAATAAATACAGCTGGCTAACTTTAGAATGGCGCCTTTTACTGATTACCGGTTTTTGCGGTGGCTTTACAACATTCTCAAGTTTTTCTTATGAAAGTATCAGCTTAATCAGACAGGGTAATTTATTTTACTTTTTTCTGTATGCATTATTAAGTTTAACAATCGGTATACTAGCCACATTTGGAGGAACTACTTTAATTCGGTAATTTTAAATACATGAAATATTTTTATTTATGGAATATAAAAGAATATTAATTGCCGTTGATGATAGTGCTTATGCCATAAAAGCAGCCAGAGCCGGTTTTACATTGGCACAGGCTTTAGAAGCTGTGGTAGGTGTAGTATACGTGATTAATAAATCGAAAGAAGTAGTGAGTGCCGATTTGGGCATTACCCCGGAACAAAGCAAAACTTTGCTGTTACAGCAAGCAGATAAAACCATTCAGCAATATATTGAATTGTATGATGGCAAAACAGAGGTTTTTCGTTTTACACCCGAAGGTATTCCGGAAAAAGAAATTTTAAACATTGCTTCGGAATGGGAGGCTGATTTAATTGTAATGGGTACCCATGCCCGCAGTGGATTAGACAGAATTTTAACAGGCTCTACGGCTGAATATATTATTCGGCATTCCACCATACCGGTATTGGTTACCCCACCTCGTATGACATAAATAAAGTCTATGAAACACACATTCCTAATTTTCAGGTGATGGCGTTCCACCCAATTTAACCGCCTTTTACAAAGGATGATGACGCCTGACTTTCTTTTTGAACATCCCTCAAATATTGCAGGTATTGTACACTTGGATATATTTTGATGGATGCTTAAAAAGTCATTTTATTTCATCCAATTAAAAAATATGCAATTAAAAAAAGCCACAGTTTTTGTAATCCTTTTAGGATGCACCAGTCTTTTCTCTGACATGACTTATGAAGCCGCCAGAAGCATCAATGGACCCTATCTGGAAGTGTTGGGCGCTTCAGCAACAACAGTTGGCTGGATGGCAGGATTAGGAGAATTACTGGGTTATAGCTTAAGAGTGATTTCAGGTTATTTGAGTGATAAAACAAAAAATTACTGGGCCATTACAGTAGTGGGCTATTTCATTAATTTATTGTCAGTTCCATTACTCGCTTTTGCAGGTTTTTGGCAACTCGCCATTATGCTAATGATATTAGAACGCGTTGGAAAAGCCATCAGAACACCTGCCAGAGATGCCATGCTTTCTTTCGGCGCACACCAGATGGGGCAAGGCTGGGGATTTGGCCTGCACGAAGCATTAGACCAAACCGGTGCTACCATTGGGCCATTATTGGTAAGTGCAGCATTGTTTATCAAAAACAATAATTATCAAAGTGCATATATCATTTTATTTATACCAGCCATTATTGCCATTGGTCTTATCATTTTTGCAAAAAGCATTTATCCGCATCTGGAAAATTTAGAGATTAAAACAAAATCACTTGAAACCAAAGGTTATCCAAAATTGTATTGGCAGTATTTAATAGCCATTGCCTTTTTAGCATTGGGTTATGCAGATTTTCCACTTATAGCTTATCACTTTAAAAGCACCAATTTAATGCCGGATGACGTAATACCCTTGCTGTATGCATTGGCAATGGCAAGCGATGGTATTGCTGCATTAATATTAGGTAAAGTATTTGATAAATCTGGTACCAAAGCACTTGTACTAGCACTATTCATAGCACTTTTTTTTGGTCCAATGGTATTTTTGGGTGGAATGAATTGGGCTATAGTGGGAATGGTGGTATGGGGTATTGGTATGGGTGCTCAGGAATCGATAGTAAAAGCAACTGTTGCACATTTTATTCCTCCTGAAAAAAGAGGAACAGCATTCGGTGTATTTAATGCCGTATTTGGATTGTTTTGGTTTGCAGGCAGTGCATTAATGGGTTATTTATATGATTATTCAATTATAATACTGGTGGCATTCTCTATTATTGCACAACTCATCGCTTTAGTGCTGCTAGCTGCTATTTCAGGAAAAATTCAACAATATTTTCATACACAACAAATTAGATAAACCAATGTATACCATCCCGGAAAAACAACAGCACGTGTTCAATGCTATTGCCTATATGATTGAAAAAAAATTATTAGACATGCAACTGCAACTGCTTGCACACCAGCATCCGTTAAAACAGGTATCTATTCAGTATGAAAACATTTCTAATCTGCAACTGCTTGCACAAATACATGAAAAATTAAACGCATTATATCAGCTTCTCTCAGAATTTTGTAGAGCTTACCGGGTACCCATTCAACAAATTAATTTCAAAAAAGAATTAAACGTAAAAGCCAATTTTTTGTGGGAAGATATTACCGGTGCAAGAGCCGGTTCGATGAAAGGATATGGCATTACTGACCCTGAATTGATGGACGATTACCAACAAAAAATTAATGCATTTACGGATGGTATCAATGAAATGATACACATTTTAAACTGAGCAATTCATTTTATTTATTCAAACACATAAATACAACAATATGAAAATTTCAAAAATTTATGCAAGAGAGGTTTTAGATTCAAGAGGTAATCCAACCGTAGAAGCAGAGGTTACCATTGAAGCCCCATTAAAAGGAAGTAAAAAAATGGTGCGTAACATTAAAGGCCGCTCCATTGTTCCATCCGGTGCCAGCACGGGAGAACTGGAAGCTGTAGAGTTACGCGATAATGACCCTAAAAGATACGGCGGCAAAGGCGTTACCCTGGCTGTTAACAATGTAAACAAAACCATTGCCAAACAATTTACAGGTAAAATATTTGAATCGCAGCAGGCCATTGATAATGCCCTGATTACATTAGACGGCACTCCCAACAAAGCCAAATTAGGCGCCAATGCAATTTTAGCTGTATCAATGGCTTATGCCCGGGCAATGGCAGCTACATTAAACATGCCTTTATATCGGTATTTTAATACCTCCGGAAAATTTACCATGCCCGTTCCTTGCATGAATGTAATCAATGGCGGAAAACACGCCGACAATAATGTAGATTTTCAGGAATTCATGATTGCACCGCACAATGCACCTTCATTTAAAGAAAGTATCAGGATGGGTGAAGAAACATTTCATGCACTTAAATCCATCCTCAATAAAAAAGGGTATTCCACCGGTGTGGGTGACGAAGGTGGCTTTGCGCCTAACTTAAAATCGAATGAAGAGGCGGTTGAAGTAATATTAGAAGCTATCCAAAAAGCAGGATATACACCCGGAAAAGATATTTCGCTTTGTATTGACCCTGCTACCAGCGAAATGTGGGAAGATGGACACTATGTATTTTTTAAATCTACCAAAGAAAAAATGAGCTCAGAGAGACTTTTAAATATTTGGGATAGCTGGATTAACCAATACCCCATTATTTTATTGGAGGATGGCATGGCTGAAAACGATTGGGGAGGGTGGAAATTATTAACCAACCAATTAAAAAACAAAGTTGAATTAACCGGTGATGATATATTCTGTACCAACCCATCCATTTTACAAAGAGGCATTGATGAAGGTATTGCCAATTCTGTTTTAATTAAACTAAACCAAATAGGAACCGTAACAGAAACCATTGATACCATCCAAATGGCTTACAAAAACAATTATAACTGCTTTATCTCACACCGCAGCGGCGAAACGGAAGATACCACCATTGCAGACTTAACAGTAGCTACCAATGCAGGTCATTTAAAAACAGGCAGTGGTTGCAGAGGTGAACGTATTGCCAAATTCAATCAATTGCTCCGTATTGAAGATGAATTAGGCAAAGCAGCAAAATTTGCAGGCATTAAAGCATTTAAAAACCAATAATATGAGTGATACAATTATTCCACAAGTACAACACCCCTGGCATATTTCAATTGGCAATAATGTTCCCAATGTAGTAACAACTATAATTGAAATACCCAAGGGCAGCAGAATGAAGTATGAATTAGATAAAGCTTCGGGTTTGCTGCGATTAGACAGAGTACTATATTCTGCCATGTATTATCCCATGAATTATGGTTTAGTACCACAAACCTATTTTGATGATGGCGATCCACTCGATATTTTAGTGATATGTTCCTTCGATATACAGCCGCTTTGTGTAGTAGATGCACGCATTATTGGCATCATGCACATGGAAGATGAAAATGGTATTGATGATAAAATAATTGCAGTGGCTCACCACGATCCGGCTTATCTGCACATTCAAGACTTATCAGATATACCTGATCACCACATGGTAGAATTGAAAAACTTTTTTGAAGGATACAAAGCTTTGGAAAACAAAGTGGTTACCGTTGGTGATATGTATGGAAAAAAAGCAGCACAGGAATGTGCAGTTAGAAGTCATCAGTTGTATAAAGAAAAATTTGCTATTCAATATAATGGTGAGAATCGGCTGAAACAATGATAAATTACCTGAATTAACCCATTGCAATGTCTGAGTCTAATTCAGGTAACTTAATTATCTATTTAAAAAATTTATGATGAAAATTGCTGTATTTAGTGATGTGCATGCGAACCTGCCAGCTTTAAAAGCAGTATATGCGCATATTGAAAAACAGCAACCGGATGCAATTTATTGTTTAGGCGATTGGGTAAACCAAAACATTTGGAATAATGAAGTGATTGATTTTATGCAGCAACATCATATTCCCAGTGTATTGGGCAATCATGATGAAGGTATTGGCAACAATAAAGCAAAATACCCATTTTCGTATGGCAGCAGAGAAGAAATTGATTGGGGATTGGATGCCATTCAATATTCATTACAACAAATAACAGAAGATCGTAAAGCTATTTTGCGTGCATTACCTTTAAAGCTAAAAGTAAAATTATTAATCGGACAACAGCAACGAACTTTATTGTTTGCACATGGCACCCCCAAAAGTAATACAGAACGCATTTATCGTTTCTACAAACAAGCAGAACTATCTAAAATATTAGATGATGAAGCGGCAGATGTGCTATTTATTGGTAATACCCATGCTTCATTTCACAAACAAATAGAAAGAAATACTAACGGTGAAAAAACCTACCAACACATCATCAATCCCGGATCGGTAGGTAGCCCTAAAGATGGGAGCTGGCATGCCTGTTATGCCATAGTTGAAATTGATACCAAAAAAGATATTAAATATAACCCTGAAGCATTACAAGTAAATTTTTACAGGTTAGATTATGATATTGATACCGTAATTAAAGGAATAAAAAACAGCCCCTTACATATTTACTATGCGGTAAGATTACTCAAATACTAATAACATGAGTGGCCGAACAAAATCAAAAATAGATAATTATGAAAATAGCATTGATTAGCGATATACATGGCAATTTACCGGCTTTAAAAGCTGTACTCAACGATATTAAAAAACATGAACCGGATGCTATTTTCTGCCTGGGCGATTTGGTAAATTTTGCAGGATGGGATAATGAAGTGATTGACCTGATTAGAAAAAATAATATCCCTTGTTTACAAGGCAACCATGATGAAGGCATTGGTTATTCAAAAAAAATATTTCCTTATTCTTTTGCCAATGAAGCCCAACAACAATTTGGAATCGATTCCATCCGTTGGGTGAATGAACATATAACCAATAGCAACAGGGCTTATTTACAAAATTTACCTTTCCTTTTTAAAATAGAAATCAAGGGGCTGTATCATACCATTACCATTGCAATGGTGCATGGCAGCACTACTTCAAATTTAGAATATGTACAAGAAAGTACAGATGATGCCTATTTATTAGAAATGATGGAAAGTATTGAAGCGGATATTTTGTGCATGGGACATACGCACAAACCCTGGCACAGGCCTATATTTTGTGAAGCAGAAAATAAAAAAATATACCGACATGCCGTCAATGTAGGCTCCGTTGGCAAACCCAAACAAGAGAATAATAGAGCTTGTTATACCCTGTTAAACATAAAGAATGATGCAGCATTGTCTGAACCAGCTGCAGTTCATGTACAGTTTGAATTTGTACATTACCCTGTAAAAACAGTTATCAAAAAAATTGCTTCGCTCGGTTTATCAGATGCATATAATAATTTTCTATTAAACGGATAACCCTTATGTCAACCGGTGCCCAAAATATTCAATTATTACATCAAACTGCCATTCAATTAGAGCAGCAAAACCTGGCTGATGAAATTATGCAATTACAGCATAAATTGAGTAGCGCAGAAATAAATGTTGTGATTACCGGATTTTTTAAAAGAGGTAAATCTTCACTCATTAATGCGCTTATTGGCCAAAATATAATGCCCACCGGTGTAGTTCCGGTTACAGCCATTATTACATTGTTAAAGTATGCTGCTTTTCCCGGAATTGAAATTGTGTACAAAAATAACCAAACAGAAAAAAATGACCTTCACTGTTTACAGCAATATGTGAGTGAAGAAGAAAATCCGGAGAATATAAAAAATGTATCGCATGTTATTGTGTACCATCCTGCATCCATACTTCAGCAAATTACCATAGTCGATACGCCGGGTGTAGGTTCATCGCTGGAACACAATACCGATACCACCCTGCAATTTTTAACAAAAATTGATGTCGCCATATTTGTACTAAGCGCCGATATGCCCATCTCAAAATCAGATATTGAATTTTTAGCACAACTGAAATTGCAGGTAAACGATATTGTTTTTGTTGAAAACAAAAAAGATTTGCTCAATATATCCGATTTAGAAAAAGTGCTGGCGCATAATAAAAAAATTATTGCGGAACATTGCAACATACCCATAGCAGAAATAGCCATTATACCTGTTTCGGCTAATACTCATTTAGCCGGAAATATGGCTACTTCCGGAATAGATAATCTACTTCAGTTACTGGAAAAGAATATTGCACAAAACAAACCAACCATTGTTCAACAAAGTACAGAAAGGCAATTGGCATTGATTGAACAAAGCATTCGTTCATTCATTCAATTAAGACTTGATAATTTGCAAATGCCTGTTCAGGAATTGAACCAGCGAATCAGCAATTTTCAGGCCACCAAATCTGTTTTATTGAATGAAATAGAAGGCTTTCATGCCATATTGCAACACTATATTCAAAAACTCAATGAAACAGTTGATACCCAATGTAATGACGCAGCTAAAGCAATTGAAACAGAAATCATAGCTTGTATTGAAAGTTATTTACATCCCTCTTTTCAATTATTAGAGAAGCCGGAACAGCATAAATTAATTAAAGTGCTCAATCAAATAATACGAGCAGGGTTTGAACAGTTGAAAACGCAATTGGAACAAAGCAGCAAAACCCAATTCAAACAAATACTTGAACAATATTTATTTAACGCAAAAAACATTTTACACAACATTGCCATTCATTTCTCCGATTATCTGAATACTGGTATTGAAACAATTGTTGAAAAATTTGACTGGAACGCATACACTGCTTCTTATATTACTTTAAATGGGCTTGATAAAGAAGCCATCATTACTAAAAGCAATCCACTTTTTTACCTCACCAAAAAAAGCAAAGAAAAGCACATTGTGCAATCTGTTTTGCAGCAGTACCATGAAATTATTGTTCAAAATACTGCCTCTATTATTTACGAGGCGCAATATAAAATACAGGAATCGTTTCGAAAGTTCAATGCAGATTTTAAAATAAGGGTGCAACAATTACTGCAAACATTGGAACAGGAAATGAGAATAACCATAGAAAAAACAAAAGCATTAAATTTCAATACCCACGAAACTATTGCCGCTTTAGAAAATATGAAAAGCAGGTTAAACGATTTCTCAAAAACTGGTTAATATGGATGCGCAAACCTTGTTAGATTTAGAAATACTGGAATCAACAGATGGGAAAAAAAATCATTTATTCCATTTGCTGAACCATACCATTACACAAGGTGGTGATGATATTTTAAAACAAAAATTGGTGCAACCATTTTTATCTGCACAAGCTATACATAAAACACAAGCAGCAATTCAACACTGCATGCCATTTGTGCTCCAATGGAAACAAATCATATCAGAACGAATTATAGTTATGGCTGAATTATATCTGCAATCAAACATCCAAATAACTATTTTAGAAGAAAGTTTTATTGATAAGTGCAGTGCAAAGTTGTTTCAATGGCAGCATCCCGATTATTTTCATTACCTGCATACCAACATTGTATCGCTACAAAACTTATTTTTCAGTTTAGATGATTTTCTTTCCAAAAGTTCACTTTCAAACCATTTATCTGCCAGCACTATACAACATAAAATAAAAACTATTTTAGAAAAAATTATAAAACCGCATTGTGCCAACATAGCAAAACGTAGTGCATTTACCACCCTTTATATAGATAAATTGTTAAGAAGTACTGAAGCCGATTCTATTAAAAATATTTTAGAATGGATATATGAAACTGATGCCATCATGTCTATGGCTACAGCCTGTAGCATTTATCAATTACAATTTCCTGAAATAAGTGAAGAAAGTGGCATTGAAATAAGTAACCTACAACATTTACTTGTACAAAACCCTATTGTAAATAATGTTTCATTAACAAATCAAAATGTAATGTTTATAACCGGACCAAATATGGCCGGAAAAACCACTTATTTAAAAGCAATTGCCCATGCCATAATATTAACGCATATAGGTATGGGTATTCCTGCAAGTGCGGCGAAAATATGAATAGTGAATGATTTATTTTCATTTATAGGTATTACTGACAGCATTTCAAAAGGGGAAAGTTATTTTCAGGCAGAAATTAACCGAATTCAATTTTTGGCAAATTCATTACAAAAGAACTATCAAATGGCCGTAATTATTGATGAACCATTTAAGGGTACAAATATTAAAGATGCATTAGACTGTAGCATTTTATTTACCCAATTAGCATTAAAATGGGCAAAAAGTTTTTTTATTATTGCCACGCATTTAACAGAGGTATATGACAGTTTACATACGAATAATAAAATTGTATTTTATTATTTTGAAATCAGGCAAGAAGGTGATAAATTAATTTTTGATTACAAATGCAGGCCCGGCTTATCAAACCAACGATTAGGTTTGGCCATATTTAAAAAAACAGGATTACCTGAACTAATGCAACCTAAAAAACAGGATTGAATAAAATAGGCAAATGAGCCTTACATACATGCAAAAAATACTACCTTTAAAACGAACTTTTGCTATACCATTAAAATAAAATTATGAAACCAACTGTTTATGCTGCCGGTGGAATTGTTTGGAATGAAAATGATGAATTACTCATGTTACTCAGATATGGAAAATGGGATTTACCCAAAGGTCATTTACTAATGAATGAGAGCTACGAACAATGTGCTTTGCGGGAAGTAAAAGAGGAAACCGGATTAAAAACGCTTGAAATTACCGGTAGTGCAGGTATAACACATTATGAATATTTTGACAATACTTTACACCAGGAAGCCATCAAAGAAATTTATTGGTTTGAAATGAAAACAATCACCCATTTAGATGTGATGCCCGAATTAAAAGAGCAAATAGAATGGATACATTGGATTCAAAAGGATGAGATTGAAAAATATTTATACAACTCGTACGATAATGTGCGTAACATATTGGGAAAATATGTTACTAAAATATAAATAATATTTTATTTGCAGGTAATACAATAAGGTATATCCGGCACTACTTTTCATCGGTTTATATAAGCATTTTACCAAGGGTTTTAAAACTATTGCACTGTGGTGCATTTGGGCAAGTTTGTTTAATTTTGTAAGAATAAAAAAAATCTATGCAAGATTGTCCCTTTTGCAACAAACAAAAAAATGATTTCTATTTAGAAACAGAAAATTTTGCAGTAATATACAATATATCTCCCATACTTCCCGGGCATTCATTGGTAATTCCGAAACAACACAAGGAAAGTTTGTTTGAATTAACAGATGATGAATTAGCAAAATTTATGCAATTGGGAAGAACCACTGCAGCCTTATTGTGCAAGGTATTTAACACGAACGCTTTTAATTGGGCTATTCAGGAAAGGGAAGTTGCCGGACAATCGGTTGCACATTTACATATGCATGTAGTACCCAGAAGATTGGGTGATATGGTAAATCCCGGCGACTGGTACCAACGTTTAGAAAAAATTGAATCGGGCGATATTGATACGTATGAACGTTTTAGATTATCGGAAGAAGTATTACACACACTTACCCAGAAAATGAAACAGAAAGTCATTGCATTTGGATTAAGAAAATGAAAAACGTTTCAATTATTTTAAACTAATGTTCAACTATTGACGTAGAAAAGTTGCCACTACAATCTGGCGTACAAGTGTGCGACGCAACAGTTGTTGCCATACCAACAAAAAGCCGGTAACAAAATTATTTTTGTGCATCAGGCAAGGCAAATGCCACATAACTATCGCCGGAAGGTTTTTTTAATTTTCCTCCACCACAGGCAATAACCACATATTGTTTGCCATTAACTGCATAAACGGCAGGTGTTGCAAAGCCGCATGCAGGTAAATCAGCCTCCCACAATAACTTGCCATTCGTTTTATTGAATGCACGAATTTTAGCATCGCTGGTGGCAGCAATAAACAGCAAGCCGCCGGCCGTTACCACAGGGCCACCATAGTTTTCTGTACCGGTATGAATACCTTTTGCTTTCCATTCAGGATAATCGCCTATAGTGTCTTTCCATACCAACTGTCCAGTGTTTAAATTGATGGCTGTTAAAGTACCCCAGGGGGGTGCCACTGCCGGATACCCTTCACGCGATAAGAATTTATTGTAGCCCGTTGAGGTATAGGGCATATTATCCCATTTAGTGGTTGTTTTAGCAGGTGCAATAAATTTTTGATGTTGTTGTGAAGATATTGCAAGCACATAGGTAGCCAATGCATTTTTTTCTTCCGGCGTTAATTGTTGAAAAGAAGGCATCATTCTTCTGCCCGAAGTTAACAATGCCTCAAATTGATTTTTATTGTACTTTTTATTTATTTGAAAAAGCCAAGGATAATTACCACTGCCTTGCATTAACGTACCATGACAAGCCATACAATGTGTACGGTACAAACGAATACCCGCCTGAAGATTGGTTTCACCGGCAGGTGGTACCTCATTTTTTGCATCCACCATGGTTAAAACCCATGGCATTTCGCTGGCATTTACATACAATATACCCGATGTTGGATCTGCTGCAGGCCCACCCCACTCTGCTCCACCATCAAAGCCGGGAAAAATAACCGTACCTTCTTTTGAAGGAGGAATAAACAGCCTGCCTGTTTTATAACTGGATAGCCTTTGTTGCAGTTCATGAAAAGAGGAATCGGGAACTAAATGATTCAAATCTTTTTCAGTAAGCGATTGCCTTGCAAAAGGAACGGGTAAAACAGGATAAGGTTGTGTAGGTGCAGGTTGTTCACCAGTTAATTCGCTGAAAGTGGGTACGGGCCGTTCCACAATAGGAAATACCGGCTTACCATTTATTCTGTTGAATAAAAATATAAAACCGGTTTTAGTGGGTTGTGCTACTGTTTCAATTTTTTTACCGTTTATTGTAAGGGTAAGCAAAGCCGGTGCAGTTGGTAAGTCACGATCCCACAAATCGTGGTGTACGGTTTGATAATGCCAGATTTCTTTACCATTGTTGGCATTTAAAGCAATAAGTGTATTGGCAAAAAGATTATTCCCAAGGCGTAAACCGCCATAAAAATCATACACAGCAGACCCTGTGGGTACATACACAATACCTTTGTTTTCATCCATACTAAAACCCGCCCAGGCATTCGCACCACCTACCTGACGGTAAGCAGAGGTATCATCCCAGGAATGAAAACCAGGTTCGCCGGGTTGCGGAATGGTGTGAAATATCCAGCGCAATTTGCCGTTATGTACATCGTAAGCACGCACATCACCTGGTGCTGCAGGCATTTCTTCAGCAACACGGGTACCAATAATAATCATGTCTTTGTAAATGATACCCGGAGTAGTGGAAGCCACATATAACTGTTGTGCCCTTATCCCCAAATTTTGATGCAAGTCAATGCTACCCCCATTGCCAAATGACAGGATTGGCTTTCCATTGGATGCATTGATACAATACAATTTAGCACCGGCAGCATAAAATATACGACGATCGTTTGCTCCATTTGCGTAATAGGTAACACCTCTGCATACATTCATCATAAAATAGCCGGAAGTTTTGTCGTTTCCTGCCGTATCTGATAATGGATTAAAGCTCCATTGGTGTTGACCATTGGCTGCATCTAATGCAAATAATTTTAATTGTGGAGAAACACCGTATAAAATGCCATCTACTATAATGGGATTGACCTGTATTTGGGTAGATTCACCGGCATCGCCACAATGATACTCCCAAACGGATTTTAACAAAGCAACATTATTAGTATCGATTTGCGTGAGCGATGAATAATGATTGTTTTCTTTATTGCCGCCGTATACCTGCCAGGAGGCATATTGTTGCGACTGTTTAGAGTGGCAAGCCATCAACATACCCAATATCAATGCTATGCAGCCAATATGGATAGATTGTTTGGAAAATAAAAGTGTTTTCATATGCATATTTTGAGCCAACAATTCTTAAAACAAGAACAATAGCATCGTTGAAAATAAACAATCTTTCTGGCTTTTGAATGAATTGGAACGAGAGAAGTTTATGGATTGCAAATCAATTTAGCGGCCGTTGGTTCCAATTTTTTTATGTGCAGAATGATAGAAGATTTTTTGGCAAAGTAAAATTGACCAAAAACCTTAACAAAGCATACAGTGTCTTGTCCGACAAAATTATAATCAAAATTCATTAGTGTCCGGTAAAAATATTTATTAGTTTGAAAATCTTAGTATAAATATGTTTCATGGGAAATTAAGTGAATCAGGGCAAATATGTTTTTTCTCAAATTGTCACATTTCTTCCTGCTCGAATTTTTGATCGTTGTGTTAATTCTTTCCAAGGAGATAAATGGGTCAAGCATTTTACTTATTGGAACCAGTTAATGTGCATGATTTTTGGACAATTAAGTAATCGTGATAGCCTGCGTGATTTACTTGTTTGATTAACTGCACATAAAACAAAGCACTATCATTTAGGATTGGGCAGAAGTATTTCCAGATCAAATCTATCCGAAGTAAACGAAAAACGAAATTACCAAATTTTTGAAATGATTGCAGAAGCTCAGAAAATATGTATCTCTTATACTGATTTTAATTTGTTAATTAAGGGTAATGTTTACGTTTTTGATTCTACTATTGATCTTTGTCTAAATGTTTTTTGTTGGGCAACTTTTAGAAGAGCAAAAGGTGCAGTTAAATTGCACACATTACTTGATATAAAAACTGCTATTCCTATCTTCATGCATATCACGCCAGCAAGTGTTCATGATGTAAATGGATTAGATTTTCTCACCTTTGAAACAGGCAGGTATTATATCCTGTACCGTGGTTACATTGGTTTTAATCGCTTATCGGCTATTGATAAGCATGATGCATTTTTTGTAATCCGTGCAAAAGTTAATCTTAAATTTACAAGAGTCTCTTCTGAGAAACATGATAAAGCAAATGGGGTACTCTGTGATCAACGAATGCTTCTGCAAATGCGGTTAAAACTCAAATCTATATCTCTATATCGCCATCATTACTTATACAATTGTAGCTATCATCAAAGCAACTTGAACATCAATTAGAAATGCTGGAAGAACGTTTGGTAATCAATGAAATTTCAAAAGAGCAATACCAAAAATTCTCAAAAAAATACATTGATGCTATTAGAGAACTTAGCGAAGAATTAGAACAAAAACAAAACATGAGTTCGAATCTTGAAAAAGCTATTGATAAAGGATTAAAAATTGCTAAAAACATAAGCCAGATGTGGATTACAGCAAAATATTTGGAAAAGAAAAAGTTGCAATATCTCATATTCCCTGATGGAATGGTGTACGATAAAAAAAATAACACAGTTTGAACCTCCATAATAAATACCCTATTCTCCGCCATTGCCCAACACCATTGTATTACAGCCAAAAAAAGAGACAACCTTTTGCAAGATTGCCTTTTAGGTAATAAAGTCGGGTGGACTGGATTCGAACCAGCGACCCCTTGCACCCCATGCAAGTGCGCTACCGGGCTGCGCCACCACCCGAACTAATTGGGTTTCTTCCCCGAGGGGCGGCAAATATAAGAACAAAAGAATTTTTCAGGCTATATTGCACAAAATTTTATCAGCAATCCATGAAAATTCTTTTAAAACAGGTTGCCATCGCAGATAATAATAGCTCTTATAATGGTACCATTCAGGATATTTTTATTGAAAATGGAAAAATTATTGCCATTGAACCCACCCTTCATCAGGATGCAGATCAGGTCATTGTATTGCCCAATTGTTCGGTATCGCAGGGCTGGATAGACCCGTTTGTTCATTTTTGCGACCCAGGCTTAGAACATCGCGAAACCATCCATTCCGGTGCAGCGGCAGCAGCAGCAGGCGGATTTACAAGGGTTGCTACCCTACCCAATACCATTCCCTGCATTCAAAATAAAACACAGGTTGATTATTTAATTCAGGCATCGCATTCAACCAAAATATCTATACACCCCTTGGGAGCGGTTAGCAAAAATCTGGAAGGAAAAGAATTGGCTGAAATGTACGATATGCAACAAGCCGGGGCTTTGGCTTTTTCAGATGGCTTGTTGCCCATACAATCTTCAGGCCTCATGGTAAAAGCGCTGCAATACATTAAAGCTTTTAATGGTATTATTATTCAAATACCTGAAGATGTAGCCATAGCACCACACGGATTGATGCATGAAGGTGTTGTTTCTACCTGCTTAGGACTTCCAGGCAAACCGACTATAGCAGAAACCCTGATAATTGCCAGAGATATTGATCTGGTGCAATATACCGGCTCTGCCATTCATTTTACGGGTATTAGTACTAAAGCCTCAATAAATTTAATTGCCGCTGCAAAACAAAAAGGATTAAATGTTACCTGTTCCGTAACACCTCATCATTTATTTTTTTGTGATGAAGACTTAAAAGATTATGATACCCATTTAAAAGTAAATCCCCCATTGCGCACAAAAACCGATATGCTGGCTTTACGCGAAGGCTTATTGAAGGGAACAATTGATTGTATCAGCACGCATCATTTACCATTGGAAACCGACAGAAAAGTTTGTGAGTTTGAATATGCCAAACCGGGAATCATAGGGTTACAAACAGCCTATACCATTATAAACAGTTTATTCCCTAATACCAATGCGGATTTGCTAGCAGATTGGCTAGGTAATCGTGCACGCAGTATTTTTAATTTACCCGATGCAGCTATCATGCCGGGCAATGTTGCAGAACTTACTTTATTCAATACAAATGATGGAAGTGTATTCACTACACAGCACAATCAAAGTAAATCGGCCAATAGCCCCTTTTTCAATATACCGCTTACAGGAAAAGTTTATGGCATTATTCACAAAAATCAAATTCACTTGAATTAATCAGTTGAAGTATGGAGGTTTCGTGTACATCACATATTAAAAAGGGCATTATCATCGCTGGGCTTATCATGCTGCTCAATGCCATTGGCCAGATAACAGAACTTATTTATCTGCCCTGGTATGGCTTTATTATTTTATCGGTATTTATTGTTGCAGCCTTCATCAGTACCTGGTTATTTAACCATCAAACAAAAGGGGTAAAAGGTTTTTCATTGATTTTAAGCCACGGCTTTAAAACAGTGGCCGTTGCTACTGCATTATTTTTTGTGTATAATTTTATAGCTATGCATTATTTGTTTCCGAATTATGTAAACCACCAAATTAGTTTATTACAAGAGGAAGTAAAAAAACATGGAGAGGCCATTACTAATTTACCGGCCAATATAAATCGTGCTAAACAAATTTGGATGAATACGCAATTGACAGGGGTATTAATTTTATTTTTATTAGCCGGAGGTGCGGGTGCATTATTGGCAGCTGTGGCAGTACCTAAAAAATATCAAACAACCACTACTCAATAAAAATAGAATGGATATATCAATTGTAATACCATTACTGAATGAAGCAGAATCACTACCGGAACTATGCCGGTGGATTGATAAAGTGGCAACGGAAAATGAATACCGTTATGAAATTGTTTTGGTAGATGATGGCAGTACCGATAATAGCTGGGAAGTAATTATGAACTTATCAGTTGCCAATACAAATATCAAGGGCATTAAATTTCAACGGAATTATGGAAAAAGCGCTGCGCTAAATGAGGGATTTAAAGCTGCGCAAGGTGATGTAATTATTACCATGGATGCTGATTTACAAGACTCGCCCGATGAAATTCCCACACTTCGGCAATTAATTGTGCAGGATGGATTTGATTTAGTGAGTGGCTGGAAGAAAAAAAGATACGACAATACACTTACAAAAAATATCCCTTCTAAAATATTTAATGCTGCAGCCCGATGGAGCAGCGGTATTCCTTTACACGATTTTAACTGTGGATTAAAAGCTTATAAAAAAAAGGTAGTAAAAAGTATTGAAGTATACGGCGAAATGCACCGTTATATTCCAGTTATTGCCAAATGGGCGGGCTTTAGAAAAATAACGGAAAAAGTAGTGGCCCACCAACCCCGTAAATATGGTGTTTCAAAATTTGGATGGGAAAGGTTCATCAATGGCTTTCTTGATCTGGCTACTATTAGTTTTGTAAGCCGTTTTGGAAAAAAACCCATGCATTTTTTTGGATTATGGGGTACTTTGTTTTTTATCATTGGCTTCATTAGCAGTATCTATTTAATCATTGCAAAATTTATGGAGGCTGATTTTTCTTTAACCAACCGACCTTCATTTTATATTGCCCTTACTTCAATGGTAATAGGCATGCAACTATTTTTAGCCGGTTTTATTGGAGAGCTGATTGCCCGCAATGCATCGGAAAGAAATGTTTATTTAATAGAAGAAAAAATACGCATCTAATCGCATGTCAGCAACAGTAATCATCATAGGGCCCGCATATCCTTTACGAGGTGGACTGGCATCTTTTAATGAAAGGCTGGCACGCCAGTTTAAAGAAGAAGGTTTTAATACCCCCATTTATACCTTTTCTTTACAATATCCTTCTTTTTTGTTTCCCGGAACTACGCAATACTCAGCCGAACCTGCACCACAAGATATCGCTATTAAAGTGTGTATAAACTCCGTGAATCCATTCAATTGGATCCGCGTTGGATTACAGTTAAAAAAAATGCGTCCAAAATTCATTGTAGTGCGCTATTGGTTGCCTTTTATGGGCCCATGTCTGGGTACTATTTTACGTATTGCCCATCAAAACAAATACACAAAAATTATTTGTATTGCCGATAATATAATACCCCATGAAAAAAGGCCGGGCGATACAGCTTTTACCCAATACTTTACCAAAACGATTGATGGTTTTGTAACCATGAGCGATAAGGTGTTGAAAGATTTAAAACAATTTACACAAAAACCTGCGTTAAAAGTAGTGCATCCGCTATATGATACTTTTGGAAGTATTATTCCTAAAAATGAGGCCAGAGTGCATCTTCATTTACCTGAACAAGAAAAAATTATTTTGTTCTTTGGTTTTATCAGAGCCTATAAAGGGCTTGATATATTATTGCAGGCTATGCATGAACCTGCTATTCAACAAGCCAATATTAAATTGCTAATTGCCGGCGAGTTTTATGAAGACAGGCAAAAATATGATGCCATCATTCAAAACCTGGCTTTACAATCGCAATTGTATTTGCGCACAGATTTCATTCCGAATAGTGAAGTAAAATATTATTTAAGTGCTGCAGATTTTGTTATACAACCTTATAAAAATGCTACCCAAAGTGGCGTTACCCCATTGGCCTATCATTTTGAAAAACCTATGCTGGTAACCAATGTGGGTGGCTTACCCGATTTGGTACCCCATTTAAAAGCAGGAATTATTACGGAACCAAACCCGGAAGCCATTGCAGCAGGTATTATTCAACTGTATACATTAGGAGAATCTTATTTTTTACCGCAACTTCGTGAAGAAAAAAAAAAATACAGTTGGGCTCAGTTAAGCAATGCCCTGCTGCAATTAGCAGAGAATGATTGTATGAAATAATAACCTTCCATGGTATGATATACAGAAGTAAAACGCCCTTACGGTTAGGCCTTGCCGGTGGAGGTACCGATGTAAGTCCATATAGCGATGAATTTGGCGGTGCTATTCTAAATGCCACTATTTCATTGTATGCATATGCTTCTATTGAACCTATTCAGGAAAATGGTATTATAATAGAAGCCATTGACAGAAGGGAAGAGCAACGTTTTGAATGGATGCCGCAATTACCAATTGACGGGCAATTAGATTTAGCCAAAGGTGTTTACAACAGAATTCAAAAAGATTACGGGCTGCCGCTTACCGGTTTTAAATTGTCCACTTTTGTTGATGTACCCTCTGGCAGTGGTTTGGGCACCTCCTCTACCCTTGTAGTGGCTATTATAGGTGCATTTGTAGAAATGCTGAAATTACCCTTAGGCGATTATGATATTGCCCATTATGCTTATGATATTGAGCGAAACGATTTAAAATTAGCAGGTGGTAAACAAGACCAATATGCAGCTACTTTTGGTGGTGTAAATTTTATGGAATTTTATGCATCAGATAAAGTAATTGTAAATCCACTCCGCATTAAACAAGAGTATTTGAATGAATTAGAACATAATTTGGTATTGTATTACACACAAACCAGCAGAGAATCGGCTGATATTATTAAAGAGCAACAAAAAAATGTGCATGCCAAAAATGAAAAAAGTATTGAAGCCATGCATCAATTAAAAGAACAATCTAAAATGATGAAGGAGGCTTTATTAAAAGGCCGTTTACATGAAATTGGAGAAATATTGGATTTTGGTTTTCAGGAAAAAAGAAAAATGGCACACAATATCTCCAACTCTTTTATTGAAGATATTTATCAGTCCGCCCGACTGGCTGGCGCTACCGGCGGAAAAATTAGTGGTGCCGGCGGTGGTGGATTCATGACTTTTTATTGCCCTAATAATACCCGTTATAAAGTTATTGATGTATTGAATAATTTTGGCGGAATTGTAAAACCCTATCAGTTTACACAACATGGACTAACCAGCTGGACGGTTCAATAAAAAAATGTATTATGCAAAACAAATTTAAAGAAGTTATCAACGCCTCAATTGAGGTAAAACAAGCCATATTGCAGGATGCCAATATGCTGCAAAATTTAGAGCAGGCCATTGAGTTAATTACCAATGCCTTTAAAAATGGCAATAAAGTTTTGTTTTGTGGTAACGGAGGCAGCGCTGCCGATGCACAACATTTAGCAGCAGAATTTTCAGGCCGTTTTTATAAAAACAGAAAGGCATTACCGTCTGAAGCCCTGCACTGCAATACCTCATACCTTACTGCTGTTGCCAACGATTATAGTTATGATGTAATTTATGCCCGAATTATAGAGGGCACCGGATTACCGGGTGATGTATTGATAGGTTTAAGTACATCGGGCAATTCACCCAATATTTTAAAAGCATTTGAAGCCGCAAAAGCCAACCAAATGATAACTATTGGCTTTACCGGCAGTACCGGCGGTAAAATGAAAGATTGTAGCGATATTTTATTCAATGTGCCTTCAACCGATACACCACGTATTCAGGAAAGCCATATTATGCTGGGTCATATTATTTGTGAAATGGTAGAAGCGAATTTGTTTACATAAAACAACCGCCCATTACATTCACTATTACACCGGTTTTATAAACAAGCAACCGGTTTAACGCAATCATTTTAGAAGCACAACATGAATGAAGCCATTATACTTGCAGGGGGCATAGGTACCCGATTAAAAAGCGCTGTGCCCGATTTACCCAAATGTATGGCTCCGGTAAACGGCAAACCTTTTATTGCATATATCATAGCCCATTTGCAACAACAGGGTATTAACAGGTTTATTTTTTCTTTGGGCTACAAACACCAATATTTTACGGAGTACTTGCAACAACATTTGTCAGCAGAAAGCTATACCATTGTAACAGAGCAGGAACCTTTAGGCACCGGTGGCGCTATTCAGTTGGCCTGTTCGGTTGTACAATCAGAAAATGTATTGGTTACTAATGGAGATACCCTTTATACCATCCAATTTGCAACATTTATGCAGTTCCATCTTAACAAAAAAGCTGCTTGCGGCCTTTGTTTAAAACCAATGGAACACTTTGATAGATACGGGGCCGTTACCATCAATGAAAACAATGAAATTATTGCCTTTCATGAAAAAAAACATACAGAAAAAGGCCTGATAAACGGAGGCGTATACTTATTAAATGTACACCGGTTTTTAGCCAACAAATTGCCTGAAAAATTTTCTTTTGAAAAAGATTATCTGGAACAAAAAACCGGCAAGAACGAATTGTTTGGCTATGTGCAGGATGAATATTTTATTGATATCGGGATTCCGGATGATTATTTAAAAGCACAAGCGGAACTCAGTTAACCATTGGCAACCTTAAATACAGTTTAATGAATCATTTACCGGACATTAGCCAGGAATGGACTTTATTTTTAGACAGAGATGGCGTAATCAATGCCGAAAAAAAAGACGATTATGTATTGTCGTGGAACGAATTTCATTTTTTACCTGGGGTAAAAGAAGCATTGGCATTATTGAACCCATTGTTTAAAAGAATTGTAGTGGTAACCAATCAAAAATGTATTGGAAAAGGCTTGTTAACAGTAGATGGCCTTCATATCATTCATACAAATATGCTGCAGGAAATACAGGAAAAAGGGGGCAGGATAGATAAAATTTATTTTTGTCCTGATTTATCGGATGATTCACCCAACCGAAAACCCGCTCCCGGAATGGCTTTTCAGGCAAAAGAAGATTTTTCTGAAATAGACTTTTCAAAAAGTATGATGATTGGCAACAAATTATCAGATATGGCATTTGGCAAAAATGCCGGAATGTATACCATTTTTGTTGCAACTACTAATCCTGAAACACCATATCCACATCCACTGATTGATGCAAGATTTGATGATTTATACCATGTAGCAAAGGCTTTAATAAAAGCATAAAATTCATCCTCATTTTTGCATCAAAATCAATAAGCAGGAGTGGTGTTGTATCTTAGAGGCATATTTTATCAACATGCGCAGTACTGTTATTGTATTTTTAATGCTTCTACCCTTCTTTTCCTTCACGCAGGAAATACCGGCAACTTCTATACAAGCCATTCAAAAAATAGAAAACCTGCTACAAAAAGATGCGCACAATATTGTATATGCCAACGACTGGTTAGAACGTTTTCAGGCCGATAGTGCATTTATACGAAATTTTGTAAAAGCATTAAAAACACCATACTCATTTTATTATCCTTTCGATTCGGTTCAAAACATTTCCAAACTATATGCGCCGGATAGCAGCTTCAGAATATTTACCTGGCAGGTAATGAAAGATTATTCTTATTACCGGCAAAGAGGGGCCATTCAAATGCGCACTGCAGATGGCAGTTTAAAATTATTCCCTTTATTCGATGCTTCCGAATTTACCAAATCGCCTACCGATTCCATACGCACCAACAATAACTGGATTGGTGCCATATATTATAAAATTATCCTTACTACGTATCAAAATAAAAAATATTATACACTGTTAGGATTAGATGAAAACAATGCACGCAGTGAGAAGAAATGGATAGAAGTATTAACATTTAAACCCGATGGTCTGCCACAGTTTGGTGGCAATTATTTTAAATATCCGGCAGATGGAATTAAACCACCGCAACCTGCTTATCGGTTTTATTTAGAATATAAAAAAGATGCAGGCGTACGCATGAATTACGATGCAAAATACCATGCCATTATTTTTAGCCGGCTGGTAAGTGAATCGCCCGATGAAAAAAATACCTATAACTTAATTCCTTATGGCGATTATGAAGGGTTTAGATGGGTGAATGGTTTTTGGGTGTATGTAAACAATCCATTTCAAAATATCATTTTCGATAAAAATCAATCCGATTTACCTGCACCAATTTTAGATGAAAAAGGCAACAGAAAGGAAAAAGTTTTAGAAGAAATTTCCCGAAAAAATATGGAAAAAGCACAGCAAAAGAAGGATAGTATACAGAACCAATAATTCATCAATCTTAAATCAACATTTTTTTAGTCGAGTATCATGATTTGTTGAGCAAAATCATACCCCCATTATTTTTAGCAAAAATCATTTCATCTCAAAAACAAAAATGCCTCGTAAATAATACATTTACAAGGCATTTATTGCGGACTGGGCGGGGTCACAATCGAACCCCTAATTCCATTTTTGACATTTTTAGATAGTTTGAAAATTGCTTAACTATTCATTATCAACGGAAAATTGCTTACAAGTCACTCTGGATGAAAAATCAGATAATAAATATATCAATTATGCCGCAGCCTGTTGTCCCAAAGCGGAGATATCGGGGATGTGACTGGGGAACCCGGTTTGGGACAAGTGGCTGCACCGCTTCCAGCGCATGGGCTTTCCGCCTACGGGGAAAGGAATGCCCATGCGCCGCCCGGGAAGGGTTTCAGGCGACCTTAATTGGGTGGGTATTAAAGTCCTTAAGGTTGTGGAAAAAGCCCCTATATTGGGTCAATCCGTTACGGAATAAGCTCCACAATAAGGAGCAACCCATTTGGGTCAGTGAGGAATTAATATACAAGTCCTGTTTTTCCAGTGCTTCTGCTAAACTGCAACTTGGCGTGTCGTCCGTTGCTTCGGAGTGTTTCAATAAATCGCCAAATTCATCTGTAACAAATGGCAGGCTTGCCACCGTTTCGTACATTTCAGATTTGGGTTGGCTTATCTTTCCAATAGTAGATAATATAACCTGTCCTGTATGCTGGCTGTTGCCGAAATCAAGCCAATACTTAGGTTCATTACCGTAATTCCTGCTATTGCTCAACGCTTTTAAAATCCCTGCAATTTCAAACCTTGCTTGTACGCTGTCTACGCAAGAGATATAAATGCTTGCAGGTGCGTATTGGGGCAATCTCCCCAAATGGTCTTTTCCGAATTTTACTGTTTCGGCTTTCCAGTTTGTCCCTTCCCATCTATTGGAACGGTTTATCAAGGCTAAGGACTTGTACAGTCCTATTTCACATGCTGCAAAACGTTGTCTACCTAAATTTGGTTCAGTTACCCTATCATCATCCCAAAGACGAACGGATAATCCTGCGTGTCCCAATTCGACCAGACTGTGCTCCATCTCAATTAAAGCAGTCAAAACCTTTGAACCTGTGCCACCTGCACCAAAAACGTTTACTTGTATTGGATTGGTGGCATTTATCAGGGAGTTATCCGTAAAATGGACTTTCGTTTTTTCCGTGTTCATCATAATAAGTTTTTAAGTGTCCTGTTATTCTTTTTCAAAACCTCTTTAGGAAAGGCATTGCCTGTTTTAATAAGCTCTTTCCAAAGGCTTACACAATTCCCTTTAACCGGGTTGTGGTTCTGCATCAGATGGCTGAAATAGCTGTTAAAAAAATAGTTTTCCCATGCTTCGATAAATTCTTCCAGCGATGTCGATTTTTTGATATTCACATTTACTGTTCCCATGCATACATTTCCGTTTTCATATACATTGAAAAATGGAGCATGGAACAACGGCGTCTTTTCATGTGGTCGCCTGTCTGAACTAAGGGCAAAAACAAAAATGCTGTTTTTACTGGCAAACCAAATCATGGGCGGTACATATGCCTTCCCATTGAGTATTTCCAAATCTTTGACAAAGAATAACGGACGTTGCTGTGCTTTGGTGTACCATAATACCGTACCGTTGTCGCTTGGATTGATAACCAGTATATTGGTTGGCAAAATTCCCCTTGGTTTTAAAAAAGCTTTGTTCTTTTCCTTTCCTGTATTCAATGCCTTTGCCAATAGCTGTGCTTCCCTCACGGTCAAAGGGTGGGCATTGATTGGGTTGCCGTTTCTGTCCATGTCAAAATGCTCTACATACATATCCGTGTTTGTGCCTTTGGTTTCATAGAACACCAAAGCCGATTTGGGATGGTAAAGCATTCCAAAATCATTGGTTATGTCTGTTGTATTATTCATCGTCTTGTCGCTTTATAGTTGTTTAGTAAGTAGCATATATCTTCCAATAAAGTAAACAGTTGGGCTTCAAAATCGAGGTTGTTACGTGTTATCGGGTTTCCGTCAAAACATTTGCGGATGGTCGGTTCTTCCAGATTGCCATATTCGTTAAACTCGTTGTTAATACTATCCGAAAGGCTTTCATATAGCCAGCCTTTTCCATTCGCCATGAAGGATATGTACTTTTCCATACCAATAGTTTCCCGGTCATAGTCTTCGCACTCATCGTCAGGGCCCTCATCAGTTTTAGGAGCATTACGAAAGATATTCGTATGAGGATATTCCACGTAAAGTGCAAGCGCATCGCAAGCTAACTGCAAACATTCCTTATCAAACTCATCTGTCGGCTTAAATATCTTTACACGCTGTTCAAAAAAACTTAAATTGGTACGGTTAAACAGTTTTTGTTCGACACGCTCACCAACCCATTCGGCTTGCCGTAACTCATTTTTATATAGTTCTGTTTCGCTGGTTTCCTCGTCTTGCTCCACCCAATCGGTTAGCATTTCGTACATCCAATAGAGGTAGCTGTTTTCCTGCCGGTAATACGGAATACTCACAATATGGTACAGGTAACTGCAAACTGACACAAGCAATTGGGCGGTCTTTTTACGCATTGGGTCATTCAGCATTTCAAAGAGTGGTATAACGGGGATGTAATAAAGCGTAGCCCCTGCGCTGTACCGTTCTTCGCTGATAAAAAAGGCTTTTTTCCTGTCCTGTACAAATTGTAAACTGTTCCAATTGTAAACTATTTGTTTTAACTTCTCCTGTGTATCCCATAATGCCAAACTGATATTGTACGGATAACCATAGCTTTTTGTCTGCATTGGCTTAAATCCGTAATCTTCCGCCAGTAGGGAAAGGGAATGGTAAAAATCCCTTTCCGTTTTTTCATTTTCTGTACAAGCCTGTGCAGAATGCGCCGTTTTTAGTTTTGGCAGGAACGTAGACTTTAGAAAATTATTGGCAACATCGAAAGGGGTACGGACTTCCGTTTGTCCTTTCGGATTTCGTTTGCCTCTTTGGGTCTTTGCATCCAATTGGCAAACTCGCCCAACTGTTGGTGCAGTTCCCGTTGTTTTGGCTGTTGCGGTTTGCGGATAATCCCGGATATAATATTGCGTTGCATCGTTCATTTCTTTTAATTTTGATTAACCTTTTGTTCCCATTACGCTCTCAAATCTGTACTGTACGGTATCATCACGAATAACAGGTGCAGATACTTTTGCCGTTGTTAATATGGGATATGTATTGGCATAAAAATTCAATACCGCCTCAACACTCCATTTGGGTTCGGGGTCGGTCAATTTGATTTCCTGCCCTTTATCTTTCAGTAAGAACACTCGTTCTAATTGTGTTGCTAATAACATGGTTGTTGTTTTTTGATGTTGGTAAATTATTCTGTTTCGCTATCGTCTTCCCAATTATCCTCCACTTCATCGAGATTTTTCTCATTGTCGGGGCCTTCATGGAAAAGCGTATTTTCTTCCTGTGGTTCTGTTGTCTCTACCCCTGTTTCAGGTGCGCCGAACAAGTCGGGCGCAAACTTGGCTGACAATGCAGTCTTGCGCTTGCGTATTACTTCTGCCTGTTCGGGGAATTGTGCAGGGTCGGGTACTTTCATCCAGGCATCCCTGTAATTGCCCTCTTTCTCCAGTTCGTCCACTTTAGCCATAGCTTCCTTAAATTTCTTTTCCTTTTCTTCCTTAGCCTTTTTTTCTTTGTCGGCTTTCTCCTTTTCCATAGCCGATTGTGTTTTGGCTTCTTCCAATTGCTTCATAAAGGCTTCCATATTATCTAATAAGCCTGAAGCGGATTGCAAAGGCGTGGTTATCCTTTCAAAAAATCCCTCGTCCAATTCGTTTACCGTTCCCTTTAGATTAAGGGGCGGAATTAGTTTTCTTGCATCATCTCCACATTGTTCATTATTGAGCATAACCGATACTATCCAATTGTTTTCTGCTCCTTTGCGTATAGTCAATTGCAGGTCGCCTGTAATATTCAATGCCGCTACTTCGCTAAAAAAATTTGTCGTTTCCATCTTTTAAATAATTTATTTTTCAAATATTCTGTATAGTCCTACTACCGTTTTGTTCCACACCGTCCTACTTAAAAAGCAAGCCCCATACACCCCAAAGCATCACAAAAAAGGCTACCCATTTCAGTATCCATTCTATGGAAAGGGTAATCAGCCCGATGAAATAGTTGCTGAAATGCTGCAATCCTCCTAAGCCTCTGCGGTTAAACTGTCGCATACCGACGATGAGCCTGATGCCCAACCCTGCAAAAAACAGGGTTGGGTAAGAAATGCCTTGCAATAGTTTTATTAATGCCTCCATAAATTCACGTTTAAGGGTTGAACAATAAATCTACTGCCAGTACGAATTTGTGATTGCTGTGCTTGCGTGTGGTGGTATATAAAGTCAGGCAATGCACCATGTATAATGCGAGGTAGCCATCAAACAACTGGTCGGCAAATACTCGGCTATGTGTATGCAGGTAATTGCCGTATCGCTTAATTTTTTTTTCCACTTCGTCCACAAAGGACAGCCATGCCTCAATGGTCAGCAAACCATTTTCCCACTTCCCATGTAAATGCTCATCCTCTTTTATGGTTGCACATAAATTGCCGGCATATTCCAGTAAAGCAGGTATTTCCTGCGGGAACAGTTCATGCAGCAACTTGGCTTTCTCTACGTTTATCAATTTCTCTAAAGGTTTCATCATCCATTTTTTTGAGTAAATAAATGAGGGCAGGCAGGACTACTGCCCGCCCTGCTGTCTTAGTTCAGTGCAAATGCGTCAGCCCCGTTCATAGCAAATTCATTGCAGAGGTTAAAGGCTGACTGTGCTTTTAGTTGTGCCGTACCGCCCATCACGATAGATTGCAGTTTGGCTTCATCATCTTTGTAATTGCGGACATTCTGATAATAGCCCGTGATGCCGTTATACGCTCCGAACACTGTTCCTTTGGTAGTATCCATTTGTTGTGTATCCGCTATCATTGCATAGGCAAAGGCATCGTTAACGGTGTTTTTGAACACGGTAGACAATTCATCTTCTGCACCTTTTTTAAGTGCTGCAAATGTTTCCTTATTCGGGCATAGTGCCAGTTGAATAAGCTTTTTCACTTCCGTATCAGTGATACGTACCTTTGCCCATTGGTTGAATATTTCTTCCAGTTTGGTACTTAACTGGTTAGCCAGTCCCATTACTTTGTGCGCCTCTTCCAAACGCTGTTTTGCACCTGATGTATGACGAATGCGCACCACGTTGGACATATTACGAAGCGATGCATTCAGCGTGTTCTGGCAAACTATCCTTATGGGTGTAAAGGCTGCGGTTATGCTGCCTGTTCCATCGTGAGAGGTGGTCAGGAAAATGTATTTTTCGGTTACGTCATCACCATTGCCCACACGAATATAATCGGGTAGTTTGGCGGTTATAAATATGCGTTCCCCATTACCCAATGCCCCTGCGGTTTCATACAGTATGCCTTCGCCACCGCCTACAATCGCATCGAAAAAAGCGAAGGCATCTGCATTTTGTACAATTTGGTAATCCTTGCCCACTACCCCGAAAACCTGATTGGTATCGGTGCGCATGGTGGCGAAGTTTTCGGGCAGTAAAATATTACCACCCTCTTTTATTTCACCATCGTTGCCAATGGTTACCCCTGTACCATGCGTGTACAGCGGTGATTTGATGACCTCGAAGTCAAGCCCTGCGCATTTAACTGCTTCGGCACTGGTGGGATATTGCTCTACTACCTGCCCTAAATTATGCCATGCCTTGTGTTGTACGCTAAAGAAACTGTATTTGCCTGTACGTTCGTTGAAATTGAGATTATGTGCCATGATTATAATTTTTAAAAATTGATAAATGAAAAATGATTGTTTAGAAAGGCAGGTCGTCTTTTTCTGCTGTATTACCGCTTTTGCGTTTGTTAGCGGATGCCACGGTATTGTCTTCCCTATCGTCTGCTACGGTTTCCGTTCTCCTGCCACCTCCGTACAGTTTAATTTGTGAAGTATGGAAATTGAGTGCTGCATGCGCTTCTCCATCGCCCCCAATCCATGCCCTTGCACTTACCCGCCCCCTAAGCTCCACCAATGTACCTTTGGTCAGTGCCTTTGCCACGTTCGTTGAAATCCAGTAGGCGCAGTTGAAGTATTCGGTTAGTTCCACCTGTTCGCCCTGTTTGTTGCGGTAGCCATCATTGACCGCAATAGAAAAGTTAACCACTTGTTTGTCGCTCGGCAGGGTGCTGATTTCCGCATCCCTTGTCAGTCTTCCGATAATGTTCATAACGTTTGAATTTTAATTGTTAAACCATTTTGTTCATTCATCTTTTTTCACGCCGTCTGCCCCAAAGAGCATTTTTCCAAAAGAAAAAACGGAAAAAAAGAAAGCAGGTAAACAGTGCGGGTAAAGCGGAAAACCAAAAGGAAACGGAATAAGTCCCGAAGGGTGGATTTGTGAGGAACGAGCAAAGCCATTATGCCGTAGTCTTTTGGTTTTCCAGCCAGCTTTGCCCGCAATACATTAGCTGCCTTTTTATCCGTTTCGCATTGGAAAATGCGGAGCAGGCTGGCCGTCATCCCTTGTCATGAGGCATGGAAGTGACTTAAATAATAAAGCATGAGGGGGATGGAAGGCGGCGAGAAACGAGCCGGTGTGATCACACGGAAGCGAAGCGAACCCTGGAATGACCCGGTCCGAAGGGACATGCCCAAAGAATAAAATTATTTCATTCAAAGTCCTTTTCAATTTACACTATATCCCCTTGACGGCGATTAACGCCGTAATTTGACATTTTTATAAATTAGTTTATGTATCTTTGTTCTGACGGCGATAAACGCCGTCTAATACAAATAATGTAAACATGGCACTCAATCCTGAGAGACGTAAAATGCTGGAACAGCTTCTTCCTGAAGGAGTGATCGCTACCAGGAAATGGCTGATGGAGCAGGCAGGGCTGAATAAACATGCAATTGACAACCTGATCAAGAGCGAACAATTAAAACTCTTGCAGAAAGGCATTTATGCCAGGGGAAGTGTGCGGCTATCCTGGCAAAGTATTGTCCATGTCCTGCAATTCATTATGAAGACGGATTTTGTCGTGGGCGGACTGTCGGCACTGGAATTAAAAGGCTTTTCGCATTATTTACCAACGTCAAAGAAAGAGATAATACAGGTTTATGGCAACGACAAATTGCCCGCCTGGGTAAATGAGGTATCAGAAAACACGGTCATTATCCGCCATTCAAGAAAGGAACTTTTTGAAGATATGACACCGGCAATAGCTAATGATTATACAGCCACTGTACCCTGGAAAGAAGGAATGGCAGAACTGAAAATATCCTGCCCGGAAAAAGCTTGTCTTGAAATGTTGAATGAAGTGCCCGAAAAAATATCGTTTGAGCATGCCGATCAATTGATACAGGGTATGACTACGTTATCGCCCCGGACCTTGCAAAAACTCTTGGAACATTGCACCAATGTAAAGGTAAAACGGCTTTTCCTCTGGTTCGGTTCTAAACACAATTATGCCTGGTATAGCAAACTAAAACAGGAAAGTATAAACCTGGGGTCTGGCAACCGAATGATTGTGAAGGGTGGCGAACTGGACAAAACCTATAAAATAACCGTACCTAAAGATTTCCAACATTAAAACATGAAGAGAGACAGCATATATTACCGTCAGGTGCAATTACTTGTGCGCATACTTCCGTTATTAGACACCGAGAAATGCTTTGCACTGAAAGGAGGAACGGCCATCAATTTATTTTACCGGTCATTGCCACGTCTTTCGGTGGATATTGACCTGTTATACCTGCCTTCAGAAGACCGTGAGGAAGCGCTGGTCAATATCCGGGCGGCCTTGTCCCGGCTGAGCGAACTGATCAGGAAGACTATTCCTGGCATCCATATACAGAATACGCATGAACAGAGCAATGCACTCCGATTGATACTCCAGGTAGAGGACATACGTGTCAAAGTAGAGCTGTCCCCTGTGATCAGGGGAACGGTATTTCCCGAAGTGCGCATGGAAGTGAACGAATTAGTGGAAAAGGAATTTGGCTATGCGGAAATACAAGTGGCTTCACTGCCGGATTTATATGCAGGCAAAATCTGTGCGGCCTTAGACCGCCAGCACCCACGCGACCTCTTTGACGTAAAATTCCTGCTGGAAAATGAAGGCTTTACAGAAGATTTACGGAAGACATTTCTGGTATTTTTAATCAGCCACCAACGTCCTATGTCCGAATTGTTGGCTCCGCACCGCAAAGACATCCGCGAGATTTACGCAACGGAATTCACACAGATGGCAGAAGTAGATATTCCGGTAGAGGAATTGGAACAAACACGGGAAGATTTAATCGCCATTATCCATCAAAACATGACCGATGACGAACGGAATTTTTTGCAATCCTTCAAAGAAAGACGGCCACAGTGGGATTTATTGGGACTACCCAAAATGGAAGAAGTTTCCAGGCTTCCTTCGGTACAATGGAAGTTATTGAACCTTTCCAGAATGGATGAAACCAAACATCAACAGGCCGCAGAGAAACTGAAAAAAGTACTTTTCCCTAATAATGGATAAGAATATATGAAGAAGCAGTTAACCGATGTTTTGCCTATTCCTTGTTGGCTGGTTATAAGGGCAAACATTTAACCCTTATTAATGACCAGATGTGCCTGCCCCGGATCATTCAGCAACCGTTCCATTTCAGACTGTATAATGTCCTGGATGTCTTGCTTAATCTGTAAATAATTGCGTTGTACCATGCTATTGTCGAGCTTACGGATTACCTCTATATTTTTATAGTTTTCTTCCTCTCTTTTTAGTGCTTCATGGTCATTTATAATTTCACAATGGAAAGATTTCAGCTCTATTTTATTATCCGGATCGTCAGCTATCATACCCACAAATTCCCCGGAACTTAAACCGGATATTTTTGAGGGTGGTATAGCGGCTTCCAGTTGTTTGGAGCGACTGATGGAAGTGTCGCCGCTGTTAATGGAATAACTTTCCCTGTCTTGCATGATCTTTCCGAAGCGTTCGGAAAGCTGTTTGGCGGTATCACCTGTTACCTGTCCGGAAACAATATTGCCGGTAATATTCATGATTACATCGGCCTGTTCACGGCCATAATCTTTGCGTAGCTGGCTGAAATCCTGGATGCCTAAACAGGTGGAAACTTTGTTACTCCTTGCAGTGGCTATTAGGCTATCCATATTGTTCAGATAAATAGTAGGAAACTCATCGAAAATGAGACTGCTTTTCAATTTCCCCTTCTTATTTACTTGTTTTACCAAACGGGTTACATACAAGGAGAGAACTGCCCCATAGATCTGAATCTTTTGCGGGTTGTTCCCCATGCAAACGATCTTCGGATCGTCCGGGTTATTAATGTCAAGATTGAAGTCATTGCCCGATAAAACGTAATACAATTGCGGGGAAGAAAGCCTCGCCATGGCTACCTTTGCGGCTGCTATCTGGCCTTCCAGCTGTTCCATCACATCATTTAGATAAGCGTTCACAAAAGGGTTGATCAGCACTTCAATTTCCTTTTCTGTCCTGAGGAGGGTAAACAAACTATCGTAGTCCGCCTGCATCAGCTCGATAACATGGGGCAGGGTGCAAAATTCGCCGTCCTTGTATTTCTTTAGATACCATATTACCGCAGACAGAAAGTTGATTGGCGATTCCACAAAGAAGTCGCCCTGGCGTTTGATCCATTCCCTGTTCAAACCCATCAGGATGGTGCGGGCGCTTTCAGCAGCATCGGTAATATCGGTCATCGCAGAAGGCTCCAAGGGATTACACCGGTGGCTGCGGGTCAGGTCGTCAAAGTTGATCACATAAAAAGCAGGTGGTTTGGGGTACCGGTGCCTGTTCTTCAGCCAAGTGTTGTAGGCAATTTTAGAAAGGTCGTCAAACTTGAAATCGTACACGAACATGGTAAATCCCTTACGGATATGCTGCGTGATCACATGGCGAATGACGAAGTAGGATTTGCCCGAACCCGGTGTTCCCAAAACCATTATGGAACGGAAGGGGTTAATGATATTGATCCAGCTATTGCGTACCTTATTCTTTAGCTGGTAACGAGCCGGCAAATTGATCGAGTACTCATTTTCCAGCAGGCGTTCCTCCTGTGGAAAAGTTTCGTTTTCTTTATTGAAAATGTCCTTATTATTGAGCCTGTTTTTAATGATGCGGGAAAGCAAAGTACTCCCTGAAAGGACTAATAGAAAACCGATAGCAGTAATGCCAATATAAATAGCTGCTTTCTCCTGCACAGGCATTCTCAGCAGCATCGAAAGATAACTTGAAAAGTAAAGAAGCAAGCCTGTAATGATATAGGCGAATGCTGTTTTATAACTCAGCTTTTCATCTTTACGGCCTTTGGCCCCAAGTAGCGAAATCGTTAAGAAACCTAAAGCAATGAGTTTGCTTTTTACAAAATAGCTGAATAGTCCAGTCCTGTAGATATTGTTTAAAATTCGGTCGCTAAACGTACTGCTAAGCCCCCAAGCTTGAAATGCCTCATAGCAGTAGTAATAAAAATGCAACACTAAAATTACGATGCTGATCAGCCTGGTCATATCCAGAATTTTCCTCAGCGCCTGTTCGTTTTCACCTGTCTGCATAGCCATAGTCGTAAGTTTTATTGATTATTTGAAATATTACTTTTCTTTTTCTTCTTTTTACCCTTTTTCTTTAATTGGCCGGGTACATAATCCGCCATTTGCTCAGGTTGCATCAGGACGTCCAAAAGGCTTGTTCTATCTGCTGTAACCGGAGTGTTATTCGGCTCGTGGTAGGTTCCCGGCATGGGTGGTGTTTTAGCCTGTGAAAGCGGCCCTGTTTCAGCCGGTTTTAACTTTACTTGTGGTAGCAAAGCAGGATGGATTGTTTCTGTGGCTTGGCATCTTTCCTGAATGGCTTTGGCACTATACTGCTTGCCTAAAACGCTGCCGTTGAAAACACATTTAGTCTGATGATCTACGTAAGTTATCCCGTATAATAAACCGCTATCACTTTTGCGCAGGGCAGTATGTATCCCTTGCCTTTCCAGTTTTTTCATCAATTCATCAAGTGTTGGCGGCTTGCCGATGAGGGCCTTGTCTATTTCGTTTTTCACGCGGACTTTAAAGGGTATTCGTTTTGCATGGTTAGGGCCACATTTATCTTCCAAAAATTTAAGGGTTGGTTTGTTGTAAAAGTCGCTCGCTTTTATGGGTACGCCGATGGGATTTCCGATGTCATCCAGAATGCGATATACTAACCCTCCACCTTTAAAAATCCTCGAATTTTCACTCCCCCGGTCAGCCATTACGTTGTATTGGCGAAGCACAGCATTAAGCTCTGGCAGGCTGGTAAATTTGTAGGTATTTAAGACACCTTCCAGCACATTCCTGATGGCCTTTTTCGACTGTAATTTCCCATAGTGGATCTTACTCATTACGATTGGTTCCAACTCGTATGGTTGCTTTGTTTGCCTGCCCTGCGCAACCACTAATCCAAATTGCTTTTCAATTTCCTTCCTTGCCGGTTCCGACTTGCGGATGCCTAAATGATGAAGGTCTATACGCCTTCCGTCGGCTTGTATGTTCGTGGTTACTAAATGGATGTGGGGATGCCCCGCATCGCGGTGCTGGTAAACCAAATATGGCTGGTCGCCAAAGCCTAATTTTTGCATATAAGTTTTAGCAATCTCTGTTAATTTTTCCTTCGGCAAACCGATTTCCGAAGGATCGAAATTGAGCGAAATATGTACGCTGTTACGCTTCACATTTTCATTAAGTGCCATGCGCTTCAGCAGGTAATTGAGCTTTATGCTAAGACTCATTTCACCTGCATTCAGCGGATAATTCTCTGCGCCGATGCACTCTGCAACGCCTTCTTTTACTTTGTTCTCATTGTAGTTGAAAATGCGGTGCATGGAATGTCCGGCCTTGATCACTGCAACCATATTTCCAACATTTTTTTGATGTTATTCCTAACCTCATCCACCTTGTTATTCAGGATTTTTCTCTCCACTTCATAAGCAATCAGCCAACTCTTAAATTCAGCAATTTGGCTGAGTGTATGCAGTTTTTTAACCGCTTGGTTGAAATTGTTTCCAACTGCGTTAAGTTCGCTGCGAAGGCGTGTAAGTTCTGCCATTAAGTCATCCTGCGAGCTGTTGCGGTATGTTGTAACAATAGGCTTTTCAAATACACTGCGGCGTACATACTCGCTTAGCTTACGGCAGGTAGAAGCCTTCCATTTCTTTTCGATTTTGGCATACTCAACGGGAGTTAAGCGCAGCCCGATGATGCGTGTCCTGTTTGAATTTTCTCTTTCCATCACTTTTCATTTTCACGTTTTCAAACTCATTTTCACATTTTAGTAGCCCTGCCCACGAGTTCCGAGTAAAGGGCAGCCAGATCCGGTTGTTTAACAACCGTTCATCTGGCCGATTGCAGGAACGTTACAATCTGACAGCCTTCTATAAGATTTTATGACCTTAGAAGCAGTTGAAGACATCCTTTAAGGCGGCAAGAAGCTACAGCGTTGCTGATATACCTATAAGGCCACGATTATATCAGCGTAACCACCTCCTAAATACTTTTGGATGGCTTGCCGAAATTCACTATCCAGTCGTTAAGGTCTTTATGATTTTTGTAAAGACTGCTTTCATCTGAATATTTATCACTAATGGAAAGTGCAAGCTGACTGTAATTTCGTCCGGTAGCATCCCTGTCCAGATAAAGCCGGATAACTTCATGCTCTTCCATAAACAGGCGGGCTTTTTCAAAAAAGGAAACAGAATTTAAAACTACAAAATCATGGCTGTTTGATGGAAGGTGTTTATGGATGGCCATGAAAGATAAAAAATCTGTAAAGCCCTCAAAAACGATGGCCTCCTTAGCTCCGTTTTTATAGGTGGTAATATCTTTAGGCGAGCTGCTCGCCTTAAAATATGGGTTCCGTATTTCAAAACCGCCCGCATCATTTTTAAACCCTATGCCATAATACGTTTTACCGTTTAGCTGATACCTGATTTCCCGGCAGTATTTCTCGGCAATTTCAATGGGGATAAGTCTTTGCTTGAGGTAGCGTAATAACGGGTAAGAAGTAAGCGAGAAATCTCCCAACACTTTGATTTTATGATCGGATGCGTTCTCCACTTTGGTAGGATAAATAACAGGCTGCTGAAGGGAAAAATTAACACTAATCTTGTCCAGTAATTCACCGATAGTACAGCGATGGTATTCGATACCGAAATCAATAAGATTACCACCTTTTGCCAGGCCATGATCGTACCATCTGTTCAGCTTACGATTAATCTTAAAAGAAGCTGTCTTTTCTTTCCGCAAAGGAGACAGATACCAATAATCGCTATTCCTGATTTTTGAAGGCTCATGGCCTAATAAGGACAAGTAATTAACCATGTCCATTTCCTTGCCTTCCTCGATGGAAAGCCTTTGCTTTCTGAAATCCATAACTACACATTTTCAACTTCACTATTCAGTTTGATGAAGTAAAGTTAAACAGGTGTTATGGATTATACCTATCCTCATCATATTTTGATGAGGATGTTAAACGATGTACTTATTATTTTTGTACTTCAAGATTTTAAAAAATAAAACGTGTGATTATGTTAACAACAAATGATGTGGCCAAGGTTTATGATACCATTCTGAGTATCCCTGGCATGAACGAAACAGTGAAGATTGATTTAAGAATCTCACGCAAAAATGTATTGCTTCTAAACAGTGTTATAGAACGTGGACTGGCAGTGGAAAATGATGATAAATCATCGAACTTGTTGAACAGTGTTCCTCAGGAAACCTTACAAGAGCTGAAAGCGTTGGCTGGTGATTGTCTGCAAAAAGCGGGACTGATAGAGCTTAGTGAAAAATTGACTTCTTTAGGCAGTGGAAAATAATATTGATCATTATTTATGATGTGACCCAACCTTTCTCAGTTCTCATATCTATCACTTTATTCAATAGCAGCCAGTGGCGAAAAGAATTAGCATCATCTGGTTTAAAGTGGATAATACTTCCATCTTTTAGCATAATGGTAAAGAAATCAAGAACGCCTAAAAATTTAGATAGATTTTGAGCTGGATAATCAAATCCTGGATATTGGCTGTTTGCGGTCATAACATATTATTTTAGATTAGACATTGACCGTTGTCGCCTGCAAAAATAAGCGCAGGCAACAACTTACAGCACTGAGGTCTTAGGAAACCCAACAACAATAAGTGCGCCCACGCTATAGCATGAGCGTTCTTCACTTATGTCCTGCTGTTGGTGAAATTCCTAAGTTTCAGTGCCGGACTTAAAGCAAAAACGCTTCAAGAATATTTTGTACAAATGTACTATTTCAGTTAAACATAAGGGAATAAAATGAGCAGTTTTGCAGTTGCCTCTTGAAGATATGAACGTATGGAAAGTAATGTATTGTCCTGGAACCAGGCATTGGTAAAAGGATATGAGCCGAAACTATATCCTTATCAAACAGATCAAATACCTTTAGGAAGGTATTATGCTAAACTGGATTTCAAAATCTGGGCGAGGAAAATAGCGGGCATCTGCTGTTACTTTACTCAGCAGGATACCGGTATCAAATTTCAATTAACCGTGTATCGCAGAAAATCCGATGAACTATACCAATTAGAAGGATGTGATATAGACTTCAAAGTTTGTCCAATTCCGGTCTTTTACGAGATTAAGATCGGGCTAAATAATAGGGGAAATATTAGCTTTAAAGAAGCGACCATTTCAGGAGATCGATAAATCAAATTCATTGTTTTTTTTCCAATCTCCAGCCATCATCATACAGAGCAAAAGTAGCCTGATGGATATTTTCTTTTTGAAAATCGGTATTGACTAAGGCGGAGAATGGAGTAACGTTTTTGTATGTTGTAGTGTACTCTGCAACCGCACCTTTTCCGTCCTCGGTCATTTTTATACCGGTAACTTCTTTCAGTTCTTCTTCAGCCAATTTCACCTTTTGTATATTTATTGATTTGTCCTTTTCGGGAGTTGGTAATAGATAAGGCTCGGCTTTGCCAGAAAGCTGGATAATAGGCTTCCCTACATCACTTAATTTCTGAGTACGTTGCACAGTCAAGAGGCCCTGTGTTTCCAAGCCGGCATCAAGCACTTTTTTTGCAAATTCGGGATCTCCGCAAAACAGGTCATACTCAAC
Organism: Hydrotalea sp. AMD; assembly: GCF_004100315.1. Taxonomy (NCBI): domain Bacteria; kingdom Pseudomonadati; phylum Bacteroidota; class Chitinophagia; order Chitinophagales; family Chitinophagaceae; genus Hydrotalea; species Hydrotalea sp. AMD. Next base: position 96,673 of record NZ_SCKY01000005.1, on the reverse strand, counting down.
AACCTTAGGGTATGCGGTTTCCTGTTTGATGAGATTCATAGCTTCGTCTCTGCTTAAATCTTTATTATCATTGGAGCAAGCTGTCATTAGGATACATGCGGCAAAAAAGACAAATAGTACATTCTTCATAGCAATAAAAAATTAGTTATTATAAAATTACGAATAATCTCTTTTTTTAGAAATGATTTTGAGAAAAAAGGGAGTTTACATCTCCCCTTCATCTGCTAATGAGCAATATCCTTCTGTAGTTACAATGATATGATCAAGTACCGAAATGTCCAGTAGCTTGCCTACTTCCTTTATCTTTCTGGTCAAGTACTTATCAGCTTCACTTGGTTTGATATTTCCAGAAGGATGATTATGTGCCAGGATCAGAGAACTTGCATTCGCTTTTAAGGCCGCTGAGAAAATCACTTTCGGGTCAGCAACAGTCCCTGCGATGCCACCGGTTGAAACCTCAACTATGCCTAAAATTCTTCCACATCTGTTTAATAGCAATATTTTAAACTGCTCCACAAATTCGATTTTATTTTCATCCCAGCTTTGCAGCAAAACATTATATACTTCTTTGGAAGATGTTACTTTGGGACGTTGCGATGCTTTAATTTTAGTTTTGTAAACCAGTTCAATTTCTGCAACATTGTACATTTCTGAAACACTCATTACGCTTTCCATAATTCAATCATTTAAAAGTTTAAAAATTAATTATGGTGCGTTTTCAGGCACAGGGCAATCAAGTCCAAAAAGCAAAGGAATAAATGAGGGATATGTGCGAGGGGCATGTGTTTATGCCGGAAGTTTTTGGGCGCTCCAGCAGCCCTGTGCCTAACTTTGCATATAATTAATGCGATAAACTCTTTAAATCCCTATATATAGCTGTGAAAGGAAGAATTAGCTGATGTCTGAATTGGTGTGGTTCAGTCTGTTATAAGGGCATAATTATTGAAGATTAGAAAACATGAACAAATATCTTTAAGAACTGTAGTCTTAATGATCCACCAAGATGCAATTGAGAAATACAGCCATAGTGAGTATTGCCGCACTTTATCTGTTGATAGCAACAGGTATGTTTGTGTGTATTGTTCATTGTGCAGGTGATTATTTACTTGGTAAGGTTCAAATAGCGCATCACGATCAGCCTCATAAAGACAATGAAAAAAGTGCTCACAATGACAAAGACAAGGATTGCGATGGAGATAAGGACTGTTCCTGTTGTAATAAGCATGGAAATTATGTAGTTACCGAAAATATTAAAGTAAACTTTGATATTAAAATTCCTGCTGTTCCTGAGTTACTTACCTATTCGAATTACCAGTTTGCTGCATATTATAAATACATATCATTAGAAGAATCGTGGCCTGAAATTCATGGTCCCCCTGGAATTTCAGGTAAAGATATTTCCATTAAATTTCGTTCCCTTCTTATATGATTCAAGCCATAATGCTGTAACCTCTTTCAGCAATGAATTCCTATTGCCCCAAAGAGCTTGAATTTAATAATCGTTTTACATCCTACGCGAATCTTTATTACCACGGCACATGTTTGTTGTGAGTTGGAAAATCAAGATAATGTGTAACACAAATACATTTCTATGAGAATACAATTCGTTGTCATAGTGACATTGCTAATATGTAATGCACTTATGGTCCGGGCTCAGCATCATATGCCAGGAATGACAGATAGCACTAAAAATAAGAGAATGATGCAGGATTCATCTATGATGGGCATAGATATACCCCCAATGAGTCATTCTTATTCTTTAAACCTTCCTATGAGCCGAAATGGTTCAGGAACAGCATGGCTCCCGGACGCATCACCCATGTATGGCATTATGGTACATTCCAAAAAATGGATGTACATGTTTCATGGTAATATTGCTCCCAGATATACCAAGCAGGATTTAGGAAACAAAGGCTCACGTGGCGATGAAGCCTTTGATGCGCCTAACTGGTTTATGGCAATGGGTCAACGAAAAGTTGGACAAAAAGGGTTATTCCATTTCAGTGCGATGCTTTCTTTAGACCGGTTAACCGAAGGTGGAGGCGGATATCCTCTGCTGTTCCAATCAGGGGAAAGCTGGCAAAACGAGCCTTTAGTAGATCATCAGCATCCGCATGACTTGTTTTCTGAACTTTCAGTTGGTTATACTTATGCCTTTTCCAAACAATCAGATCTGTCTATCTATGTCGGCTATCCGGGAGAACCTGCTTTGGGATCAGTGGCATTTATGCACCGCCCTTCGGCCCTGTCTAACCCGGATGCGCCAATAAGCCATCACTGGAACGACGGAACACATATTACGTTTGGCGTAGCAACTATTGGCTATAGGTATGATAAGTTCAAGATTGAAGCATCATCATTTACCGGCAGGGAACCCAATGAAAACCGTTATAATTTTGATAAGCCCCGGTTTGATTCCTACAGTGGCCGGTTATCTTTTAATCCATCTAAAAACTGGTCTCTTCAGGTATCGCAAGGCTGGATCAAAAGTCCGGAAGCCCTGCACTCAGAGGAGGATATCACCCGTACAACAGCATCCGCTATTTATAGCCTGTCATTTGGGGAAGAAAAATCGCTGAACGCAACGGCTCTTTGGGGATTAAATAAAAGTAAGGGGGCTGATGGAGAAAATGCAGCACTTCTTGAAGCTACTTTGCGTTTACAACGCCTGGCACTTTATACTCGTTATGAATGGACACAAAAATCTGCTGAAGAGTTGGATTTAAACCCGGTAACGTATGGTGATCGTTCTGTATTTCCGGTAAACGCATTGACACTTGGACTGAATTATGATCTGTTTTCCATCGGTAAGTTCCGTGTAGCTGGAGGCGGCCAGTTAATCGGTTACTATGCTGATAACCGTTTAGACAATTTGTATGGCAAAAATCCTATGTCAGGACAAGTTTTCCTAAGAATATATCCTTCATTGATGAAAATGAATATGTAAAAATTCACAATTAAATAAACACTACAATTATGAAAAATACAATTAAACTTTTAGCAATCTCTCTCTTTACAATTTCAGTTGCTTCTTGCAGTAAAGATGATGATACCATCAAAATCCAAAAACATGATGATAACCAGATGATGTCCATTATGCATAATATGATGGATACAATGATGGGTATGCAAAAAACAAATGACCCTGATAATGATTTTGCGATGATGATGCGAATGCATCACCAGGGAGCTATAGACATGTCTAATGCCGAACTGAAAAGTGGCGATGATGCACAAATGAAGGAAATGGCACAAATGATTATTGACGCTCAAACAGCAGAAATCGAACAGTTAACCACTTTCTTAAATTCCCATTCCCCACACGGAAATGTCCCTGAATTCAGTATGCAGCAAATGGCTAATATGGAAAGGTCAGGAAAAGTTACTGACCTCCAGATCATCAATGGAGACATAGATCATGATTTTGCCATGCTCATGATACAGCATCATCAAAGTGCTATTGAAAATGCAAGACTGGAATTAATCTACGGTCATGAGGATGCCATGAAAACAATGGCAAAGAATATCATTGAAGCGCAGGATCAAGAGATCAAAGAATTGCAGCAATGGATTTTATCAGACGGAAAATAACAATAACAATAATTCATCTAACTAAAAAAGTAACATTATGTCACATCAACAATTCAAAGATTGCATCGATGTCTGTGTAGCATGTGCAGTAACTTGTAGCCATTGTGCTACCGAATGTCTTAAAGAAGAAGACGTAAAAATGCTATCGAAATGTATTCAACTTGATCTGGAATGCGCAGCAATCTGCCGTTCAGCAGCAGAGGTAATGAGTTTAGGGAGTGAGTACAGTAATCATCTTTGCCGGGTTTGTGCAGATGTCTGTAATGCCTGCGCCGAAGAATGCGAAAAACATGCGCAAATGGGTATGGAGCATTGCAAAGAATGTGCAGAAGCTTGCCGCAAATGTGCTGCCGCCTGTGAACAAATGGCTACAGCAGCTTAATTTAATTTTCCTGCCTGGAAGACTCCAGGCAGGAATTATATAACAATTTGCCGTAATTGTGTAAGTTCCTGACTACTTAAAAAAGTACCTTTGTTGCTAAAGATGCAGGTATTTGTATAAATAGTTTTATTTTTGTATTGATTAATGAAAAAAAACCCATCCATACAACTAAAAGCAGTTTTTCTATTGATCGTATTTTCTTTAAATACGGTTGTAGGTTTTGCTTGCTCTGTTGGGTTAGATATGGGTTTTAATGGTTCACATCATCAGGAAGAAAAAACCGTCTTGGCTCATAAGGATGCGCCTGCTCATCAGCACTCTAAAGCACATTTACATGACGAACAGAATGGTTTGGCTAAGGATCACCATTCATCGAAAAAGACTAAAGACAACTGTTGCACAGACGAGGCAGCAAAATTTGCAAAGGTTGATAAGCTAACACCGCAATCTTTCGATTTTAGTATCCACCCTGTATTCTTCACAGCATTTGTTTCCTCTTTTTATCGTTTTGATGTTTTTGCATCAAATTCGCATATACCCAACAATAAATTTTTTGTCCGAACCCATCATCCACCTATATCGGACATACGAGTAGCTATTCAGAGTTTCCAGATTTGATTTAATGTTTTTTGCCTGTGGTATGGGTGTTGCACATCCATGCCCGTAATTATTTAGCTTAAAACATTAAAATCAATAAAGATGAAAAAGATATTTTTCTTAGTTGCTTTCATAGCAACTGCATTTGGTCAATATAGCTTTGCCCAAAACAATACAAATAATACCCAGTCCTCTCAATTACTCACTCAATACTATGCTATTAAGGATGCTTTAGTGAGCGGCAATGCCAGTACAGCGGCAGCAAAGGCTTCTGAGTTTGTAAAAACTGCTAACTCGATTGACGACAAAATCCTTCCCGAAGCAAGCCGTACCGCTTTGTTAAAAGATGCAGGTGATATTGTAAAAACAAAAGACATCAAAAAACAGCGGGAATATTTTACCGGTTTCTCAGACCATATGTTTGCTTTGGCCAAAACAACAGAGCTTAGTACAGAGCCTATCTACAAGGCTTATTGTCCCATGAAAAAGGCAAGCTGGCTCAGCAGCAGCACAGCAATTAAAAATCCTTATTTCGGTAGCTCCATGCTTACCTGCGGGAAAGTCGTTGAAACTTTAAAGTAACAGTAATTTGTTTGTGCCATAGTTGTTCTGCGACTATGGTTTTTACACTTTAATTTTTCAATTATGGCTAAGATAATCGCAGTCCTTAAAAGGATTTTTAAGAGCATTTTTATAAAAAAATGCTGCCGGTAATTTAACACTTCTCAATTCACAGTTTAAAATTAAAATAATGAAAACACTAATTTTTAGCATAGTTCTTTCTACGATGTTTTTCGCTGCCTGCAATAATGGTACACCTAAAAACCAAACGGCTGACAATACTACCCCTGCAACGGCAGAGGGATTAGATACAAAGGATGGATCTGTAGAAACAGGGTCATCAATAAAAGACTTATTAAACAGTTATTTGAAAATCAAAAACGCTTTAACAAAAGATAACGATAAAGATGCTGCCGATGCCGGAAATGAAATGGTAAAAGCATTTGACAGTTTTGATAAAGCTTCTTTAACCGCTGACCAGGCCAAAGTCTATAATGATATAGTAGATGATGCCAAAGAACATGCAGAGCATATCGGGGCCAATGCAGGTAACATCGAACATCAGCGTGAGCACTTTGAAACATTAAGTCAGGAAACGTACGAACTGGTCAAAGTAGTTGGTGCAGGACAGAAATTGTATGTTGACCATTGCCCTATGTACAATAAAAATAAAGGGGCTAATTGGTTGAGCGAGACTAAAGACATCGAAAATCCTTATTTAGGAAAATCTATGCCTACCTGCGGTACGGTAAAAGAAGAATTAAATTAATAACCACAATGAGCCGGATTAAAATAGGATTGTTAGTCTTGTCGGTTATAATCATTGCCATTCAGTTTGTACAACCTGCCCGAAATCAAAACCGACAGGTTTTGGATGCGGACATAACAAGGCTCTACATGGTGCCGGAGAACGTAGAAGCGGTTTTAAAAACTTCATGTTATGATTGCCACAGCAATAACACCAATTACCCTTGGTATGTAAACGTCCAACCGGGTGGCTGGTGGCTGGCCTCGCATATAAAAAAGGGGAAGGCAGAATTGAATTTCGATGAATTTGGGAATTATTCCAAACGAAGGCGGCAAAGCAAATTAAAATCCATCGCCAGCAGCATAGAAGATGGAACAATGCCTTTGCCTTCTTATACCTTAATCCATAAAAACGCGAAACTTTCAAAAGAAGATAAAACCCTTTTACTGAATTGGGTTAAAAAAACGAGAGACAGTCTTTTACTAAAAAATTAAATGATGAAGAGAATATTAATAGTGGTGTTTATACTTTGTTTCGGTCAATTAGCATTCGCTCAGCATCAAGGGCATAACACACCTACAGGGCAAAAAGAACAGCCCGTTACCTACACCTGCCCAATGCATCCTGAAATTCATGCATCAAAGCCGGGTAATTGTCCTAAATGCGGAATGAAACTGGTTAAGGAAAACCCTAAAGCTACAGCCCCTAAAGCAGTATCTCAAAAAGAGGCAAAAATGAAGATGCCTGCTAAGGTGCCAGCAAAGGCGCAGTCCGCAACATACACCTGTGTAATGCACCCTGAAATACATGCTTCTAAACCCGGCAATTGCCCTAAATGCGGAATGAAACTGGTAAAAGAAACTCCCAAGACAGCTCCTACTAAGCATGATGGAATGGATATGCCAATGAAAGAGGACGCTAAAAAGACGGGCAATATGGAAGACATGACCGGAATGCAGATGGGAGATGACAATCCTAATATGGAAAATATCAAACAGGCAAAGGCAAATTTAGGGCCCATAAAAACCATTCCCAGCAGTACACCTCCCCGTACAGTGCGTTACGATTTATACATAGCCGATACCACGGTAACATATGGCAAAAAATCAAAAAGAGCTATTGCGGTAAACGGCCAAATCCCTATGCCTACGTTGACTTTTACAGAAGGCGACACGGCATTGATTTATGTGCATAATAATCTTGATGAAGTAACATCGCTGCATTGGCATGGATTATTTTTACCCAACCGGATGGATGGAGTTCCCTTTTTAACTCAAATGCCGATTAAACCGGGGGAAACTTACCTCTATAAATTTCCGATTGTCCAACATGGCACCCATTGGTATCATAGCCATAGTAAATTGCAGGAGCAGATCGGTATGTACGGTGCATTCATCATGAATAAAAGAAAAGAATGGGATATTCCTACCATTCCGGTAGTATTAAGTGAATGGACGGATATGAAACCCGAAGAAGTTCACCGCAGCCTAAAGAACGCTACTGATTGGTTCGCCATACAAAAAGGCACTACCCAAAGCTATGCCGAAGCAATCCGAACAGGTCATTTCAAAACCAAAGTTAACAATGAATGGAAGCGTATGAATGCAATGGACGTTAGCGATGTGTATTATGATGCATTTTTAATCAATGGAAAAAACCAAAATGAGCAACCACAATTTAAGGCTGGTGACAAAGTACGATTACGTATAGCTAATGGCGGTGCATCTGATTATTTCTGGCTTACCTATTCTGGCGGTAAAATAACGGTAGTAGCTACGGACGGTAATGATGTTGAACCTGTAGAGGTGGACAGGTTAATTATAGCTGTATCTGAAACATACGATGTAGTGGTGACTATTCCTGATAATAAGAGTTACGAATTTTTGGTAACACCTGAAGACCGTACTAAATCGGCTTCGCTGTGGCTGGGAAAAGGAGAAAAAGTACCTGCTAAGAAGTTGCCAAAACTGAAATATTTTGCCGGAATGAAAATGATGAATGACATGATGGACATGCAAGGCAACATGATCGAAATGGAAGGTATGAAAATGCAGAACCAGGTTATGGATATGAATACGGTAATGTACCCGGAAATAACCGGCCCGGAAAATCCGGCTGATACTGCAAAAGCAGATCAAATGCAGATGAATGGCGGCATGCACAACATGGCAGAGATGGAGAACTCCAGCTCCGATATCGTAACCCTCAATTACAACATGCTCCGTGATCCCAAGAAAACAACATTGCCTAAAGGGCCGTGGAAGGAATTGAAGTTCGAGCTTACCGGCAACATGAACCGTTATGTATGGTCATTGGACAATAAAACCGTTTCTGAAAGTGACAAGATCCTGATCAAAAAAGGGGAAAATGTACGGATCATCATGTTCAATAACAGCATGATGCGGCATCCTATGCACCTTCATGGCCATGATTTCAGGGTGCTGAACGAACAAGGCGAAAATGCCCCGATGAAAAATGTGCTGGACATTATGCCTATGGAACGGGATACCATCGAATTTGCTGCATCCGAACCCGGCGGGGACTGGTTTTTCCACTGTCATATTCTATATCACATGATGAGCGGAATGGGCAGGGTTTTCAGCTACCAGGATACGCTGGTTGACAAAACCGATATTAAGGACCCCAAAGTAGCTAAGCGTGGGTTAAATTCCGATGACAGGGCATTTCATCCAATGGCGACCATAGGACTGGAAAGCAACGGAAGTGATGGTGAATTTATGCTGGCTAATACCCGCTACCGCTTTTCAACAGAATGGCGACTTGGCTTAAAGGCACATCACGGCAATGAAAGTGAAACCTATTTCGGGCGGTATATCGGCAGAATGCAATGGCTGTTTCCTTCATTGGATTTGATTATCACTACAACAGTATGAACAATGAGAGAGAAAACAATCTGTTCGGGCAAGTCAGCAACCAAAAGAACCGGAAAGCTGCTGTGATAGGGGTTCAATATATCCTTCCGATGCTGGTCACTGCTGAAGCACGGCTGGACAGTAAGGGAAAGCTGCGTTTTCAGTTGATGCGTGAAGATGTTCCCCTAACCAGCAGGTTAAGAATGAACTTTATGGCTAATACCGATAAGGAATACATGGCTGGCTTCCGATATATTGTTACCAAATACTTCTCATTATCCACACATTACGACAGTGATATGGGTTATGGAGGAGGGATTACGTTAACTTATTAATTGATAGCATCATGAAACATACCTATAAAATAACCGGAATGAGTTGCGACGGATGCCGCACAAAAGTTGAAAAAGCACTGAATGCCATAGAGGGAATTTCTGCGGTAGTTACATTAGAGCCGCCACAGGCTACTATTAACATGCAAAAGCATGTTTCAACCGAAAAGCTGCAGGAAGCATTATCCGCTACGGGAAATTATACAATTGTGATGTCAAATCAACATCATTCAGATGCGTCTAACCATCATGATGTGAAGTCACATGAAACCCATCAAAATCCTGATCCTCATCACGGAACAATGGTCTCGAAACCTCTAACTACAAACAGTGGAGGTAAATATTATTGTCCAATGCACTGTGAAGGTGACAAAACCTACGATAAGCCGGGAAACTGCCCGGTTTGTGGAATGGACCTTGTCCAACAGCCATCAGTAAAAAAAGCCACAAAATATACTTGTCCAATGCATCCCGAGATTATCCGGGATGAACCGGGTTCCTGCCCAATATGTGGAATGGATCTGGTGCCAATGGATGCTGATGCGGAGGAAGAGGATCAAACTTATAGCAAGCTCTTACGCAAATTTAAAATAGCCACTGTTTTTACAATTCCCATTTTCATCATCTCCATGTCGGAGATGATCCCGAATAATCCATTGTTTAAAATCATGGATCTGCAATATTGGAACTGGGTGCAATTTGCTTTGTCAATTCCTGTGGTATTTTATGCGACCTGGATGTTTTTTGAGCGGGCATGGCGCTCTATCGCTACATGGAAGCTGAATATGTTTACGCTTATCGGCATCGGGGCTGGTGTGGCTTGGTTGTTCAGTGTTGTTGCCTTATTGTTTCCCAATGTTTTTCCAGACCAATTTAAAACGCATATGGGAACCGTTTACGTGTATTTTGAAGCAGCTACTGTTATCCTGACACTGGTTTTGCTCGGACAGCTCTTAGAGGCAAGAGCACATGGAAAAACGAACAGTGCCATTAAAGAACTGCTTAAGCTGGCACCCAATAAGGCTACGAAGATCGTAGGGGAAAAGGAATTGCTTGTTGCCATCGATGACATTCAAAAAGGAGATCTCCTGCGTGTGAAGCCAGGTGAAAAAGTACCTGTCGATGGAAGTATTAAAATAGGAGAAGTAACGATTGATGAGTCTATGATTTCCGGTGAGCCAATCCCTGTTGATAAAAAGCCAGGAGACAAAGTAAGTTCTGGTACCATAAACGGAAATAAAACTTTCACAATGCTTGCCGAAAAGGTAGGTTCGGAAACCTTGCTTTCTCAGATTATTGAAATGGTCAATTCTGCAAGCCGTTCAAAAGCGCCCATTCAAAAGCTGGCCGATAAAATTTCCGGCTACTTTGTGCCTATTGTAGTTCTGATAGCGATAGCCACCTTTATTGTCTGGGCGATTTACGGTCCTGAACCTTCCTACGTGTATGCATTTGTAAATGCGATAGCAGTGCTGATCATTGCCTGCCCATGTGCGCTTGGCCTTGCCACCCCGATGTCTGTGATGGTTGGTGTTGGAAAAGGCGCAAAATCCGGTGTGCTCATCAAAAATGCCGAATCTTTGGAAAAAATGAATGTCATTGATATCGTAATCATTGATAAAACGGGAACGGTTACCGAAGGAAAGCCATCCGTTGAAAAGGTTATCAGCACAAATCCCGGTCTAAACGAAAATGATATCCTTCAAAGGATCATATCATTGAACAGCAGCAGTGAACATCCTTTGGCACAGGCAACGCTTCGATATGGACAAGAAAAAAATATAAACGTTCAGCCTATTTCAAATTTTGAAGCCATTACCGGGAAAGGGGTTATCGGGATGCTGGAAGGCAAGAAACTGGCTTTGGGCAACAAGAAACTGATGGAACAAGTGGAAGCGGAAGTTTCCTCTGAATTGCATGAACAGATCAAAGCGGAGCAAAGACAAGGAAAAACGGTTTCTTATTTAGCTGTCGGAAGTAAAGCCGTTGGGTTTGTGGTTATTTCTGATAAGATTAAGCCATCGAGTGCTATCGCTATCAAAAAACTTCAGGAAGAAGGCTTGGAGGTAATGATGTTTACCGGAGATAATGAAGATACGGCAAGAGCAGTAAGCGAAACCTTAAATCTGGATGGTTTCAAAGCTGGGATGCTACCGGAAGATAAACTGAACGAGATAAAACATTTGCAGGCAGAAGGAAAGAAAGTAGCAATGGCGGGCGATGGCATCAATGATGCCCCTGCGTTGTCACAGGCGGATATTGGTATTGCAATGGGTACGGGAACCGATGTCGCTATTGAAAGTGCGGCAATTACGCTGGTAAAAGGCGATCTTAATGGAATTGCAAAAGCACGGCAATTGAGCCACAAAGTGATGCGGAACATTAAAGAGAACCTGTTTTTCGCTCTGGGTTATAATGTTCTGGGAATTCCTATTGCAGCCGGGGTTTTATATCCGTTTTTTGGCATCCTACTTTCGCCAATGATCGCGGCACTGGCCATGAGTTTTAGCTCGGTATCCGTTATCCTGAATTCATTAAGGCTGAGGAGCACAAAGCTGGATTAAATAAATATAATGTTTAGGTACTAAGGACAAGTTAAATGAAAATAAAAAAATTAGACCATGAAAAACGAAAATCACAAAAACATAAACGGAACAATGGGACATGGTAGCCATCCATACAGAAAGTTATTGATCATGCTGGTGCTGTCTTTTATTTCAATGTATATTCTCATGTATGCCATGGTAAATCGCCTGGAAAATGTGTATCCGAATATTAACCAGTTTTACATGGCCTCTTTGATGACCATGCCTATGATAATTATTGAACTGGTTTTAATGGGTAAAATGTATATGAACAAAAGACTGAATGCGGTTCTTATTTCTTTAAGTTCTGTAGCATTAATAGCATTTTTTTTACTGATCCAGTTTCAGACAGCGGTTTCTGATAAACAATTTTTGAAAGGAATGATCCCGCACCATGCAGCAGCCATCCTGATGAGCGAACAATCGAAGTCACAAGATCCGGAAATAAAAAAATTACAGGAAGAAATTATAACAAGTCAGCGGGAAGAAATAAAAATCATGAAAGCCAAATTGAAAGAATTCCAAAAATAATAATGGATTGCCGAGTAACATGATACCCCATACGAGAATTAGTAATTTCAGATAGAATGAAATCAAAACCAATGTCACGTTTTAAGCGGAGATTAGCGCAACATATCATTTTAGGTTTGACGAGCAGTGTTTCACTTTTCATCATTTATTTTACGCTGGAATCTCCAATGCCAAATTCAAATGGAGTATGAGTACTGCTTATGTATCTCTTTTACTTTTAGGATTAACATTAGTTACCGGTCCGGTAAACTTGCTGCTTAGGCGGCGCAACCCTGTTTCTACAGATTTACGCAGGGATATCGGTATATGGGGCGGAATTATTGGCCTGGCTCATGTTGCAATTGGCTGGCAAGTGCACATGGGAAACATGTTGTTGTATTTTTTCAAAGAAGATAAGATTGCTAAGGAATTAATACTTCGTTCGGATCTGTTTGGCTTTGCCAATTATACGGGTTTAATCGGAGCAATAATTTTGGTTATGTTATTGGCGCTATCAAATGATTTGACGCTGCGAAAGTTCAAAGCGCCCCGTTGGAAGTATTGGCAAAGATGGAATTATGTGTTTTACTTATTGGTAATCATTCACGCCATAGCTTACCAAGTTATTGAAAAGAGAGAAATTCCATACACTGCATTATTAGCAGTGCTCATACTACCCGTTTTAATTATTCAACTGATAGAATATTTTAAATATAAAAAGAGAAGTGCTATATAATTCTATCATCATTTGGAAATAAAGCCAGAACACTAAATGACCCTACGATCAAAATAAATTTATAAATGAAATCAATTATACCGTTCGTTTCCAAATTTTTTGAAAGAAATATTTCGCCGAACTGCATGGGATTGCAGCGGCATCCTCCCCAAAAGGGAGATATAGCGAACAGGTACTGTCTTAAAAAGCAAGAAAAATTTGACAAAAAAATCCGACACTTTTGATGTCGGATTTGAGAGGTGATTAAAACTCTCAGTATTTCATGAAGCTGTAAAACAGGGTCAGTTATACCGTCCGATTACAAATTTTTTTCAATAAAAATTTTATGAAAGCAGTTGTCTCTCGCGCCGGGGATAGCAGCGTAAATCCTTTTTATTAAAGAAAAGATTGCAGTACATAGCTCGATCCCAAGGAGGCGCCCAATTTTTTATATTTAAGCATTTGCTTAAATAGTTAAAATGCTATATTTTTGCTTGAAACGAATGGTATGGAAAATTTGAATAGCTGCATCCGGGAGAAAGCGAATCAAATGCAAATACAGGATTGCAGAAGTATAATATACGGTGGTAAAGATTCATTTCTTCAATTGTCGGCGCTGCTTTCATTAGCTGGAAATGAAGTAAGGTTAAAGATCCTTTACCTACTGGACCGGGAAAAGGAATTGTGTCCCTGTGACCTAAGCGATATACTGGGCATGACGGTCCCGGCTATCTCCCAACATTTAAGAAAGATGAAAGATGGGCACCTTATAGAATTTAGAAAGGAAGGACAAACAATCTTTTATTTCTTAAAATCAGACAGCCTGAGCCTGCTAACACCTTTTTTCAGCATCATTAACCAGGAAAACCTAATCCCGCAAACCTAATGAGCAGCACTAAACAAATCAGGAAGTTATTGGGATCAGGATTACTGCTGGCCCTGGCCTCATCGTTGTGCTGCATTGTGCCGATACTTGCCCTGTTCGGTGCAGCGGGCAGTGCGGTATCCATGTTTAGCTGGATAGCACCTTTGCGGCCCTATTTACTTACCCTTACAGTAGTAGTTTTGGGAATTGCATTTTACCGGGCCTACCGACCTGCAAGAAAAGATGAATGCGGCTGTGCGGATAAGAAAACAGGAATGCAGTCAAAACAATTTTTATGGATAATTGCATTTCTTTCTGTCGGATTATCTGCCTTTCCTTACTACGCAGATTATTTTTATCCAAAGAACCCTGCTCAACCTGCGGCTACGACCGGGCATTTCAGCCAGACAGTGATCCGGATCAAAGGCATGAGCTGCGAAGCCTGTGAGGGGCATGTAAACCATGCCTTGCAGCAGCAAAAAGGTGTGCAGCAGGTAAGTACCTCTTATGCTAAAGGGGAATCACTGGTCAAATTCGACAGCAGCCAGGTATCGCTCCAGCAACTGGCTGCGGCCGTAGAAAAAGAGACTGGCTATACTGTAACTAACATTAAAAATGATGTCAACTAATATGATACTTCAATCAGTAATTACCTGTCCGCTCTGTAAACACCAGAAAGAAGAAACTATGCCTACTGATGCCTGTCAGTATTTTTATGAATGTGAAAGCTGCCACGAGCGGTTAAAGCCACTTCCAGGAGACTGCTGCGTGTATTGCAGTTACGGAACAGTGCCATGCCCACCCATCCAGCAGGGTAAATCCTGTTGTTCCAAAACCTAAGCACTTTAAAAAACAAGAAATGGTCAACTTCAAAAGCAGTATTCCGGCATTACCGGTTGTGGAAATTCGAAAGCAATCGCGTTCTACCAAAAGAGATTCCATGCACGTCACCAGGAGCCTTCTTTTGCCATTCTGGTTAGGGATGAAGTGGAAATACATCTTTGGCAGGCTTGTGACAGGGGCTGGAAATTCAGAAGTCTATTTCTTTTCCTGAGACCAATATGGAGCGGTGCTGAGACCTTCCTTGCCGGAACAGCAAGCTGCCGGGTCAAAGTGGAAGGGATTGATGAACTCTACCAGGAATACAAATCCCAAAGTGTCCTGCATGGTGAACATTCGGTTGTGGAGCAACAGCATTTGGGCCACAGGGATTTTGCAACCTTGGACCTGTATGGTAACCTGATCACGTTTTACCAGGAATATTAGCTTACCCTTTCAGAAAGTTATCGGAAACCAGTATCGGGCAGTTTTCTTCCGGGTTTGCAGGATTACAGCAATCCACACATTTTTTTACGCCATTGATCAGTTGATTGCGCAAAGCAAGCATATCCATAATCTTGGCATCCAATAGCTGCACCTTTTTATCAATCATTTCGCTGACGTTGTTGCAGGTGGCTTCCTTCACTTCTATCATATCTAATACTTCTGCGGATTCATTCAGGGTAAAGCCAAAATTCTTTAACCGCTTTATGGTTTGCAACCTCTCCAGCACATCATCAGAATACTCTTTATAGTTGTTATCCCGGCGCTGTTTTCTCCTTACAGCAATCAATCCCTGCTTCTCGTAAAAGCGGATGGCGTCCCTGGAAAGACCTGTTTTTGCTGACAATTCTCCTATTAACATAAAAATATTAAGTTTTTTCTTGACAGTGGACTATACTCCACGGTTTATATTTGCTAAAATATACTTATTTACATGATATGACAATCGTAAAATCAATACTGACCTTCTTGCTTGCGGGAATTTGTGAAATAGGCGGCGGCTACCTGGTGTGGCTGTGGCTGAAAGAAGATAAACCATTCTGGTACGGCATCCTCGGCGCAGTGATCCTTGTGTTCTACGGGGTAGTTGCCACATGGCAAACCAATAGCTTTGGCCGTGTTTACGCTACATATGGCGGGATCTTCATTGCACTCTCCCTGTTGTGGGCCTGGAAGGTTGACGGCTTCAAGCCTGATCGTTACGATATTATCGGGGCGCTAATCGCGCTGGTCGGCGTCTGCATTATTTTTTACGCACCACGTTCAATCCAACAATAATATGAAATACATCCTCATTATTCCGTTACTGACCCATTCGCTCGCCGGATGCTGCCAGAGTAAGCAAACAAAAGATACGGTTATGAAAAAGAAAACGGCAGCAGCCATCTGCACAGATCAATGTACCGACAACTGCGGAGAAACAACCGGGAAAACCCTTAGCTGCAAACTGACCAGCCCTGAAATGCAGCAGCGGAAAGCAACCGTGATTGCAAGCCTTAAAAAGCAGGTGATCGAAAAAAAGGAGCTTACAAATGGCTATTCCTATAAATTCAAAGGCACAGACAGTGTAGTAAATGAACTGGCAGACTTTGTAAAAACAGAACGCTTATGCTGCGATTTTTTTGACTTTGAGCTGAAGATCGCAGGTGACGCATCAACCGCCTGGCTGACGATCACCGGCCAAAAAGGGGCAAAAGATTTTATAAAGACTGAACTGGAGTTATAACCAGTTCAGTCGTTTATTTTGCTTGTCGTAACATCTCAGCAAATTCATTAGGCAAAGGACTATCTTCAATAGCTTTCGCTGCCTTTTCTATGTCATAGTCTAAGCGAATGAACTCAACAGACAAAGGATCACTGTTGCCATTAGGCTCAATCGTTAGTAAAACATAACATCCTTTAGAATTGCCATCCTTCGGCTTTCCAACCGAACCTGTATTGACGACGTGCTTTTTGTTACCTTTTTCATCAACGATCACTCTATGGTAAGGTTTATGGGAATGACCCACGCAAAGTACATCTGCGTTTGTCTCCTGCATTAGCTCCAACACATAGTCTTCATCAGTATCAATAAGTACATATTCATCAATGCTCCGGGTACTCCCGTGCGCAAGTACAATATTCAATGGTTTCCCATCTAACGAATATTCCAGACGTATATATGCAGGTAGCGTTGAAAGATACTTGCGGCCTGGTCCTTCAATGATGTGGTAGGCGTGTTTCTTACCGGGTTCTTTCAGGCTGGCATCTGTAGTAACCAAACCATTTACCTTTACATCGTGGTTTCCGGCAATACAGGGAACCTTGCGGCGTTGCATCTCGGCGATAATTTCGTTCGGCCAGACATTATAGCCTACAAGATCACCTAAGCAATAAACAGCATCGATGGGGCGGCTATCGAGATCTGTCAGCATTTCTTCAAAGGCCGGAAGATTTGCATGTATATCAGAGAATAAAGCAATTTTCATAGGTTATCCGTTTCGTAACATATCAGCATATTCATTAGGAAGGGGACTGTCTTCAACAGCTTTGGCCGCTTTCTCGACATCATACTCAAAGCGGATAAATTCTACACTGATGCTGTCTTTCACAATGACCGTGTTGTCCGGGTTTATGGTAAGGATCACATAACCACCCCTGGGGTCCTTATCCTTTGGCTTACCCACAGAGCCGATGTTGATCGCATGCCTGAAATGATCATTGCCCTCTGTTCCGGAGTTCAAAATTCGGTGATAAGGCTGATGGGTATGTCCAAAGCACATGATATCAGCATCGGCCTGTTCCATGATCCTGATAATACTTTTCTCATCCCGGTCTTCAAACAAGTATTCATTTACTTTGCGAGGGCTTCCATGCACAAACAGAATATTCCGTTTGTCATGGTTTAACTGATATTCCAGACGGATATGTGCTGGCAATGTTCTCAGGTAAGCACGCTGCTCGTCCTTAACAACCTCATTGGTATAGGCTATGGAAACCTTGCCCATCGCTTTTTCTTCGTCCGTCTTGTAAGCACATCCGCAATCATCACTGCTTCTACCAATGCCCCAATCGTAATTTCCTGCAATGGTTGGTATTCCGCGCTTGCGGATTTCATCAATGACTTCATTGGGCCAAATGTTATAGCCGACCAGATCGCCAAGGCAGTAGATGGCATCTGTGTTGCGTGTTTCCACGTCTTTAAAAAAGGCTTCCAGCGCCGGAAGGTTGGCGTGGATATCGGAAAAAAGGGCGATTTTCATCTTATATTTGAGTTTGTGGTACAGGATAGTATTTATTACGGAGCCAGAAGGCCAAATTTACCAGTGCAATTAATGCGGGTACTTCAACCAGTGGGCCGATGACGCCTACAAATGCCTGTCCTGAGTTGATGCCGAACACACCAATTGCTACAGCGATAGCCAGTTCAAAGTTGTTTCCGGCGGCAGTGAAAGCTATGGAGGCGCTTTGCGAATAATCTGCGCCCATTTTCTTACCTGCAAAAAAGCTGACCAGGAACATAATGGCAAAATAGATCACCAGCGGAATTGCAATCCGAACTACGTCCATTGGGATCTGTACGATCAATTCACCTTTCAGGCTAAACATCACTACAATGGTAAACAGCAGGGCTATCAAGGTTATCGGAGAGATAACGGGAATAAACTTTTTCTGGAACCATTCTTCACCTTTGGCTCTGATCAGCACGTAACGGCTGACCACACCCGCTGCAAATGGAATCCCTAAGTAGATACCTACACTTTTAGCAATCTCCGCAATGGTAATATTAACCTCCAGCCCTTTGATCCCAAAAAGTGGTGGTAGCACCGTAATGAACAGGTAGGCATACACACTGTAAAGCAACACTTGGAAGATACTGTTGAGGGCAATAAGCCCGGCAGCATACTCCCGGTTGCCTTCGGCCAGTTCATTCCAAACCACTACCATTGCAATACAGCGGGCAAGTCCGATCAGGATCAGCCCGATCATGTATTCTGGATAACCATGCAAAAAAGTAATAGCAAGAACAAACATTAAAATCGGGCCGATGACCCAGTTCAGGAAAAGGGATGTTCCCAGAACCTTCGTGTTCTTGAATACCTCGCCCATTTTTTCATACTTCACTTTTGCCAGGGGCGGGTACATCATCAGAATCAGGCCAATTGCCAGAGGAACATTGGTTGTTCCGCTGGAAAAGGAATTGATAAAACCTGAAGATGATGGCAGGAAATAGCCGATGCCAACGCCAATGGCCATAGCAAGGAATATCCAAAGGGTTAAGTAACGGTCAAGGAAGCTGAGCTTCTTCCGCTCATGTGCAGGAGCACAATTGTTTGCTGTCATAATAGTTTATCAGATTAAAGATTAATTGCAACATCCCGGAGCACAGCAGGCTTCGGCTGTTTCCAATGGTTTTTCCGCGTAAACGGTGATGCTGTAGACGCCCGTTCCACTGGCTTTGAAAGCTGCTATTTCCGCTTCATTCAGGTAATCTTTCAGGATATCATCCGGAATGGTAATGGCCTTTTCTTTTTGCAGTACTACGTTCTTAAAGCCCGTGGTATCAATCAGCTTCAGGTATTCATCTTTTTGTATTGCACCAGATACACAGCCCGCGTACATTTCTGCTGCTGATTTCAGGTTTTCCGGCAGGTCACCTGCCAGTACCACATCTGAAATGCTAAAGTGTCCACCTGGCTTTAACACACGGTAGATGTCTTTAAATACACCTGCCTTATTCGGCACCAGGTTGAGGACGCAATTGCTCACGATCACGTCAGCTACATTAGCGGTAACCGGCATATTCTCAATATCCCCCTGACGGAATTCTACATTGTGGAAAGACAGCTTTTCAGCGTTTATCCTTGCTTTGTCGATCATAGCCGGTGTGAAGTCGATACCAATCACCTTACCGGTTTCACCTGCCTCTGTACGTGCAATAAAAGCATCGTTACCAGCGCCACTGCCCAGGTCAATTACCACATCACCTTTCTTGATCTTGGCGAATTGAGTTGGCAGTCCGCAACCTAAACCCAGGTCGGCATCTGCGTTATATCCCTCCAGCTTGGTGTAATCTTCGTTCATGATGTTATATACATCGGTGGAGCAGCCGCCAGAGCCACAGCAAGAGGCTGCATTGGTTTCTTTGTCTTGTAAAGCGATCTCACCGTATTTCTGCTTTACCAGTTCTTTGAGTTGTTCATCAGTTTTCATAACATTTGATTTTTATCGTACTATTGCAATATTGCGATTATTTTAAACAAAAAAATATTTAGCAGCAGCCACCGCTCAAGTCAACTTCTTTGAAGAAGCTGCTGAACAGGGAATGGTACTGGTTCCAGACTTTAGGATCAATGCAGTAACAAACGCTTGCACCTTCAATATTGCCCTGTATGATCCCGGCATTCTTCAATTCCTTTAAATGCTGTGAAGTCGTAGCCTGGGCTAGCCCCAGTTCTTCTACCAGGTCACCACATACACAAGCATTCTTCTTTACCAGATATTGCAGGATTGCAATACGGGCCGGATGCGCAATGGCTTTAGCCATCACTGCCATATCGTTCTGCGCTTTGGTAAATAATGTTGTTTTCGTTGCACCCATCGTCTTTGTTATAGTTATCGCAATATTACGATAACTATTTTTGACCGGCAAATGTTTCTGAAAAAAACTTCGAGGTGCCGGCGGTTATGACTTTAGCTTGATGAAATGCCCGAGGCATCTTCCAGTTTCCTTCGGGCGCTGGACATTCTTACGCGATATCGGAGCAGTTGTAAACACCAGCATAAAAGCCTTCGTTGATGGTATCACTGCTTCAGTGATCGGAGCCCTGGTTGGAGCAGTAATAGTTATTGGAATACGTTCTATTGTTGATATTCCGACGGCATTAATTGCTATATTGAGCGTGCTAACGCTTATATATATAAAGAAAGTACAAGAACCGGCAATCATTGCTATAGCCGCCGTAGCTGGAATTATAATTAAATTGATGCAGTAGGGCTAATAAACTATTTACAACTTGAATATTTATATTATGCAGCTCTATTTACTCAGATAGAGATAGATAGGCATCCAAAATATCTCCAATTTTAAAGCTTAACTTAGTACCAATTTCGGTAATATGAAAATTTTAGTGATAGAAGATGAATTAAGCCTGCTGAGTAGCATTCAAGAATATTTTAAGCAGGAAGAGTTCTATTGCGAGGGAGTAGCTACTTACAAAGATGCTATTTACAGAATTGAAGATTTTAGTTACGATTGCATTATTCTTGATATTAATCTGCCGGATGGGAATGGGCTTAAACTTCTACAATTCTTACGTGAAAATAAACAAGCTGACGGAGTAATTATAATTTCCGCAAGAGATTCAGTTGATGACAGAATTAATGGTCTTGAACTGGGGGCTGATGATTATCTAACAAAACCTTTTCATCTTTCAGAACTGAATGCAAGAGTAAAGGCATTATTACGAAGAAAGTATGCTAAAGGGAACGATATACTTGAAATTGAAGGATTGTGTATTGATTTATTTTCCAGATCTGTGTTTTATCGATCAAAAAGGATTATGTTGACCAAAAATGAATTTAACCTCCTAGCGTATTTAATTAATAACAAAAATCGAGTAGTAAGCAGACAGGCTATTGCGGAGCATATATACGGTAACGAAACTGAAAGCATGCCCTCTTTTGATTTCGTTTATTACCAAATGAAAAATTTA
This sequence comes from Hydrotalea sp. AMD, assembly GCF_004100315.1. Lineage (NCBI taxonomy): Bacteria > Pseudomonadati > Bacteroidota > Chitinophagia > Chitinophagales > Chitinophagaceae > Hydrotalea > Hydrotalea sp. AMD. The sequence continues at coordinate 75,397 of NZ_SCKY01000005.1, read as the reverse complement.
AAAAGGAAGTTAAAAGAAAATGGATGTAAGGATGTGATAGAAACTGTTTATGGGTTGGGTTATAAATTCACGGTATGAGTAAACCACTATTACAGAAAAATACTCGTTTATTATTGACCTGGCTACCGCTGGTTCTTCTAATTTGTTCCCTGCTATTTTATTTCCTGATGCAAATGCAGGCGCATCATATGCAGGAAAAACAATTGATGCTCAAACAAAAAAATATTTGGAAGGCCTTTCTGAATAAATCCGGAAATCTTGAAAGATATATACAAGGTGAGTATGATATTAGTACTGATATAAATCCCCAAATCAAATTAAACAGACCAAAAGATACTATTATTTATTTTAAGGAAAGCAATCAGTTCCTGCCTTTCGAAATGAGTACAAGCAAGGCCAAGTGGGCTAATCATGATTATTACATAACCACTTACGTTTCCTCAACAGAAATACATCATTTCATCATTAAGGTATTTATTATCGAAGCAATAATTTTACTGTTATTATTAGGGGTCATTGTTAGGTTAAATACCAAGAATTCCGCTTCATTATGGAAACCTTTCTTCAAATCTCTGGATAAAATAAGAGATTACGACATAACTAATAATTCATCTTTACAATTACCAACTCAAACCGCAACAGCCGAATTTGATGAATTAAATAAAGTACTTAATAATCTTATATACAACATTCATACAGCTTACATCAATCAGAAACAATTTGTTGAGAATGCTTCCCATGAAATACAAACTCCTTTGTCCATTATTCGGTCTAAACTGGAATTACTGATTAATCAACCCTCATTAACAGAACAAGAGGCTCTCATTTTAGCAGATATTACAGAGGCAAATAATCGGTTAAGCCAGATGAACAGAACATTATTATTGCTGGCGAAGATTGAAAATAAACAGTTCCCCGCTATTGAGACAGTAAATCTCACAAAAATGGTTAATGATACAGTAGCAAATCTAAAAGAGCACTACGAAGATAAATTTCCTGGATTAACATTATATGTTGCTGAAGACGTTGTAATACAGGCCAATAAATCTTTAATTGAAATTCTGTTGACAAACATTTTAAAGAATGCAATCGTCCATAATGAAACGAATGGGAAAATAGAAATAGAATTACGGCCATCAGTACTGATCATAAAGAATACAGGATTTGCGCCCGAAGTTGACACACAGATGCTGTTTGAACGTTTTAAAAAAGGTTCTCATCAATCTAAAACAACAGGATTAGGCTTAGCTTTAGTAAAGCAGATTTGTCAGCTATATCAGTACTCCATTGACTATTCCTATAAAGATGGATGGCATCAAATAAAAATAGTGCTTACATAAGCCCAGCCTAAATTTCTCCAAAATCTCTTATTAGGTTTGTTGTTGCTATTGTTAGCGTGAGGATATCATGTATGCAGGTAGCATGAGCATCCAAAACCCGGACTTTCTTAATAATATTATTCATTTTAAATATAAACTTATGAAGACCCAAAAATTTCTTTCAAACTTTTCACGCCGCAGCTGGCTAAAAGGCAGTGCCCTTGTTTTAGGCGCTAGTCTGATAGATATAAAAAATGCCACAGCCTTTACTTTGGCGGGTGCTAAAACACCCGCTTTAACTCAGGCAGAAATTGAGGCAATCGAAGCGGCAATGGGTAAAAAAGGGATGTATAAAGAAGCGGAAGCTGTTCACACAACACCTCTTCCGAGAAATGATCTGAAAGTAACTGTTAAGGGAGAAGCTGTCCCTATTTCATTTGGCTTTGGCGGCTGGGCTGCCATCAAAAAAACTATTGACGGAAAATCAGCGGTATTAATGAGTGATTGTGTGCTCCTCCAGGAAGAAGTTAACCCGCTTATATCCGCAGCTCATGCTAATGGTTTAGAAGTCAGCGCTATTCATAACCACTTCTTTTACGAAGAGCCAAGAATATTTTATATGCACATTCATGGAATGGGATCTCCCGAGGAACTTGCAAAAAAATATGCAAAGGCTATTGCAGAAACTAAAATTTCTCCGGCAAACCAACCTCCTGTAGGCGCTCCGCCAACTAAAACAGGGAAAGATATTTTTGATATGCCGAAACTGAATGGAATAGTTAAATATGAAGCTGCTGTCAATGGGCCAACAATTAAGTATACGATTGGAAGGGATGACCTAACTATCACAGCAATGGGTGCGGAAATGACCTCCTCGATTGGACTCAATACCTGGGCGTCTTTTACCGGATCGATGGACAACGCAATGGTAGCGGGGGATATAGCGATGCTGGAACATGAAGTAAATTCGGTAATCAAAGTGCTAAGAACTAATAACATCGAAGTGGTAGCGGTGCATAACCATATGCTGGGAGACAAGCCTCATATGATTTTCCTGCATTACCTCGGTAGAGGCCCTGCTTTGCAACTTGCTAAAGGATTTAGAGCGGCTCTGGATCAGTTAGGAAAAGGAAAGAAAATGATGCATTAACCCTTCGATCTGTAATTTCATATATACTTTGTTTGTTGGACTTGTCCTATTGATAAAAAATTATGTAGTCTTAGCATCCGTAATTTGTTCATTTTTAAATTGCTTCGCTGTTTTTCCAAATACGCCTTTAAACATTTTATTCAAATGGCTTTCATCCGTAAAGTTCATTTCATCAGCAATTTCCGAGATAGTAAGATCACTGAATTTTAACCGTGTTTGGATCAGATTAAGTTTATAACGGGTAATATAGTCCTTAATAGTATTACCCGTCTCGCTTTTAAAATACCGGTTCAAATAGTCCGGAGATTTGTTGAACCAGGCAGCCAGATTTTCTAACTTAATCAGTTCCTTGTCGTAAATATGCTCCTGAATATATGCCGTTATTTCATAGATTTTACTCTTCGGATTTTGCTTTTTTGAAAAAGTGGTCATACTCTCCTGTATGTTTCTGGCAATAAGGTGAAGAAGTAAAAAAACGATATTTTGAAGAATGATCTCTCCGAAGATCCGGTTCTTCTCTTTTTCTTTTATCAACTGAAAAATCAAAACCTTAAACAGGTTCCGGTCGGTGTTTGCTATAATATTGCCTTTGACATTGTGATGGTTATGAAATACATATTCCAGTCTCTTGAAAAACTCACTGACATCCATTTTTTCCTCATCCCTGTGGACACTTTTAGAGAAGAAACTTTTTGTAAAGTCAACAATACAAAATTTGGTTGGAGTAACAATCTGAAAAGTATGGGCATCTTCCGGGGTTAGCAAAAATACGTCGCCCTTTGAAAAATCGAAATGGTTATTGTTGATATTATGAACGCCCGAGCCATCAAGAACGTAAATCAATTCAAAAAAATGATGTTTGTGAAGGCCAGATTTATTTGCAGTAACCTCTTTAATTGTCACTTCTACGTCCTTGAAAAGCTGTACTGATTTCATAATACAAAGCTACCGAAAAATGTCGGTTTTTTACCTGTTTTACCTCTGCCGACTTAGTTAATTTTGTAGATATATGTATATGGAAAATCGAGAGGAAACAGGAAGCGATATTATCATTTATCAGTGCGTTGGACAGAATTGTAGAAAGAAAAAAGGTAAACTTTTAGAAAACTATATTAAAAAATACCGGCTTAAAGACCGAATTGATATTGAAAAAATGGACTGTAGTGACAGGTGTACTAATGCACCTGTTTTACACCTGCATCCGAATGACCTGTGGTTCTCGGAGAAGGATTTAGGAAGTGTTATTAAGAAGTTTATTCTACCCAAATAAGGAATTATGGATCAAGCAATGATATTATCAAAACCAAACAAAGGATTGTCTTTCGGTGCTTGGGAGCGACACGGGGCGGCTATCGTTACCGGTTTATGCCTCTTGTTTATTGGCCTTGCCTGGTGGGCGGGAAAGAATGAAATGAGCGTCTTAGAAATTACGCTATACATTTTCGCATATGTAATTGGGGGTTATCAAAAAGCGATAGAAGGATTAGAAACTCTTTTTAAAGAAAAAGACCTGGACGTAGATTTATTAATGGTTGTAGCTGCGATTGGTGCAGCTGCGATTGGCTATTGGATGGATGGCGCTATTCTGATTTTCATTTTCTCATTAAGCGGTGCCTTAGAAGGCTACACAATGGAAAGAACAAATAAGGCTATCCAATCTATTATGAAATTACGACCTGAGGTGGCCGTATTGTTTCAGAACGGTGTCGAAAAAAAGGTAAAAGTAGAAGATCTTAAAAAGGGAGATATTATAATAGTTCGCCCAGGCGACCGGATTGCCGCTGATGGAGTTATTGTGGACGGGTTTTCAGCTGTCAATCAGGCTTCTATCACAGGTGAAGCTATACCTGTAGACAAAAAGGAAGGCGATGAAGTTTTTTCAGGAACGATTAATGGACAGGGAGCATTGCAAATTGAAGTATCCAAGCCGGCTGAAGAAACCATGCTGGCGAAGATTATTCACCTTGTTCAGGAGGCACAGAATGAAAAACCACCAACACAGCTTTTTGTAGAACGGTTTGAAGGTGTTTATGCAAAGATTGTAGTGGCAGTTGCGATATTACTGATGACCCTGCCACCATTTTTAATTAACTGGACCTGGAGTGAAACGATTTACCGGGCAATGATTTTTCTGGTAGTTGCTTCTCCCTGTGCGCTGGTCTCTTCTATTATGCCTGCTTTTTTATCAGCTATCTCCAATGCAGCAAGAAAAGGGGTTTTATTCAAAGGAGGAGTTCACCTTGAGAATGTGAGCGGTGTTAAAGTGGTTGCCTTTGATAAAACCGGAACGCTTACCAGCGGTAAACCGAAGGTAATTGATATTGTTGCCTTAAAAAATATTACGGATATGGAATTGTTGCGTGTGGCAGCATCCATCGAAACGCTATCACAGCACCCTATTGCCAAAGCCATTGTACAAGCAGCCAATGAAAAGAATATATCCTTAGAAAGGCCAAAGGAATTACAAGCCATACATGGTTTGGGAGTTCATGGATCTTTAAATGGTGTAGCGTATAAAATAGGCAAACTTGAGATGCTGAAAGATCTAACCATCGAAAAAAAGCATTTACAAAAGATTGATGAGCTGGAAGAGCAAGGAAAGACTGTAATTTTTGTTGCAGCGGACGAACAACTAATCGGCTTGCTTTCTATTCAGGATACCATTCGTCCACAGGCAAAAAAAGTAGTGGATGAATTAAAAGCGATGGGCATAAAAGTAGCTTTATTAACGGGAGACAGCGAAACCACAGGTAAGGCCGTTGGAAAACAAGCCGGAATTGACGAAGTATATGCCGAACTTTTACCAGAACAAAAGGTAGAAGCGGTTAAAAAACTCGAAAGTAAATATGGCAAGGTAGCAATGGTTGGTGATGGCGTTAACGATGCACCGGCTTTAGCAACCGCTTCGGTTGGCATAGCAATGGGTAGCGGAGGCACGGATGTGGCGATGGAAACCGCAGATATTATTTTAATGGCAGACAATATAGAAAATATTCCGTTTGCTATTTCATTAGGAAAGCGCACCAACAGGGTTGTGAAACAAAATATAGTTTTTGCAATAGCCGTGGTGCTTACACTGGTAACCTTGAATTTTATTGGTGGAGTGGTTAATCTGCCTGAAGGAGTAGTTGGACATGAAGGAAGTACGGTGTTGGTAATATTAAGCGGATTGAGATTATTGAGATAATTATAATGCTACTAAACTCCATAATGGGAAACACATAATAAAATGTTTTCAAAGAAAACATTCAAATTTATTAAACAGCTCATGCAAGTATATCGTAATATAACACCTGATGAAATAAAGCGGCTCATATTGAGACCAGGTAAGAATAATACTGAAGTTGAGCAGATAGTTCAGCCTATATTAAATGCAGTAAAACAAGAAAAGGACTTAGCTATTCATAAATATACCCATGAACATGACGGTGTATTACTGAATACGCTGGAAGTGACACCAGACGAAAAACTTCAATGCTCGCAACAGTTAAGTGATGATTTGAAATCAGCAATAAAGCAAGCGAAAGAGAATATTGAAAAATTTCATGAAGCACAACGAGATCCTATTCTCGAAGTAGAAACAATGCCTGGAGTTCATTGCTGGAGAAAGTCGTTACCTATTCAAAAGGTAGGGCTTTATGTTCCTGGCGGCACAGCTCCTCTGTTTTCAACAGTTTTAATGTTGGCTGTTCCTGCAAAGGTAGCAGGATGTTCTGAAATAGTGATATGCACACCGCCGCAAAAAGACCAAACCATACATCCTGCCATAATTTATGCAGCAGAGCTTTCAGGTGTTCATCGAATATTTAAAATAGGTGGTGCCCAAGCGATTGCAGCAATGGCATACGGTACTGAAACGGTCCCACAAGTTTTTAAAATTTTTGGTCCTGGTAACCAGTATGTAGCTGTTGCAAAACAATTAGTAAATAAGGATGGAGTAGCCATTGATCTGTTTGCAGGCCCTTCTGAGGTTTTAATACTTGCAGACCATACTGCCAACCCTGTGTATGTTGCAAGTGATCTACTTGCTCAGGCAGAGCATGGTAAGGATAGTCATTGCCTATTAGTAACTACTTCACAAGATTTACTCGATAACGTCCAAATTCACTTGAAAAAACAAATTGAGACTAATTCAAGATTTGAAATACTTCAAGCTTCAATTAAGAATTTTAGATTGATCTTGGTTAAAGACCTGAATGAGGGAATTGCTTTCAGTAATCTATATGCACCTGAACATTTGATCATCGCTACTCAAAATGCAAAGGATATTTCACAAAATATTGAAAACGCTGGATCAGTATTTATAGGACATCATACACCGGTGTCCGTAGGCGATTATGCATCTGGTACAAACCATACATTGCCAACAAACGGATCAGCAATTGCTTATAGCGGAGTATCATTAGATAGTTTTATAAAGAAGGTAACCTTTCAAGAATTAACAATTGAAGGCTTAAAAAATATAGGCCCAATTGTAAAAGAAATGGCAGAGGCCGAGAAATTACCTGCACATAGTAATTCAATATCTGTGAGACTTAATGATAATGGCTGATATTTCTCCCGATGATTAAGGGTTTTAAAAAAAAATCTACGGAAATATATAATGAAAGAAAAATATAATGTTGAAGAATTAAATAAAATCATACTGCATAGGCGCAGCATTTATCCTTATCAATATGAAAAAGGAAAAGTGATACCCGATGAGATTATCTGGCAAATACTGGAGAATGCTAACCGAGCTCCAAATCATAAACAAACCGAACCCTGGAGGTTTACTGTTTTTACAGGCGAAGGATTGAAATACTTTGGGAAATTGCAGGCAGAAATTTATAAGAAATATTCAGGCAATAGCTTTGATGAAAGCAGGTATAAAAAATTAATTGATTACCCATTGATGTCCTCTCACGTTATCGCTATTGGTATGAAAAAAAATGAAACGAATAAGCTTCCTGAAATAGAAGAAATAGAAGCCGTTGCCTGTGCCGTTCAGAATATGTTTTTAACCGTTACCGCTTACGGCTTGGGTTCTTACTGGACAACGGCTGGAATTACATATTTTGAAGAAGCTAAATCACACTTTCATTTAAATGAGAAAGATAAGTTGCTGGGGTTCTTTTATGTAGGATATGTGGCAAAACCGCTGCTTGCTCCATCTAAAAGGAGACCTATTCAGGAAAAAGTTAAATGGACTAATAATTGTGGAACAATAGAGAATTAATTGATAACAGTAATAAAAACAGAAAATCATGAAAAAAGTAATTTTAACGGTAGCACTTGCAGCATCAACTTTAATCGCTTTTCAGGCTTGTAATAATGGTGGTGACAATAGCAGCAGTACTGAAATAGAAAATACTGATGTTGTTCCTTCAGGAACCTATACAGGGACCGCTAATAAGGTAGATCCAGACGAAAAGGAAGTTTATGTTAAAACAAGCGACGGGAAGATGTTAGAACTTTATTTTACGGATCAAACCAAGCTGATGCAAAATGGACAAACAGCTTCTTTTGACGCTTTGAAGGAAGGGCAAAATCTTGAAGTAACAGTAGAGAAAAAAGGGAACAGATTAGAGCCTATGGAAGTCAATATCATTCAATAAAATGTATGAAAACTTTGGGATTGAGAGAACTGAACTTTGGCATCCATTGTCTGTTCATTTTCCAATAGCTTTTTTATTATTAAGCACTGCACTGGGTATGCTGGCTCTATTTGCCAATAGAAAACGAACTTTGGCTGGCCACCTGAAATTTACCATGTCCTTACTCTTGTGGAGCGGCACAATACTTTTATGGCTTGCATTTTACACGGGTAAACTGGCTTATAGTTCCGAGGTAAGAAGAATATGTGATCCGTTCGTTTTAAAAGATCATTTGTACTGGGCCAACGTAACCAGCTTTGTTTTTTCGGGTGCTACAATCGCAGACATAGCGCATAAATTTGCTGCCGTGAATGCTAAAAAATGGTTATTCATTAGCAGTGTTATCTTAATGGTTGCAGGGTCAGTTGCACTTGCATATACCGGCCATCTTGGTGCGTCTTTAGTTTATGAACAGGGTGCCGGTGTTCATGCACCAGCTTCAGATTGTAGCGACTACAAATAATCTATGGAAGTTTCAAACGAGAAGATTACTGTTCCGAACAGGGGACTAAGAACAACTTTAATTGGCATCATAGTAAGTGGTGTCCTGGCAATAATCAAGGCATTGGGTGGTATATTCGGCCATTCCTATGCTTTGATAGCCGATGCCATAGAATCTACTGCTGATATTTTTACATCCACTATGCTTTGGTTAGGTTTAAAATGGTCTGCAAAGCCCGCTGATGACGAACACCCTTATGGACACGGCAAAGCCGAGGCACTTACAGCCCTCGGGATTGCAATCGCTTTAGCGATTGCCGCGTTTATTATTGCTAAAGAAAGTATTCATAATATTATAACCCCGCATAAAACGCCAGCCGCTTATACTTTAATAATTCTTGTTGTGGTTATTGCTACAAAAGAGTTATTATTCCGCTATGTCTTAAAAACCGGTCTCGAAATTAACAGCGGTGCAGTAAAAGCAGATGCTTTTCACCACCGTAGTGACGCTATTACCTCTGCGGCAGCATTTATAGGTATTACAATTGGTTTAATTGGTGGTAAAGGATATGAAGTGGCTGATGACTATGCGGCATTGTTCGCTTCTGCCATAATCTTGATTAATGCCTACTTAATTTGCAGACCTGCCATCGGTGAATTACTGGATGAAGACCTTGAGCCTGAACTTAATCAAAAAGTCAGACTACTGGCTGCTGAAGTTCAGGATGTCATACTCGTTGAAAAGTGTCATACCCGAAAAATGGGTGTGATGAATCATGCAGACCTTCACATTTGGGTCGATAAAAATCTATCTGTGGAAGAAGGACATGCTATTGCGCATAAGGCAAAAAACCATATCCAGAATAGCTTACCCCAATTTATAGATGTGATGATCCATATAGAACCTGCTAAATAAAAAATCCTATATTTGCAAAATATACAATGAAGTTATTTTCTTTCATATGGATCATCATCATTATGGCAGCGCATTTTGTGCCCTGTACTGATGTGTCTATTATGGAAGGCAATGCCAAATATGAATCTGTAAAGAAAACTACAGAGCAACATCAGAATAAAACTGATGAATGCAGTCCTTTTTGCACATGTGCCTGCTTCTCACTTCCAACTGTCGCTCAGACTTTGTTTGCTGTCGCTTTTCATCCTCCGATTTATCCTCCGGCCTATACAGATTATAGGCAGGGAGAATTCATAAATATCAGCCTTCCCATCTGGCAACCTCCTCAATTAGGCTAGTACTTCTCTTTATTTAAAATTAGAGATCTATGACTGCAATAATGCAGCTCATTCAAGTACATGTATTGGTTCTAACCATTACAAATGCCTAAGCAGATAAAAAAACGCAGAAAAAAGAAAAGAAAAGTTTCTACTGCCCAAATTGTCCGGCTGATAATATATTATCTACTGGCCGCAATTCTGGGAGCAGCTGTCTTTATGCGCCTATGGCATTTCTATTCGTATCACTTTAATAAATAAGAAATGCTGGATAAGATCATTAAATTTTCCATACATAATAAACTGATCATTGGCCTGTTTACATTGGGCCTGATCGTCTGGGGGATTTTTTCCCTCAGGCAATTACCTATTGATGCAGTACCGGACATCACCAACAACCAGGTACAGATCATCACCGTCTCTCCTTCAAATGGTGCAGAAGACATAGAACGCTTTGTCACTTTTCCTATAGAACAAACAATGGCAACTATTCCTGAGAAGGAAGAGATACGTTCATTCTCCCGTTTTGGGCTCTCTGTTGTAACCGTCATTTTTAAAGATGATGTGGATGTTTACTGGGCCCGGCAACAGGTTAATGAGCGGCTAAGCGATGCAAAGAACCAGATTCCGGCAGGAATGGGTGAACCCACTTTAGGACCCATATCTACCGGTTTAGGAGAAATTTATCAGTACATCGTTCGGGCTAAACCCGGCTATGAAAAAAAATACTCTGCTATGGAGTTGCGAAGCATTCAAGACTGGATTGTGAGAAGACAGTTACTGGGTGTAGAAGGGATTGCCGATGTGAGCAGCTTTGGTGGTTATCTCAAACAATATGAAATCGCCCTCAATCCTGATAAACTTCGGGGAATCGGTGTCAGCATCAGCGATGTTTTAGATGCACTTGAAAAGAACAATCAAAATACCGGGGGTGCTTATATTGATAAGAAACCGAATGCCTACTTCATCCGAAGCAATGGATTGCTTAAAAATCTGGATGATATCCGAAACGTTGTGGTTAAAAACACATCCGATGGCACACCGATATTAATAAGAGATGTAGGCACTGTGCAATACGGATCAGCGATCCGATACGGTGCCATGACAAGAAACACTGAAGGTGAAGTGGTAGGTGCACTGGTCTTGATGCTGAAAGGAGCCAATGCTTCCAAAGTGATCGGAGATGTCAAAGAACGTATTGCGGAAATCTCAAAAACACTTCCAGATGGTGTTGTCATCGAACCTTTCTTAGACCGTACCAAACTGGTCAATAATGCCATTAGTACAGTGACCCGCAACCTTGCCGAAGGTGCTTTAATTGTCATATTCGTCTTAGTGCTTTTCCTCGGAAATCTAAGAGCAGGATTAATAGTGGCTTCTGTCATTCCGCTGGCCATGTTGTTTGCCATTTCATTAATGAAAGTTTTTGGAGTGTCCGGCAATCTGATGTCTTTGGGTGCTATTGATTTTGGTTTGATCGTGGATGGAGCTGTGATTATCGTGGAAAGTGTATTGCATCAGATCACGTCCCGAAAGCATGATGGAAGGCTCACAGGGCAGGAAATGGATCATGAGGTAAATAGTTCTGCAAAGAAAATGATGAGTTCTGCGGCTTTTGGGCAGATTATCATCCTCATTGTGTATTTACCCATTCTGGCTTTGGTTGGTATTGAAGGTAAAATGTTCCGTCCGATGGCTCAAACCGTCTCCTTTGCGATTCTGGGTGCATTCTTACTTTCTCTTACTTATGTCCCTATGATGAGTGCACTTTTTTTAAGTAAGAAAGTAACTCACAAAAAAAATATCTCAGATCGAATGATGGCTTTCTTCCAGAAGCTCTACACGCCGCTGATTCATCTGGCATTAAAAAGAAGGATTATCACAGTAAGCATTGCCGTTGTTTTGTTTGTTTTGAGTTTAGTAACCTTCAAATTTTTAGGTGCTGAATTTATTCCAACCCTGGACGAGGGTGATTTTGCCATAGAAACACGGGTAATGACGGGTAGCAGTATATCCCAAACCATTGATGCTACTCAACGTGGTGCAAAAGTATTACTTGATAATTTTCCCGAAGTCAAAGAGGTCGTCAATAAAATCGGTTCTTCTGAAATACCTACTGACCCCATGCCGGTGGAAGCTGCTGATATGATGGTGATCCTGAAAGATAAGTCCGAGTGGACAAGTGCATCTTCAAGGGACGAACTTGCTGAAAAAATGCAGGCCAAATTAGAGGCGAATGTTCCGGGTGTAACATTCGGTTTTCAGCAACCGATTCAAATGCGGTTTAATGAGCTGATGGCCGGTGCCAGGCAGGATGTCGTGATTAAAATCTACGGCGAAGATCTGAATAAACTGGCTGAATACGCTGCACAGGTTGGAAACATTGCCGGTACGGTAGAAGGTACGGCAGATATTTATGTGGAACAGGTAACCGGACTTCCGCAGATCGTGGTTAATTATAACCGGGCTCAAATCGCCCGTTTCGGATTAAACATCGAAGATATAAACAGAGTGATAAGAGCAGGCTTCGCAGGTGAAGCGGCAGGATTGGTTTTTGAAGGTGAACGACGGTTTGATTTGGTTGTGCGCCTGGAAGAAGAAAGCCGCCAAAGCCTTGAGGATATCCGAAATCTTTCCGTAACCACTTCTACAGGCATACAGGTTCCGGTCAGCCAATTGGCAGATGTTCAAATTGAGGTTGGACCCAACCAGATCCAGCGTGATGATGCAAAGCGAAGAATTATTGTGGGTACCAATGTTCGTGGACGAGATGTGGAAAGCCTGGTAACTGAATTACAGCAGAAGGTTGATCAGCAGGTAAAATTTGATCCTGGTTATTCTATCACTTACGGAGGAGCCTTTGAAAACCTTCAGGAAGCCAGTGCCCGTCTAAGTATAGCGGTGCCCGTAGCACTTTTGTTGATCCTGTTCCTCTTATTCATTTCATTCAATTCTATCAAACAGGCTCTACTGATCTTCACAGCTATTCCCTTATCTGCTATAGGCGGTGTGTTCGCTTTATGGATCAGGGATATGCCTTTTAGCATTTCAGCGGGCATCGGGTTCATCGCTCTTTTTGGTGTCGCAGTACTGAATGGCATTGTATTGATCGCCGAATTTAACCGGTTAAAAAAATCAGGCATTACCGATATTATGGAAATTGTACTGATTGGTACACGGATGCGTTTACGGCCGGTACTAATGACGGCAACAGTTGCCTCACTTGGTTTTTTACCTATGGCTTTATCTCATGGTAGCGGGGCGGAAGTTCAGAAGCCACTTGCTACAGTGGTAATCGGCGGTTTGCTTACGGCTACCCTTCTTACGTTACTGGTTCTACCTGTACTATACACCTGGTTTGAAACGATAAAATTGAAGAAAATGAAATTTGGAGCGAAAACACCGCTTATTTTATTGTTGCTGCTAACTGGCTCATTCGCTCAGGCGCAAATCAATCCTCCGGCCAAAAGCTTGGATGAACTAATCCAGATTGCAATACAACAAAACGCGTCAGTAAGATCTGCTACATTAGAAGTAAACCAACAGGAGTTTCTCAAGAAGTCTGCTTTCGATCTTGGGAAGACACAAATTGGGGCGCAATATGGTCAGGCAAATAGTAATCTAAATGATAACTATTTCTCAATAACCCAGCCTATTCCAAACCCTGGCTTAATCGGTGCTAAGAAACGTTTGGGTGAAGCAAGGATCAAAGAACGGCAGTTGAATGTGCAGGTCACCAAAAATGAACTGGTATATAATGTCAAATCGGCTTATTATCAGCTAAACTATCTGCTTGCATTGAACATGCAATTGCAAAGTCAGGATACCGTTTATCAAAACTTTTTAAAAGCGGCGCAATTGCGGTATGAAACCGGGGAAAGTACGTTGCTGGAATCTAAAACCGCAGAAACGCAATTAAATGAAATCAGGAACACTATACAGAAAAACAAAGGAGACATCCTGATCTATCAGCGACAACTGCAAATACTTTTGAACAGCAGCCAACCTGTAATTATTTCAGATGCAACAATAGAGAAAGAAAGTATTAATGCATTGCTTAACCGCCAGGATTCAATTAATAGCCCTTACTGAATTTATTGAAACAACAAATAGAAGTAGCGGGCCGGACTGTTGGGGTGGAGAAAGCCAATGCAGGCCCTGATTTCTCCATTGGGTATTTTAATCAAAGCATCCGTGGTTTTCAAAACATCAACGGACAGAATATATATTCAGGCCCGGGAGATCGTTTTTCAGGATTTCAGGCCGGTATTCAAATCCCTCTGTTTTTCTCCGCTTACAGTAATCGTATCAAGGCTGCAAAGACTGGTGCCCGGATTGCTGCCACGCAATATTCCTTATATGAAACGAACGTTAAGGGCCAGTACCAACAAGCGGTGGAAGAATACCTGAAACAGTTAAAAAGCATGGAATATTATGAGCAGAATGCACTGCCCAATGCTGATTTCTTAAGAAAACAATCGCAGGCGGCTTTTACACAGGGAGAGATCCAATATGTAGAACTGTTGCAGGCACTACGTACCTATTCGGAAATCAGGTCAAATTATCTCCAAACAGTCAATCAGTTCAATCAATCTATTATTGAATTGCAGTATCTGTCTGGTCAAACTATTAACAGATAAATCTTAATAATATTCTAACATGATAAAGATCAAAAAATAGTCATTCTTATTATTGGCTGCTTATGTTACCATACAGATTACAGCCTGCGGCGATACAAACAAAAAGAATGAGCAATCGACAAATACGGAAGTGGCTACCGAAACTACTGAAGATCCGCAAAACACTGTTAGCCTAAGCGCAGAGCAATATCAGGCAATAAAAATAAAGACCGGAAAATCTGAGCTGCGGAATTTAAGTGCTGCCATTCAGGTGAACGGTAAATTGGAAGTGCCTCCACAAAATGCAGTAAGTATCACAGTGCCTTATGGCGGGATTGTAAAGGCGACTTCACTATTACAAGGCAAGCGTGTTTCCAAAGGAGAACGGTTGGTTACATTAGAGAACCCTGAATTCATCCAGTTGCAACAGGATTATTTAGACAGCAAAAGCCAGTTGGAGTTTTTAACTACAGAGTATAACCGTCAGCAGGAACTCTCTGCGCAAAATATCAATGCCAAGAAAACGCTACAAAAAGCCAAAGCAGACTATTTGGGTGCTCAGAATAGCGTAAAAGGCTTAAAGGCCAAGCTGTCATTATTGAACATCAATGTGAATACTTTGGAAAAGAACGGCATCCAAAACACAGTTTCCATTTATTCACCCATTAATGGTTTTGTAACCCAGGTTAATGTTAACCGGGGTACTTATGTCAGTCCAAATGATATGATGTTCAGGATTGTGAACGCAGAAAACGTGTATGTAGAATTAGATGTTTTTGAAAAGGATATTCCTAAATTAAAAATAGGACAAATGGTCCGTTTCTCTTTGGCAAATGATTCTGCCTCGCATACTGCTAAAATTTATTTGATTGGAAAAGAAATAGATAAAGATCGCAGCATACCCGTGAATTGTCGCATAACAGAAAAAATTGATCCGGCAATGGTACCAGGCATGTACCTGAAAGCCTCTATAGAAACTGGCAGTAATCAGGTAACAGCTCTTCCTGAAAAATCGGTTGTTAATTTCGGAGGAAAGAGTTACATCTTTTTGCCTGAAGCTGATAAAACTGAGCAAAACAACAAAAGCTATAGCTTCCGGATGGTAGAAATTCAAACTGGTGTAACAGAAAACGGCTATACAGAAGTGATATTCCCGCAAGAATTTAATGCACAAACGGAGATTGTCATTGACGGGGCGTATGATCTGCTTTCAAAAATGAAAAACAGTGCTGAAGAGGAATAAATTTCAAATATACAGCCGGGCAATGTCCGGCTGTTTTAACAACATATGATGAAAGAAATTTTTAATGAATTTGAAGCGGATTTACAAAATTTAAAACCGAAGGTGAGGGAAAAAGCTATCGAAATAGCCGCAGCACTGCTCACAAAAAATAATTACACCAGGCGGGATGCTTTAAAAGAAGGGATAAGGCAAGCTGAAGAATGGTTTCTTGATTTAGAAGGTTAAAACACGAAAACAATTTATGAAAAAACATAAAAACAAACTGACAACAGATCATAATAATAACGTGATGGCTGAGGGTGATCATCCTGAAGATAATAATAATAACAAAAAAGACGATGATCAATCACATAATGATAATGGTATCTTCGGAAAGAATACGGAACTGATTTTCAGCCTTATTTGTGGCACTTTTCTCGCCACCGGATTTGGTTTATCTTTCATTAAAGACTTACCAGCCTGGATTAGTCTGGCCTGCTATTGCATTGCCTATTTTTTTGGAGGATTTTATACCACAAAAGAAGCTTTTGAAAGTATTATCAAAGGTCATTTCGAAATTGACTTTTTGATGCTGGTAGCGGCTGTTGGTGCGGCCACCCTGGGACAATGGGCAGAAGGAGCATTATTGCTCTTTTTGTTCAGTCTGGGGCATGCTTTAGAGCATTATGCAATGAATAAAGCAAGGAAGTCTATTGCGTCACTGGCAGAACTGGCACCAAAAACAGCCCTTATTAAAAAGGATGGCGGTGAACAGGAAGTGCCTATCGAAGAACTAAAATTAGGCGATGTGATTTTTGTAAAACCTAATAGTAAGATTTCTGCTGACGGTGTGGTTATCAAAGGAGAAAGTAGCGTGAACCAAGCTCCGATCACGGGAGAAAGTGTGCCTGTGGATAAATCACCGGTGGACGATCCGGAGAAGGATTATCGTGATGATAAAAGCTTAAAACCAGAGCATAAAGTTTTTGCCGGAACTATTAATGGAAGTCAGGTACTGGAAGTGAGGGTTACCAAATTGGCTGTTGATTCCACGCTTTCCAGGTTGGTTAAACTGGTGAATGATACAGAAGCTCAAAAATCGCCCACGCAATTATTCACAGATAAGCTTCAAAAATATTACGTTCCTGCTGTATTAGCTCTGATTGTGATCTTATTGTTTGCTTTTGTGGTGGTGGATGAGCCATTTAGTAAAAGTTTTTATCGGGCGATGGCCGTACTGGTTGCAGCCAGTCCCTGTGCGCTGGCGATCTCTACACCAAGCGCCGTTTTAAGCGGAATTGCCAGGGCAGCTAAAGGCGGCGTACTGATAAAAGGTGGCGGCCCTTTAGAAGAATTGGGTGGCTTAACCGCAATAGCATTTGATAAAACGGGTACGCTAACTGAAGGCAAACCTAAATTAACCCATATAGTTGGGCTTAATAATGTTTCAGAAGATGAAGTTTTAGAGATGGCTGTAGCGGTTGAAAGATTAAGCGACCATCCTCTTGCTGCCGCTATTGTAAAAGGTGGTCTGGATAAACTAAAAAAAGATATTCTTTCCGCTCAAAATCTCGAAGCTGTTACCGGGCATGGTGTTAAAGCAGAAGTGAACGGCAAAAAAATTATTATTGGAAATCAGAAATTATTTAAAAATCTTTCACAGGATGTTATTGAACAGGTTAACAAACTGGAAAAAGAAGGCAATACAACAATGATTGTTCAGCGCAATGATCAGGTGATTGGTCTGATAGCCTTAATGGATGTTCCCCGGAAAGAAGCAGCAGAAACTTTAAAACAGCTGCAGTCACTTGGCATTAAGCGAATGATCATGCTAACGGGAGATAATCAGGAAGTAGCAGAAGCTGTAGCTAAGCAAATCGGAATTACCGATGCCTGGGGCAATTTACTACCTGAACAGAAAGTGAAATCCATCGAAGATTTAACAGCTAATAAGGGCAAAGTCGCAATGGTGGGTGATGGTGTAAATGATGCTCCTGCAATGGCTAAAAGTACTGTTGGTATTGCTATGGGTGCTGCCGGATCTGATGTTGCGTTGGAAACAGCCGATGTTGCATTAATGGCTGACCAATTAAATAATCTGCCATTCGCCATAGGATTAAGCCGCCAGTCACGCAGCATCATTAAGCAGAATTTATGGATTAGCCTGGGCATGGTAGTCATCCTCATTCCCCTCACCATAGCAGGCATAACAGGTATTGGCCCGGCTGTAATTGGACATGAGGGTTCTACACTTATTGTGGTTTTTAACGGGCTGCGGTTACTGGCTTATAATAAAAGCAAAGGCAATGCGTAATTTATTAATAAAAAAAGCGGTCACAAGAAATTTTTTGATCAATTAGCAAATGCGATTTGTTGTATAACTTATTGAAAGTTTAGCTATTTTCCAAATTTATTAGCTATTTTAGCAGCTAAATTGGCAAATTGTGTGTTTTTGATCAAATGAAACAAGTCAGGTACATAGCATTTCTTTTATCCCTCGTGGTAATGATGGGGCATGATGTTGTTCCTCATTTTCATGTGGATGAAGACCATGTACCTGAACATTCCGCTACATCATCGCATTCAACAAATAATGGGTTAAAGGATATTCAAAATGCGTTTTCTTATTTACAGCATAGTTCGGCTGAAAGAAATTTAGTGTATTTGGGTGCCACCGAGAAGAAAGCCAATTTCCCAATCAAGGCGCTTGATTATTTACCATTTTTAACTACTGTTGAATATCCTCTGGTCTGGTATGCAAACTATAAAAAACAACGTTTTTGGGAATATGTAACATTTCCACCCAGTTACAAATTAAACTCCTCCTCCCTGCGGGGTCCTCCTTCCTGTTAATTTTTTACAAGTATTACTGCATTGTATAAGTGCCGGAATGTTCGTTTCGGTGCCTTTAATTATTTTATTGATGATTTTCAAATAGTAATTGGCATTAGCCACATTGCATTAATACCCCCAATAAGGTAGCCATACTTTTTTGTATGAGATGTGCTATTGTTCTGGCTTCAATCTGCTGCTATAAATACCCTTTTCATGTCATTCAACTAATAACTAAAAATGTTAGATAAAATCATTCATTTTTCGATAAAGAATAAATTAATTATCGGATTATTCACCCTGGCTTTAATCGGCTGGGGCTCTTATTCGTTAACCAAACTCCCCATAGATGCAGTTCCCGATATTACCGATAACCAGGTGATGGTGATTACAGTATCGCCAACCCTGGCAGCACAGGAAGTAGAACAATTAGTCACCTTTCCGGTAGAACAGACAATGGTCAGTATTCCGGGCATAAAGAATATGCGTTCTTTTTCTCGTTTCGGACTTTCCATTGTTACCATTATTTTTGAAGAAAATGTCGACTTATATTGGGGCAGGCAGCAAATACAGGAACGTCTTACACTTGCTGCAAAAGATATTCCCGAAGGGATCGGGAAGCCGGAAATGGCGCCTGTTACTACTGGCCTTGGAGAAATCTATCAGTATGTTATTCATCCTGAAAAAGGGTATGAAAACAAATACGATGCGACCGAACTGCGCACTATACAAGACTGGATTATTAAACGACAGTTATTAGGTACTCCGGGAGTAGCTGAGGTGAGCGGATTCGGGGGTTTTGTAAAGCAATATGAGGTAGCCGTTGACCCAGATAAGCTCCAAAGCATGGATATTACCATTGCGGACATCTTTACTGCACTGGAAAAGAACAATCAGAATACAGGAGGAGCTTATATAGATAAAAACCCCAATGCCTATTTTATTCGTAGTGAAGGTTTGATTAAGAACCTCGATGAGCTAAACAAAATAGTTATTAAAGCTAACGATAATGGAACACCGGTACTTATTCGTGATGTGGCGAAAGTCCAGTTTGGGCATGGTGTACGTTATGGTGCGGCTACACGTAATGGAGAAGGTGAAGTGGTTACCGGAATAGTGATGATGTTAAAAGGCGCCAATTCCTCACAGGTAATATCTGATGTAAAAGAGAAGATTGAGCAAATAAAAAAGACCTTGCCTGACGGCGTTACCATAGAACCTTATCTTGACCGTAAGAAATTAGTGGATAGTGCCATTGCTACCGTTACCAAAAATTTAGCCGAAGGGGCTTTAATTGTCATCTTCGTTCTCATTTTATTTCTGGGGAATCTTCGGGGTGGTTTGGTTGTGGCTTCTGTTATCCCACTTTCTATGCTGTTTGCCATAGCTATGATGAATCTGTTTGGCGTATCCGGCAATTTGATGAGCCTTGGGGCGATAGACTTTGGGTTAATAGTGGATGGAGCGGTGATTATCGTGGAAGCCGTGATGCATAGGATTACGCAGAGCAAACACCATCATCCCGGAGTAGTCAAATTATCTTCCACTCAAATGGATGCAGAAGTGCGGGAATCGGCAGGTAAGATGATGAGTTCTGCGGCTTTTGGACAGATTATCATCCTTATTGTGTATCTGCCGCTTTGGGCATTGGTGGGTGTGGAAGGTAAAATGTTTACACCAATGGCGCAAACAGTGTCATTTGCCATATTAGGGGCTTTCTTGCTGTCTCTTACTTATGTCCCCATGATGTCGGCACTTGCATTGAGCCGTAAAACCGAGCATAAGCCCAATTTCTCTGACCGGATGATGAATTTCTTCCAGCGTGTGTACAGGCCGGTTATTGAAACCGCTATTCACCGAAAGCTACTGGTTGTTATCATTGCGATTGGATTATTCGTTATCACACTCATTACTTTTTCACGCATGGGCGGTGAGTTTATTCCGCAACTGGATGAGGGCGATTTTGCAGTAGAAACCAGGGTTCCCGTTGGAAGCTCCATCCAGCAAATGATTGATGTTTCTCAAAAGGCTCAAACCATATTATTAAAAAATTATCCGGAGGTAAATCAGGTCGTCAATAAAATAGGATCAGGCGAAATTCCTACAGATCCGATGCCTATAGAAGCAGGTGATATGATGGTCATCTTAAAACCCCGCAAAGAATGGACGAGCGCAGAATCAAGGGAAGAATTGATACAGAAAATGCAGCAATCACTTGCTGTTATTCCGAATGCCACCTTCAGTTTTCAGCAGCCCATCCAGATGCGCTTCAATGAATTGCTTACCGGGGCAAAACAGGATGTTGTTATCAAAATTTATGGCGAAGACCTAAATATTCTTTCAGACCTGGCAAGTGATGTTGGAAAGAAAATAAGACCTGTTGATGGTGTTGAAGACCTGTATGTAGAAGAAGTAACCGGCTTACCGCAGATACAAATCCAGCTTAACCGCGATAAAATCGCTCAGTACGCCATGAATGTGGAAGACATCAACAATGCTATTGAAACAGCATTTGCAGGCAAATCAGCCGGTCTGATCTATGAAGGGGAAAGGCGTTTTGATGTTGTTGTAAGGCTGGATAGTGCGTATAGAACTGACATAACCGATGTCCGAAACTTGTATGTAAATACGCCATCTGGTCAGCAAATACCCCTTAACGAAGTAGCAACAATATCCTATAAACCAGGCCCCGTTCAAATCCAGAGAGATAATGCCAAAAGAAGGATTACGATAGGCTTTAACGTTCGTAACAGGGATGTACAAAGTATTGTAAACGACATTCAGCAGATCATCGGATCACGAGTGGATTTACCGGCAGGTTACTACGTAACCTATGGCGGACAATTCCAGAATTTAAAAGAAGCTACGCAACGGCTCGCAATAGCTGTACCGGTAGCCTTATTGCTTATTTTATTGCTGTTGTATTTCACTTTTCGTTCCGTTAAACAGAGCCTGCTAATCTTCACAGCCATTCCACTATCGGCCATCGGAGGAGTTTTCGCTCTACTGATAAGAGGAATGCCATTTAGTATTTCTGCTGGCGTAGGATTTATTGCACTATTTGGCGTGGCGGTGCTGAATGGTATCGTACTCGTAGCCGAATTTAACCGGCTTGCTGAAGAAGGTGTTGATGATATTTACGAAAGGGTACTGAAAGGAACCCGTGTACGGTTAAGGCCGGTATTAATGACGGCAACAGTGGCATCCTTAGGATTTTTACCAATGGCTATTTCAGCCTCTTCCGGTGCCGAGGTTCAGCGCCCTTTAGCTACCGTGGTAATCGGGGGATTAATAACGGCTACTTTGCTTACCCTTATCGTACTGCCGGTACTCTATATCTATTTTACAACCGGCAAGAAAAAAAAGAAGGCAACACCCGCAATTACTATTTTGATGTTTTTATTAGGCACTTCCTTCTTTCAAACTACCATTGTTCAGGCGCAGGAAATTAATCCAGGCCAGCCTCGTAAGCTTAATTTGCAGCAGGCGATTGATGAGGCTTTAAAGAATAACAACAGTATTAAGATTGCCCAATACCAGATTGACTTACAGCAATCACTCAAACGGGGATCGGTCACCATTCCTAAAACTGACCTGTTCTACACACAGGGGGTTGTGAGTAATCCCACGTTACAGGATAACATTTATAATGTTACCCAACGATTGGATTTTCCTACGCTTTACAGCAGTCAAACCAAACTGGCCGGAGCAAAAGTTGGCAGCAGTGAGCGGTATAAAATGATCAAAGAAAATGATCTAATTGCAGATGTAAAATCTGCTTACCTGCAATACCTATATGTAACAGATAAAAGGAGATTATTACTTCATCAAGACAGCATTTACAGTAATCTGGACAGGTCAAGTAACCTGCGTTATCAAACGGGCGAATCTACTAAACTGGAAAGTGTCACTTCTTCTGCACAGTCTATGCAGATAAAGAACAAGATCGAGCAGAATGATGCTGATTTAGAAATCGCTAAAAAGCAATTGCAAACTTTATTGAATACACAAGACAATATCATCATAGCTGATTCAAAATTGACTCCAAGAAATCTGGTGCTGCCAACAGATAGTAATTCACTTGTTCAAAGTCCGCTAATTCAATATCTCCAACAGGAACTGAAAGTTAATCAGCAACAAACCAAGGTGGAAAAGAACAGAATGCTGCCTGATATTGTATTGGGTTACAGCAGTCAAACCTATAAAGGTATTCAATACATCAATGGTGCCAATCGTGAATTTACCGGCAGTGACCGTTTTTCATTTTATCAGCTTGGACTGTCTATTCCGATTTTACCGGGCGGTTACCGCTCTAAAATAAATGCTGCGAAAATAAATGAGAATATCGCTCAATCTCAGATAGCCCTGACTAAGACAACGCTTCAGGGAGAACTGCAAAAGCTTATACAACAATATTACAAGCTTCAAAACACCATAAATTATTATCAAAAACTGGCTTTACCACAAGCAGAACTAATTATTGATAATTCAGAAAAGGGTTTTAAAAGCGGTGATATCTCCTACATCCAGCATTTTCAAAATCTCACACTGGCAATTAATATCCAGGCAGAGTATCTGGATAATCTTTACCAGTATAATCAAGCAGTAATTTCCATCGAAACCCTGTTAGGCACTAAATAATAACCATTTAATAAAATAAAGAGCAATGAACTTAGTATTCAATAAACATATCCCGGTAGCATTAGTAGCCCTTTTGTTCCTGTCAGCTTGTGGGAGTAAGCAATCAGAAAAAAATACAGCAGCGGTAGAAACTGCTGCCGATTCAACAGACACAGTCTCAACTGCGGCAAAGCAAATCACTTTTTCATCGGCTCAATACCAGCTTGCGGGTATTGAGACTGGCACCATTGAGATGCGCAATCTGAGTAACATCATCAAACTTAATGGAGTAATTGATGTAGAGCCTAAAGGTACGGCAACTGTCTCTGCTCCCTTGGGGGGTTATATTAAAACGGCAGGATTGCTTCCAGGGCAAGCCGTGAAAAAAGGACAGGTTTTAGCTACTATTGAAAACCCTGATTTTATCACCATGCAACAGGAGTATCTGGAAAGCAAAGGCCGCCTGCAATTTCTTGAACAGGAATACCAACGCCAGCAGAAGTTGAGAGAAGAAGATGTAAACTCGGCAAAAACTTTTCAGCAGGTAGCATCAGACTACAAGGTTTTGCAAGCCCGAATTAACGGCATTGAACAACAACTCGCCTTAGCGGGTATCAGCAGGTCGGCTTTACAAATCGGAAAAATAACACGGACGGCCAACCTCTATGCTCCCATCAGCGGATATATCAAGACCAGTAATGTAAACATTGGTAAATATGCAACTCCAACAGATGTACTGTTTGAAATTATCAATAAGAATGATCTCCATCTGGCATTAAATGCTTTTGAAAAAGATCTGGGGAAGATACAGGTAGGGCAAACCGTTAGATTCTCATTAGCTAAGGAGAACAACTTTAACCGTACAGCGAAGATATTTTTAATTGGTCAATCAACGGGCGATGACCGCATGGTACCGGTCCACTGCCATTTTGTAAATCAAAAAGACCCAGATCTCTTACCTGGTATGTATGTAAAAGCCTGGATTGAGACAGGTTCAGAAAAACAGTATGCTATACCTTCCGAAGCAATCGTACAGTTGGAAGGAAATGATTTTCTGATCTTTCAAACAGAGCAATCTTCAAATGGATACACCTTTCGGTTAGAACAGGTTAAAAAAGGAATTGAACAAGAAGGATACACAGCTATAACTCTACCTGAAGGCGTGAACGCAGAAAATACTAAAGTCGTAGTTAAGAATGCTTACGCTATCCTGTCTGCATTAAAGAATTCTGAAGAAGAAGAATAAGTAACATATCAATATTTTATTTGCTTTTCCGCTGACAGGTATTGAAAATAACCAATAATACCAATTTCTTATTAACTATTAACAAAAATTAATTCACTAAAATTTAAAAAACAAACATGAAAAAAGTATTCATCATTGCGTCAATGGCTTGTATCATATTATCAGCCTGTTCAAATAATACAAACAAAGAATCTGACGCATCTACACAAAATGAGCAAGAGACAATGGGTGCAGATAGCAACAATATGAGTGTTACAGATACCACCCAGGCTGCGGCCGATAAAATGGCAAAAGATAGTGCCGATGCTGCTCATGGACATACACATTAATAAAATTTGACCGACTCTTCTCTCTTGAGTTATATCAGAGAGAAGAGTTATTCAGTAAACGGAAAAATTATGAATTTAAGGAAAATTGTATCACTGGCTATTATACTCCTATTGTACAGCGTTAGTAATAATGTTTTGGCTCATGGTGTCGATGGAGACACTCAAGCCTTTTTATCAGGAAACGATGGTGTAGCATTTGGCCCATTCTTATATATAGGCGCAAAGCATATGCTCACAGGTTATGATCATTTGCTGTTTTTGGTTGGAGTTATTTTTTTCCTGTACCGGCCTAAAGAAGTATTGCTTTATGTAAGCTTTTTTACCATAGGCCATAGTTTAACCTTATTGTTTGGCGTAATGAGCAATATTGCGATCAACGCTTATCTTATAGATGCCATCATTGCACTTTCCATAGTATATAAAGGTTTCGATAATTTAGGAGGCTTCAAACGGTTTTTTGGCATCCAACCCAATACAAAGGCAGCAGTTTTAATTTTCGGGCTATTTCATGGCTTTGGACTGGCCAGTAAATTACAGGATTTCAAATTTGATAAAGAAGGCTTGTTCACCAACTTATTGGGTTTCAATATCGGTGTAGAAATAGGACAGTTTATTGCTTTGGCTTTCGTGTTGATCCTTATTACCCTTTGGCGAAGATCTCCCAGCTTTAATAGGTTTTCTACGCTCACCAATACCATGCTCATGGCAGCAGGTTTCTTATTGTTGGGCTACCAGTTAACAGGTTATATCACATCTTAAAAAAGAAATAATGACAGAAATTAATCATCCGATATTGGAAAAAAAGAAAATAATAAAAGCGACTATCACTGCAATGCTCGTTGGATTTGTCTTGTTAATTACAGCTGTACTCCCTGCTGAATATGGCATTGATCCCACTGGTGCAGGCAAAGCTTTCGGCTTTACCAGGTTGTATATTCCTGAAGATGGCAACAATGGAACTGCCGGATCAGGAATTATGTCAAATAATATTCCCTTGATAAAAATGGAAAAAGCAGGTTCAGGACCAGATGTACAAAGACCTGTGGAGGCTGATAATCCAGCTCCTGAAATACAATTAACACACAGAGAAGATAGTGTTGAAGTAATAGTACCGGCAGGAAAAGGGATTGAATATAAAATAAACATGCTCAAACATGGCCGTATGAAATACGAATGGACAACAGATAATGGCATTCTATATTTTGATTTTCATGGCGAGGTAAAACAAGCAAAGGCCGCTAAAGCAGTTTATTTTGAAAGTTACACAATCGCTAACGCTAATAATATGGTGGGTACTTTTTTATCTCCTTATGAAGGCAAGCATGGTTGGTTTTTCAGAAATAACGGAAGCAAAGATGTTACGGTAACCCTAAGATTAAAAGGACAATATGAACTCTAAGGATAAATCTTTGGGAGATAGTTTCAATTAATGGTAAGTTATGAATATTCGAAAGATACTAAATGAACTGTCTGAACCATTTCATGCGCTACAAAACAGACTGTTTGCTAAACTTTATTTTGCACAAACCATCAGTCTTTTAGGGGATGCTTTTACCTGGGTTGGCCTGGCTTTACTTTCCTATCAGTTTGGAAAAGAACGGTCGGCATTAATTCTTTCTTCAGCCCTTACTCTTCGGGTAGTCGCATTCATCATATTCTCTCCCTTCGCCGGAGTTCTGGCAGACCGTATAGACCGTAAAAAAATACTTTATATTACCCATTTCATGCGCATGGGTATTGTTGCCTGTATGCCCTTTATTACAGCCGAATGGCAGATATATGTTCTGGTGTTTCTATTGAATGTTTTCAACGCCTTCTTTACACCAACATATAAATCGGTTATACCCACAATTGTAGATAAAGCAATTTACAGGCAGGCTATAGGTTTATCAACCGCTACCTATCAGCTATTAGGAATGTTAGGGCCAGGTTTAGCCGGAATATTAGCAATATGGCTGGGTGCAAGGGAAATTTTCTTTGTGGATGCAGTTTCCTTTATTCTGGCAGGTATCCTGATTGTAACGCTGCCGGGCAATCTAATTAAAAAATCAAAGGAAGTGCTCTCTAATGAGAAACCGCTGACTACCTGGCAGGATGTGGTTAAAGGAGCAAGGCTACTGTTTAAAAATAAACTGATCCGATTTGCTTTGTCCATTGAATTTGTTTCTGCCATTGCAGGCGCACAGATATTGGTTAACACGATAGGACATGTTAAAAGCGGATTACATCTCACAGACAAGCACTATGGCTTGGTGATGTCGGCTTTTGGTATTGGGGCTGCGGTTGCCGCATTCGTTTCAGGTGCAATTGATAAATCAAAATCGCGAAAGGTATCACTGATAGTTGGCGCACTTATACTTGCCCTGGCAATTAGTAGCGCTAATTACATGAACTATTCCTTCCTACTGGGATTATGGGTGTTGGCAGGATTAGGCCAGAGCCTGGCCGAAATACCATCAGAAACACTGATTGGAGAAAATATAGCTGAGGAGGAACAGGGAAAAGTATATGGGTCTCATTTTGCTTTTTCTCATCTGTGGTGGGCAATTGCCTATCCGGTTGCAGGCTTTTTAGGAAGCAGTTTTCCAAATACAAATTTCCTGTATGGAGGGATAATGACTATGATTTTATTGGCGATAGCCTATTCTTTTTTCAGGCCTAAACGTCAATCCTCTCATTTAAAGCCGTCGGTATAAAATGACATGACATAGCAATAATAAAATTTACTTATGAAAAAAAGAAAAGCCAATCTATCGAAAAGGTTGAAAGAACCAAAAGTATCGCCTCCAAAAAGGATCAGAATTTTTCGTGTTTTAGCGATCATAGCCTTGGTAATCTTATTTCTTCTCATACTGCTGCTTGTATATTTTCTCCCGATGCTTTCAGTTGATACAAAACATACATAAACTTAAAAACAACATAAAAACAATTTTATGAAAAAGGCAGAATACACTGACAAGGCTTTAATAGTAGATATACTAACAAAGTCGTTTGAAGCTAACCAAAGTGTTAATTACATTGTAAAGCAAGATGAAAAAAGGATGAAGAGAATTAGTGCGCTGATGGATTATTCTTTTGAAGTCTGTTACTTATTTGGTGACGTTTTCATTTCCGATTATAATAATGCGTGTGCATTGATATTATATCCGGATAAAAAGAAAACAACAATTAAATCCATTTTATTGGATGTAAAATTGATTCTTTCCTGTGTCGGTATAGAAAACATACAAAAAACGCTTGCCAGGGAGTCTTTGATCAAGAAAGCTCAGCCGAAAGAACTCATGTACTATTTATGGTTTATAGGGGTTGATCCGGATTTTCAAAATACTGGAATCGGAAGTGTTTTTCTGGATGAGCTAATAGAAGATAGCCGAGTTAAAGGAAGACCCATCTATCTGGAAACCTCTACTTTAAAAAATTTACCCTGGTATCAAAAGTTTGGCTTTAATATCTACCATGAAGCAGATTTAAGCTATAAACTATTTTTTCTTAGAAGAGAGCTTGCTAAACCATAGCGCATATGCTGGTATTCGGAACAGAAATGCACATTGTCACGTTTGTTTTCGTGTGTTTAGAAACGGTTATACTTTTTTATCTGGCCACCTATAAATTATCCCGGCCGGATGATAAGAACACCAACCTAAACATAATTCTTATTTCTTTACTTATAATTTATAATGTGACAGGCGGCCTACTGCCTGATTCTGATTTGCCGGGATCGTTTTTTATTCAGGAAGTTATTGCGTACGCTACGGGGTTTATCACACCCTGTTATTTTCCCTATTATGTGTATAAAGCATTCGGGTTAGAGAAAATGAAATTCCATGTCTACAAGGGTGTTTATCTGTTCTTGATGCTTCCTTATCTCACCTTTGTTATCGTTTTTGCCAAATCAGATAACCTGCTGACGGCACAGCAACTGCTCATAGTGCCGGTTTTGTATGCTTTATGGGTTATCTATTCTTTAGTAAAAGCTATTCAATTTAAATACAACAACGAGTTTGGCAGTATAGAATCAAGAACGGAAATGGCGATTTTATTTTTTAGTTTAACGCCTTGGATCGGCCTGCCATTTATTGCATACTTCGATCAAAGTCAGGCAATAGAGGCTTCGGTTACCAACACAGGGTTTCTACTCCTATTCGGGCTACAGATGCATCGGCATATCCAACAAACAAGATCGGAGCGTCAACGGCTTATAGATTCAGAATTGCTTCTGCTGAACTGGAATACAAGTTTGCAGGAAGAGGTTGAGAAAAGAACAAAGGAACTGGAGAAAATGAACGAGCAGAAAACCGACAATTTTATTAACCTCGTTCATGAAACAAAGACACCGCTAACGCTTGTCAATAATTATTTGGAGGAATATATCACCAAATACGGATCAGTTGCAGAATTGGACATTATAAAAGGTGGTATAGACAAACTCACAAATGATATCACAAATCTATTCGATCTCGAACGGTTTACTAAAGGCTTTACTGTTTATAATCATAATCAAATAACCGATTTTAGTGAGATTATAAGAAACAGCTTCATTCTGTTTGAATATTACTGCAAGAAACAGAACCTCCAGTGTGTCAAGGATATCGAAGAAGGCCTTTTTGTAAACGCAGATCCTAATGCTATTAATAGAATTGTGAATAATTTAATAGAAAATGCCATCAAGTTTTCAAATGCGGAAGGAAATATAGAAATAGCACTGAAGAGTATTGGCGATAAAATCATCTTCTCTGTAAAGGATAATGGAATAGGGATATTACCCCATTTACAAAAGAAAATATTCAAGCCATATTACCAAATCAGCCATAAAAAAACCGGATTGCAGGGCATGGGGCTGGGCTTACCAATTGTAAAAAAGGTAACGGATAGTTTAGGGGCACATATCCAAATTGAAAGCAATCCTACTGAGATGCCGGGAACCACCGTTGAGATAACTTTTGAAAAATACAATGTAAAAGACAGTGATATTAAATCTCAGGCTACATCAAAGACCCAATCTCTGATTTACAGCATTGAAAATCTCGATATTGTTGATACTCCTTATCTACCCGAACGGCAATCAATCCTGCTTATAGAAGACAATAAGGCTATGCTTCATTTTCTATTTAAAAAGCTGAGCATTAGATACAATATTTTTTGCTCGTTAAATGGAGCAGAAGCACTAAAAAAATTGGAGAATTTACCCACGTTGCCTGATTTGATTTTATCGGATATTATGATGGATAAGATGGATGGCTTTGCCTTCGTTAAAGCAATTGGTGACCAAGACACCTATGGTCACATTCCAATAATTTTCTTATCGGCAAAATCTGCACCAACTGATAAACTTAAAGGCTTGCGATTGGGTGCGATTGATTTTATACAAAAACCCTTCTCGTTTGAAGTACTATATCAGAAAATTGAAACTGTGCTGATTAACATTATGAAGCAGAAAAAGGCCATTATAGATTCATCAATTTCAAACCTAAAGATTTTAAATGTCCCGGAAATTGGTACGATCTCAGGTAACGAGTTGTTGCCTTCCGTAGACCAAAAATGCAAGCTTTACCAACTGACCAACAGAGAGATAGAAATTGTTAAACTTATCTTAAAGGGAATTCAGTATAAAACGATAGCTAAAGCTTTGTTTATCTCCGAAAAGACCGTGTCCAAGCATATTCAGAACATTTTTGAGAAGGTTGAGGTTACAAATAAAGTAGAGCTTCTAAATAAGCTAAAGTCCTGACGAAATAATTCAGATTTTATTTGCAAGTTATTAATATACTACATTTTAAGTACAAAAATGCGGTAAATGCCTTATTTCCTTTGCACTGATAAACAGACAACTTTGGATATGGAAAATGTTCCCCTTATTCAATCTATGAAATATGTGCAGAAGATATATTTTGGACTGGCTGGATTCTCTTATTACCGTATCTCTTAACCCTGAGAAGACCAATTTAGCCACAATAACTGAACAGCAAATCGAAGCTGCCATAGCCAAAATGGCTGAGGAAAGGATTAAATTTCAATCTTTATTAAAAGATCATGTCTTTGGCTTAACTGAGGCAAAGCAGATTGAATTATTCCTTAAGCAATACCATTCGGCTTTGATTATCCTGCTTGACCAGGCTTCGCAGAATCATGAATCCATACCCAAGAAAAGAACAACACTCAGGCATCTTTCAAGTGAAGTCATTAACTGCCTGGATGAACTGCTTTTTTGTATTGAAAGTCGCTTTCCCACTTATCTGCCTTTAGATGAACGTGTCCCCTTAACTTATCTTTCAGTAATACAAAAGGAATTAGCGCAACGCATAAAGAAACAGGAAACAAAGTTATCATCACAGACAGTAGACCATCGGCTTAAGGTTATCGTTGTAAAATATCTAAATTATTTTCTACTTCCAGGTAAGAACAATTCTCCGATTACTTTTCATGAAATGTTTTATGTCAAGGAATTGCTTTATGAACTTGAATTGAAAGAATGCGATGTAAAAAGCCACATTTTTTCTCCATTGGATCGCTTGCTTATTTATTTAAACTTTAACAGCAGTGAATACATGAACTGCTTTACTCAAAATGTTGCAGAAAAAATAAATGTTTACGAAGATCTTTCAGAAAAAATGGATTGCCTGCTTTTTTATTTTAAAGAGTTTAATCAACTATGCCGAAAGGCAGAAACGGCATTACATCCCCAACAAAACGATCTTAAACAGGAACTAACTAATTGGTTTACCCAAGAGGTTTTTTACCTTGAAAAGAAACTTCATTTTTCTATTGTTCCCTTTCAGGATAAAACAGCAAGCCCCAAAGAAGTGAGGCCGGTTGAAAAGGAGAAATCTAAAGTCCTGTGCGTTCTGTCTACAGATCAGGCTGCACTTATACTGCGAGCCGCTGATGAAATGAAAATCTTAATCGCCAGATCCATGAACGAAGTATTCAGAACAATTGTTCCGCATCTTTCTACTCCTTACAAAGAAGAGCTTTCCTATGATTCTATGCGCAGCAAATCTTATGCTGCTGAAGAGAGAGATAAAAAGATAGCCATTGAAACTTTGGAAAAGATTATAGAGAAGATAAAACAATATTGATTCCAGAATAGTAAATGGACCATACACTATTCTAATATAACAAATTTCTATTTTTTTGCTATATTTGTTTCTTATAACAGGAAATGGTGTCTTCCTGACCCAACCGCTTTAATTAGCTAATGGCGCCTACAGATAGTAATATAAATAAGTAAACTATTTGTAGGATGAAAAAATTTGCATACTCTTTTGAACAATTTAATATTGCGAGACACCTTCTTTATTGGACAATTTTAGTTATTCCTGTTTCCATTACTGTAGGCTCATTAGTAGCCTTATTTCTTTGGCTTTTGGATGTTGCAACTGCTGTAAGATGGAATAATATCTGGTTAATATTCCTGCTTCCTTTGTCAGGGTTGCTTATTACCTTCCTTTATAAAACGTTTGGCAAAAATTCTGATGCAGGCAACAACCTCATAATGGATGAAATTCATAAACCAGGTGGCGGCATTCCTACCAGAATGGCTCCATTGGTTTTATTTTCAACTGTCATCACTCATTTGTTTGGCGGTTCTGCCGGTAGAGAAGGTACTGCCGTTCAAATGGGGGGAAGTGTTTCGTCACTTTTCTCTAAATGGTACAAATTAAAGGATCGTGATAAACGCATATTGCTTATGTGTGGTATGGCGGCAGGTTTTGGTGCAGTTTTCGGAACTCCTATAGCCGGAACTATCTTTGCCTTGGAAGTTTTAGCAATAGGCAGAATTAAGTATGATGCACTAATTCCTTGCTTCATTGCCAGTATTCTGGCAGACATAACCTGTTCTGCTTACGGCATTCATCACACTCAATACTCCATTGACTTTATAAGAGATACCAAGCAATGGATGCCCTTTATTTCTTTTGATCTCTGGCTGCTATTTAAAGTAATAGTTGCCGGGGTAGCTTTCGGCTTAGCGGGATATTTGTTTGGAGAAATGTCACATCGCATTAAAGATGCTGCAACTAAATACGTTCACAACAAATGGCTTACTCCTGTAATTGGCGGGATTTTAGTGATTGCCATCAGCTATGCCTTAGGTACTTTTGACTATTTAGGATTAGGTGTTACCAATCCCAATAGCGGTGTAAGTATCATCTCTGCTTTTGGATTAAATGGTTCACGCACCTGGAGTTGGTTTTGGAAGCTTCTTCTAACAGCTATTACGCTCAGTACAGGTTTTAAAGGCGGTGAAGTGACACCATTATTTTTTATAGGAGCTACTTTAGGTAATACCCTGGCGATAATGAGCGGCTCACCCATTGACTTGTTTGCAGGACTTGGTTTTATTGCAGTTTTTGCTGGAGCCACCAATACACCTCTTGCATGTACACTAATGGGAGTAGAACTTTTTGGTTCCAATAATCTCATCTATTACGCCGTTGCGTGCTTTACCGCTTATTATTTTAGTGGACATTCGGGTATTTATGGATCGCAAAGAATAGCCGTCTCCAAATTTCACTTATCCCATCCAGAAGAACGCACTCTTAAAGACATAAAAAAAAAATTCAAAACCAATGACAGAGGAACTCAAAATAACTAAGATGGGAAAGCTACGTATTTACATGACTACCGGAGAATCCATTCAATCCAAAAACCTGTTAAGAAAGTTTTTTCCTAAAATCAAATACTTAAAAATTATGGAGGAAGCAAAAGTCTCCGGTATTATGAATGCTCACGTTTTTCATACCCATGCAGCGGTACAAAAAGGCGGAAAAATTACTCAGTATTCAATTGAAGGCGATACATCGGGCTTAACTGTTTGTTTAGAATTAGTGGATGAAAAAGCAAAGCTGCAACGTTTCTTTATAACCCATAAAGACATCCTGAAAGAAAACACAGTCATCTATAAAGAAGTAGAGTTCTGGGAATACCCTCAATTATAAGATATGATTAAACTTTTTTTCATCGTCGGCTTAGGTGGGGCTTTAGGGAGTTTTCTAAGGTACTGTACAGGCATATTATTTTCTAAATGGCATCTCGCTGCTTTCCCTTACAGTACTTTTACAGTGAATATTTTGGGTAGTTTGATCATTGGATTACTATTCAGTACTTCCGAAAAATATCATTGGATTTCCCTTAACTGGCGCCTGTTCTTAATAACCGGTTTTTGTGGCGGTTTTACAACTTTTTCCACTTTCGCCTATGAAAATATTAAGCTATTGCAAGAAGGAAATACAATGTATTTTATTTTATATAGTGTGGGCAGTTATGCCCTAAGCCTTTTAGCAGTAATAGCGGGTATAAGCATCATTAAAATATTTTAAAGCAACATATCATGACTTACAAAAAAATACTCATCGCTGTGGATAACAGTGCCTTTTCGCTGAAAGCGGCGGAAATAGGTTTTGATTTAGGACATCAGTTGGATGCGGAAGTCGCCTTGCTTTTTGTCATCAACCGTCAAAAGGAAAATGTAAATATAGAAACTGGCCCAACCAGAGAAGTAAGTGAAATGATATTACTTAAAGAAGCTGAAGAAACCATAGATCAGTTAATCAAAATGTACAATGGCACTAAAAAGTTATATCGCTTTACACCGGAAGGTTTTCCAAAAGAAGAGATACTCAATATTGCAAAAGAATGGGAGGCGGATTTAATTGTAATTGGCACACACGGGAGGACTGGACTATCTCACTTATTCAAGGGGAGCATCGCGGAGCACATTGCGCATCATGCTTTAGTGCCTGTGTTTATTATTCCACCTGGAATAAAATAAAACACTTACAATATCTAAAAGATTTGAGAGCTTCCTATGGAAGCTCTTTTTTATTTTTTTCAATCGTCACTTAATTTTTTTCTCGCTGATAATCAGCAGGGTACAAAGGGTACAACTCAGGTACAGAAAAAGTTGGACTTGTAACGCCCTCTCTGTCTTTGTTCTTTTGCTATAGAAATCTTTAGTAAATGACCTGGCATAATGCCGGATTGAATTGAGAAAATGATAAAACGAAAAGCGTATGTTAACTAACATTTCATGGACAGACTACTTGATAGCAGTCGCCATATTATTAGCCATTTATTACCTGTATGTGGTAGTGCAATATTTTTCTGCCGATATCCAAGAATTCTTTTACCGGAAACGGAAAGTGAACTTCAAGGCAGCCTTGTCCAATGATACAGACGGAGGAACCATTTTGTCCGCTGAAGAAAGCAGCGGAACCGAAATAGATGCTTTTGAAGAAACCTCAGATGATGAATTCGCAGAAGTAGAACATCTCATCGAGCGCCTGAAAGGTGTGATTGCAGATGCCTCTACTAAAAAGCTGGTTCCACAAGAGTTTAAACATTACCTGCACCTGGTACTTAAGGAATATCCATCTGTACAGAATTCTCCCCTCCGGTCATCTGTCAATGAGCTGATCGTATCAGAGTGCGAAAAATATAGTGCTGTTACACTTAGTGAAGATGAGGTGGATTTGTTGTGGAAGGATGCCGTGTAACAGCCTTAGCGGAGTGTGCCTCCCTGTCCGTCCCGATGCGTAAGGGCAAAGTGTGGATGGTTAACGGGTACTGTGATAGCGAAGCCGCTCCGCTTCTTTTATTTCCCCTTGATTGATTTGAAACTTTAAAAAAACGTGTTATGGAAATGTGCAGAAGGAAAAGAAAAAGGTTTAACCGAAAAAGGTTTATCATATTATGCGCTGTAGTGGCGCTCATCGCTATTCATTATGGGGCGTTTGCCCAGGACGGTATTCAAGGCATCAATGAAGCCAATACCAAAGTACGCAGCTATTTCGCTGCTGGAACTCAGCTCATGTATGCCGTGGGCGCTTTACTCGGCCTCATCGGGGCGGTCAAAGTCTACCAGAAATGGAATGCCGGTGACCAGGATACCGGCAAAGTAGCCGCTGCCTGGTTTGGTAGTTGTATTTTTTTGGTGGTAGTCGCTACCGTGATCCAATCCTTCTTTGGCGTTTAAAACGGGATATATGCAAAGTATGCTCAAAGAAAAGTTGTGGACGTACATCGTCCACAACAATCCCGATCTAATGTTTAGCCTTCAAGAAGATTATTCAGTTACCCGTTATCTGGAAGAAAAGGTAAATTCAATTATGCCGGTCGCCGGGCAGTTGCTTACAGAAGGCAGGCCCCTATATGCTGTTGAAGAGCTCTGCCTGGAGACACTGACGGAGGATTTGAAACCCTCACGGTATCTATACATCCGGTCAGTTATCGAAGAAGAATTTAAACAGGATTACGACCGGCTGAAAGAAAATGGGGTTCTCACTTTTGAGATCGTAAATCTTATCGAAGCCTGCAAAGACATCTTTAGTGATTTTGGATTTAGTCGTGAAAATGAAGAAAACAGGCATTTAAAATATGCCATTATTGGGCAGATACATCAGTATTTGCTGTAAAGTCAAAGAAAAGTGAAGAAAGAAAATGTGTGGTTATGGCTTATAATGTATCCCAAAAACTTCGTGATAATCTAAAGGCGATCCGCATCGCACTGGACTATCAAAAAGGTAATCCGTTGTCAGCGGAAGATGTCGCCAGCTTGAAAAGCTATTCAGGCTTTGGCGGTATCAAAGCCATATTATATCCCCATGGTTCACCGGAGGAATGGCAAACCAATGGTGCCACTAAAGAGGATCTGAAACTGCACAAAGATATAATCCAGCTCCATGATCTGCTGAAAGAAAATTATTCAGAAAAGGAATACAAAGAAATTGTTGGTTCATTACGTAACAGTGTACTGACCGCATTTTATACACCTGATATTGTTCCCAAAACATTATACACTGCGCTTAGCGGCCAAGGCATTGAACCAAAGCGAATGTATGAACCCTCTGCGGGTTCCGGTGTGTTTATTAGTGAAGCCGTTAATGCATTTTCGAAACTGGAGCAAATTACGGCGGTAGAAAAAGACCGGCTTACCGGTCTGGTACTTTCGGCAATCAACAGCAGCCTGAATGTTAAAACGGACACGCATATTACGGGCTTTGAAGAAACTCCCGTTCAGGATAATGGCACTTATGATTTGGTCGTAAGCAATATACCTTTCGGTAATTTCTCTGTTTATGATGAAGCCTATCCTGACAAAGAGTTGTCGGGTAAAATACATAATTACTTTTTTGCTAAAGGCTTAGACAAGCTCGCTGATGGCGGGTTAATGGCCTACATAACTACAGATGCTTTTCTTAACAGTCCTTCCAATCATTCTGGAAGGCAATACCTTTTTAAGCATGCCGATTTTGTGAGCCTGTCCGTGATGCCTGATAACCTGATGAAAGATACAGGCAATACAGAAGCTCCCAATCATTTGCTGATTGTCCAGAAAAACGAAAACAAGGAACAACTTTCATATAGCGAGAAGTTGCTGATTGATGTTGAGCAACTCAAAAACGAATATGGAAGCTACAACCAAAACCTCTACCTGTTCAATCATAAGGAAGTAATTATTGGCAACGAAGTGAAGCCCGGTAAGAACCAATATGGTCAAGCTCATGAAACGGTTTGGCAGCAGGGCGATATAAATGCTATTGCAGGAAAATTCGCCGAAACCCTGAACGAGGGCTTTACCAAACGGTTTGACAGTAACCGTTACATACAGGCGCAAACGATAAGGATTATCCCGTCAGAAACAACAGGCAAAAAGCTGACCTATTTACCAATGCCGGAGAATAAAGCCGAAACCGTATCGGTGCAATTAGGCTTATTTGACACAGCCCCTGCGGAAAATATCAATAGAGCGATAGACTATATAAATCCGTTGGACGAAACAGTTGTACAAAAAGAAACAGCCCGTATTATAAGCACCATACGCACTACTGATAATCCCGGGCATGAGAATATCCTATTGCTCACTGCTAAACAACATAAGAGCAACCGTTATTTATATAAGCTGTATTCCAACGTAAAGGAAGTAAATCACCTTTCGGCCAACTGGATGGATGCTCGCCTTTTAACGCATGAGCTGACAGGAATATCCAATTATCTGAAGCAATTTGACCATGCTTTTAAATATGAAGGCGACCAGACCCTAAACGGCTTGTTTCGTTTTGAACAAAAGGAAACGCTTCCCTATACAAGATTGAAATCTTTTTACAAGGAAGGTACATTGGTAGTACATCTTGGACAGGTAGGTGCAATCGGTAGTCCAGATCCCGACTTTAAACAAGCTATATTTCATCCGCTCGGCATTCAGGGTAACAAAAGTTTCTATGAAAGCTATACAGCACTTCGGGATTTCTATCTTGAACTATCGGCCAAAGAAATAGCAGGCGAAACCATAAATGAACAGGATAGGGAACAACTTAATGACAATTATGACCGCTTTGTTTCGCAGTACGGTCTATTAAACAGTCCAGGTAACCGCAGGAATATCCTTGAAGACACAGCCTTTGGTATGGTTATGCTTTCCTCGTTGGAACGAAGGGAGGGTGAACGTTTTGTAAAAGCAGATATTCTCATTCATTCTGTACAGCAATCAAAGGAACGGTTTGCCACTGATGATCCTATTGAAGCCCTTGCCCATAGCCTGAACGATACTGGCCAAGTGGACATCGCCTTTATTAGTGCGGCATTAGGTTTGGAAGAAAACGAGACTATAGGACACCTGGGCAACCATGTGTATAAGAATCCAGTGAATAATGAATGGGAGACTGCCGATCAATACTTGAGCGGAAATGTGGTGGAAAAATTAAAACAGGCCGAACACCTATCCAGCCAGTTTCCGGACAATCCACAGTACCTGCGCAGCGCTGAAGCCATGCAAAAAATACAGCCCGAGCGCATCCCTTTTGATCTGCTTGATTTTAACTTGGGCGAACGCTGGATACCAACCCACTATTATGAAAAATTTGCCTCTAACCTATTTGAGCAGGAAACCAGCATCAATTACTTTCCCTCACTGGATGCCTTCAAAGTAAGTACCGGCATGAATATGAAAGTGGCCAGAGAATTTGCCGTTACGCCTAAAAGTGGCAGGACAACCTACGGTTATACCATGCTGGAACATGCGCTGGAAAACACCACGCCCTTCTTTACTTATGAGGTATCTATCGGTGACGGAAAAACCATACGCCTGCCCGACAACGAAGCCATACAACTGGCGCATCAAAAGATTGAGCAAATCCGTACAGGTTTCGTCGGCTGGCTCAAAGAGCTGCCTGATACAGAAAAAAAGTACATTGAGAATTTATACAATGATACATTCAATTGCTATGTACTGCGGGAGTTTGATGGCAGTCATCTCAACTTTCCGGGGCTGAATAAAAAAACACTTGGCATTGAAGATCTGTACAGTTCTCAAAAAAATGCAGCCTGGCGTATTATACAAAACAAAGGGGCATTGGTAGATCATGAAGTCGGCCTGGGCAAAACCCTGACCATGATTGTTTCCGCTCAGGAAATGAAGAGGCTGGGCATCGTACACAAGCCTATGATCCTGGCTTTAAAAGCCAATGTCAACCAGATTGCCGAAACCTATAAGAAAGCCTATCCCAATGCCCGTATTCTTTTTCCTGGAGAAAATGATTTTACGCCTGCCAAAAGGCTGCGCCTTTTCCATGAGATAAAAAATAACAATTGGGACTGCATCATTCTTACCCATGACCAATTTGGTAAAATCCCTCAATCGCCAGAAATACAGAAGCAGATTTTTCAATCAGAATTGGACAACATAGAAAGCGATCTGGAAACCGCAAAAGATCTTGGAGGCGACATCTCTAAAAAGATGCTAAAAGGTCTGGAAATACGAAAAAACAATCTGGAAGGCCAGTTGAAAACCGTATTAAAGAATATCGAGGAAAAGAAAGATGCCGGTATCAACTTCAGGGAAATGGGCATTGACCATTTGTTCGTAGACGAAGCTCATAAATTCAAGAACCTGACATTTACAACACGCCATAACCGCGTGGCAGGATTGGGTAATATGGCAGGCAGCCAAAAGGCACTGAACATGCTTTTTGCCGTACGTACTTTGCAGGAGCGGTTTGATGCTGATTTATGTGTGACTTTTTTATCAGGTACGCCCATCTCCAATAGCCTGACCGAGATGTACCTTCTCTTCAAATACCTGCGCCCTAAAGAAATGGAGCGTCAGCGTATTGAAAACTTCGACGGCTGGGCGGCGGTATTTGCCCGAAAAACCACCGATTTTGAGTTTAGTGTAACCAATGAAATTATCGCCAAAGAGCGTTTTAGACATTTTATTAAAGTGCCGGAACTGGCCTTGTTCTACAATGAGATCACCGATTATAAGACCGCCAAACATATTCGCCTCGACAAACCAGAACTGAACGAAACACTGGTAAATATTAAGCCTACACCTGAACAAACTGAATTCATCAAAAATCTGATGCAGTTCGCTAAAACTGGTAACGGCGAATTGATTGGACGTGGCAAGCTTACACCTGAAGAAGATAAAGGCAGGATGCTGATTGCGACCAACTATGCCAAAAAAATGGCTGCGGACATGCGTTTAATTAATGACAGGAGATTTAGCGACCATCCAGACAATAAAGTAAATGTTAGTGCCAGGAAGATTGCGGAGATATACAATCAAACTACACCGCATAAAGGAACGCAGATTGTCTTCTCAGACATTGGTACACCCAAACCAAACGAGTTCAATATTTACGATGCACTAAAAGTTAAGCTGTTAAGAGACTTTAATATTCCTGTGGCGGAGATCACTTTTATACATGACTGGACAGATAAAAAGAAACCCGAGCTTTTCCGTAAAATGAACAAAGGCGAAATACGCATTCTGCTCGGCAGTACGGAAAAAGCAGGAACAGGCTTGAATGTGCAGGAACGTGTAGTTGCCATGCACCACCTGGATATTCCCTGGAAGCCATCGGAATTGGAGCAGCGCAATGGTCGCGGGGCCAGGCAGGGCAATAAGGCAGCAAAAGAGTATTACGATAACAAGGTACAGAACTATGTATATGCCGTAGAGCAATCGCTGGACAATTACAAGTTCAACCTGTTGAAGAATAAGCAAACCTTCATTTCTCAAATGAAGAATTGTGAGCTGAATGTACGCACCATTGATGAAGGTGCGATGGACGAAAAGAACGGGATGAATTTTTCGGAATACATCGCCATTCTTTCGGGGGATACCTCCCTATTGGAAAAATCAAAGCTGGAAAAAAAAGTAGCGGTGATGGAAAGCCTGAAGGTATCCCATTTCAGGGAAGTGGGCCGTAACAGATATCAATTGGAGAGCCTGCAAAACGAAAGTGTTTCTACCATTAAAACACTGGAGAAATTAACTACCGATGAAACAGCCTATAAGAATAAACTTCAGTTTGAAAAGGACGGTATAAAATCCAACCCTATACAACTGGATGGCATCGGACCGTCAGACAGTGAAGGTGTAGGGAAGTACCTTATCAGTCTGTATAAAGACTGGAAACCCAGAACTGAAGAGGAACATGAGCGAAAAATCGGCAACCTGTACGGCTTTAACCTCTATATCAGGAGACAGCAGGAAGCATATGAAGAAAACGGCATGTTTGAATACCGTTATTCCAATAGTTTCTATGCCCAACGGGAAGCAGGCGGCATTAAGTACAGCTACAATAACGGGCTTCCGAACACTGATAATTCCAAGCTGGCTGCAAGGCATTTTCTCAATGCTATTGACCGGGTAGAAAGCCTGAAAGAAAAATACGAGCGTACACTTTCAGAGCTGAAAACAGAAATACCCAAACTGGAACAACTCACTACGAAACCTTTTTTACAGGAAGCAGAGTTGCAAGCGATGAAAAGCGAACTATCGAACCTGGAACGGCAGATCGCTATTAAAATACAAGAAAACCAGTTAAAGCAGCACCAGGTACAGGAGGCCGATGCAGTTAGCCCCGAAGAAACACCAGTAATCAAGTTGATGCCCGGTAAAGAACTATCAATAGTTAATGGGCACACAGTTTCAAGGGAGGTAATAGCTGCACAGCAATCCGAAGCGCCACGGGTACGCAGCAGGATGCGATTGTAAAATATTAAAGGAGAGTTATGGCAAACAGTGTCTATCAGGTCAATAAAGGAATTAACCAGAGTATTGAATTCAAGGGATTGAAGGCCCAATATATCTGGTATCTCGGCGGCGGCGTGGTCGCCTTGCTGATTGTGTTTGCAGTAATGTACATTATTGGCCTGCCCTCTTATATATGTATTGGTGTGATCCTGATCAGTGGCACATTACTGGTCATGCGCATTTACGGAATGAGTAACAAGTATGGCGAACATGGCCTGATGAAAGCCCTTGCCCGTAAGCAGGTTCCTAAAGTGATCAAATCAAGAAGCAGAAATGTGTTTCTGAAAAAGAAAAATAACAATACCGATAAGGTAAAAATTAATTGAGATGGAAAAAGTGTTGGATGAAATTTTACCGATTATGGATGTGGAACACGACTGCATCCTGAGCAAGCAGGGCGATATAACCATTGTCTTTAAAGTAGACCTGCCGGAAATATTTACGCTCTCCGATCAGGAATACGAAGCCTTTCATCAGGCGTGGATAAAGGCTATCAAGTTACTGCCCAAATTCAGTGTGCTTCATAAACAGGATTGGTTTTTACAAAGCAGGCATAAGCCCGACTTTACAAAAGATGACACCAGTTTTTTGAGCCGGAGCAGTGAGCGGTTCTTCAATGAACGCCCTTTTCTGGCTCACAGTTGTTACATCATGCTGACCAAAAAGCCGGTGGGCAGGAAAACGGCAAGCTCCCTGTTCTCCAACCTCCTTCGCAAATCTATGGTGCCTGAAGAAACCCTTAAACCGCAGTTGTTACAGGATTTTCTGGACAGTGCCGGACAATTCAAACGCATTATGGATGACAGCGGTTTTGTAAAGCTAACCAGGCTCAGAGAAAAAGACCTGCAAAGCCATAGCCGCAAAATGGGGCTGGTTGAACAATATTGCTATTTATCGGAACGAAACGATAGTTTCCTGATGAATGATATTTCCTTTGATGAAGGCTTGCAGGTAGGTGATAAACGTTGCCAGTTGTACACATTAGGCGATGCGGCTGATCTTCCGGCTTTGTGCGGCAGCCGTATCAACTACGATCGATATTCAACCGACAAAACAAAGTTTAGCGTGGGCTTTGCTTCCACACTCGGACAGCTTTTGCCTTGTAACCATATTTATAACCAGTACATTTTTATTGAAGATGCACAAAAGACTATCCAGAAACTTGAAAGCAAAAGGCTAAGGCTGCAATCCTTATCAGCATATAGCCGGGAGAACCTAATTGCCAGAGACGCAACCAATGATTTTCTGAATGAGGCCATCAGCCAGCAGCGGCTTCCTGTAAAAGCGCATTTTAATGTTTTGGTATGGACAGATGATAAGGAAGAACTGAAAGACCTGAAAAATATGGTATCCTCAGCACTGGCACAGATGGACGCCGTAGCCAAACAGGAAACGGTAGGCGCTCCTCAAATCTTTTGGGCAGGAATTCCCGGCAATGCCGCCGACTTTCCGATGAATGATACCTTCGATACGTTCGCTGAACAGGCTACTTGTTTCCTAAACCTCGAAACAAGCTACCGTTCCTCATTAAGCCCTGTGGGTATTCGCATGGGCGACCGGTTGACCGGTAAGCCCGTACATGTGGATATCAGCGATGAACCTATGAAAATGGGTATATGTACCAACCGGAACAAATTCATTCTTGGCCCATCAGGTAGCGGAAAATCTTTTTTTACCAACCACATGGTGCGCAGTTATTATGAGCAGGGAACGCACATTGTGCTGGTAGATGTGGGGCACAGTTATAAGGGCCTATGCGACATGGTAAAGGGTTACTACTTTACGTATAGCGAGGATAATCCCATTCGGTTTAACCCTTTCTACATCGGTGAAGGCGATAGCCTGGATACCGAAAAGAAAGAAAGCATTAAAACCTTGTTACTGGCATTATGGAAAAAGGACGATGAGACATTCAGGCGAAGTGAGTACGTGGCTTTATCAAATGCTATTGGCGGTTACTATGCTCATCTTGATAAACACACTGAAATCTTCGCCTGCTTTAACAGCTTTTATGCCTTTCTGAGAGATGAATATATACAAGTTTTAGAGGGCGACAGAGTAAAGGAAAAAGATTTTGATATTGATAATTTCCTGTATGTGCTCCGTCCGTATTATGAGGGTGGCGAATTTGATTACCTGCTTAATGCCACTGAAAACCTTAACCTCTTGCAAGAACGCTTTATTGTATTTGAACTGGATAATATCAAGGATCACCCCATTTTATTTCCGGTGGTAACTATCATCATCATGGAAGTCTTCATCAACAAGATGCGAAAGATGAAGGGGCTGCGTAAAATGATACTCATTGAGGAAGCCTGGAAAGCCCTGATGAAAGAAGGCTTTGCGGAATACATTAAATACCTCTTTAAAACAGTAAGAAAATTTTTCGGCGAGGCCATCGTGGTAACCCAAGAGATAGAAGATATCATTTCATCACCTGTGGTTAAGCAGGCCATAATCAATAACAGCGATTGCAAAATACTGCTTGACCAAAGCAAATACCAGAACAAGTTTGACCAGATACAGGAATTATTGGGACTGACCGAAAAAGAGAAGGCTTTGGTGCTTTCCGTAAACAAATCCAATGATCCCACCAAAAAATACAAGGAGGTATTTATCAGCCTTGGCGGTATGC
Organism: Hydrotalea sp. AMD; assembly: GCF_004100315.1. NCBI lineage: Bacteria > Pseudomonadati > Bacteroidota > Chitinophagia > Chitinophagales > Chitinophagaceae > Hydrotalea > Hydrotalea sp. AMD. The sequence goes on along the minus strand of NZ_SCKY01000005.1, from coordinate 31,074 downwards.
TTAGCAAAGTGTACCGTACCGAAGTAAGCCTGGAGGAATACCTGGCCTATACTACGGAACAGACAGAAAAAGTAAAGCTGATGGAATATGCGGCAAGGTTTGGCGGTGAAATACAAAAAGGCATTGCAGCAATGGCAGACGACATAAGAAGTAAAATTTAAAATAAAGGATTTATGAAAAAGATTTTAGCAATAATAATCATGTGCGCAGTATTACTGGTTGTGCCTACCCAAAAGAGCCATGCTGTTGTATGGGTTGTAGTTAAAGCTGCCGTAAAAAAGGTAATCAAGGCTATTGACTTGCAGATACAGCGGCAACAGAATAAAGTGATCTGGCTGCAAAATGCGCAAAAAACATTGGAGAATACCTTGTCTAAATTAAAGCTGGACGAAATTTCGGAGTGGACAGAAAAGCAGAAGGAGCAGTACCGGAAGTATTATGAAGAACTGGCTAAAGTAAAAGCCATTATCTCCTATTACCAGCGCATCCGGGACATTACCAGAAAGCAGGTGCGGTTGGTGGATGAATATAACAGATCGTGGCAACTCATCCGGCAGGATGAACATTTCACTGCTGGCGAGATCAATTATATGGCAACGGTTTATTCTGGCATACTGAATGAAAGCCTGAAGAATATCGACCAGATCTCCCGCATCATAAAATCTTTTACCACAACCATGAGTGATGCCAAACGATTGGAACTTATTAATGATGCCGCTGACCGGATAGATGGCAACTACGATGACCTGATTCTCTTTAACCGCCAAAATGTGTTGTTAAGCCTCCAGCGGGCAAAAACTGCAATTGAGGTAGAAACGGTAAAAAAACTATATGGACTTCCCTAAAGCTAATGATATGAAAAAGGTACTTGTACTTCTGCTGCTCTTTGTGTCGGCAACAGGCAGCCTTCAGGCACAAACTTTTGCCGAGTGGTTCCAGCAAAAAAAGACACAGAAAAAATACCTGCTCCAGCAGATCGCAGCTCTACAGGTCTACATCGGATACGCCCAGAAAGGCTATAAGATAGCCAAAGAAGGACTTACCACGATCAGCGGTTTTACCAAAGGCGAGTTTAACCTACACGGAGATTATTTCAATTCCCTTAAAACCGTGAATCCCAAAGTCAGGAAATATGTGAAGGTAGCCGACATCATTTCACTACAGGTAAAGATTGTACAGGATTATAACCGAACCTATGGGAAGCTTGCTAAAAGCGATGCTTTTTCCAGCGAAGAACAGGACTACATCCGAAGGGTATTCGGCAGACTGCTGAATGATTGTGAACAGACGCTGGATGCATTGATTGCTGTTACCACCGATGGCAAACTGGAGATGAAAGACAATGAGCGGATGAAGAGGATAGATCAATTGTACACTGACATGCAGGATAAATACACGTTCTCCAAAAGTTTCAGCAACGATGCCAGCCTTATTGCAGCCGCCAGAATAAAAGAACAAACCGAAATACAAACCAGCCGTGCATTGCAGGGCATTAAAAATGAATAAACATGAAAAAGATAATTCTTATTGCTTGCCTTACTTCATTTGCCTTGCTGCCTGCCTTCAAAGCATCAGCACAAGCAGACGAAATTGCACAATTGGTATTGAACATAGAAAAACTGGCGCAATTCAAGCAAATACTCAGCGATATGAAAAAAGGCTACCAAATACTGGAAGGTGGCTACAACACCGTCAAAAATATTTCACAAGGCAACTTTAGTTTGCATAAAGCTTTTCTTGACGGACTGATGGAGGTAAGCCCGACCGTACGCAATTACAGGCGTGTGGCCGATATTATCAATTACCAGGTTGTACTGGTAAAGGAATACCGTAATGCCTATGACCGTTTCAGGCGAGACAATAATTTCAACCCCGATGAACTGGCTTATCTGAGCCGGGTATATAATAACCTGCTCAAAGAAAGCCTGCGCAACCTCAACGAACTGACCACTGTGATCACAGCGGGTGAAGCTCGCATGAGTGATGATGAGCGCTTGCAAGCCATTGACCGCATTTATGCTGATATGCAGGATAAGTTGATGTTCCTGCGACACTTCAATAACAACACAACGGTACTGGCAGTACAAAGGGCTAAAGAAAGAAACGATGCGCAGACCATCCGTAAAATATATGGATTAAACAATTAAATAAACGACATATGGTAAAGTGTAGAAAGATCGTCTGGATGGCGTTAGTGGGGTTGATGTTGCCTTTTATAGGCCATGCGCAAGGCATAGCAGGTGAAATGAACGGGATGCATGGTGTGTTAGACCAGCTGTATGATGAGATGATACCTTTATGTAGCCAGCTCATTGGTGTTGGACAAGGACTGGCTGGTTTTGCCGCCATGTGGTATATCGCTGCAAGGGTTTGGCGGCATTTGGCCAATGCAGAGCCGATAGATTTTTATCCGCTCTTTCGTCCGTTTGTTATCGGCTTTTGCGTATTGATATTCCCTTCCATTTTGGGATTGATTAATGGTGTGATGAAACCAACCGTAACGGCTACCGCTGCTATGGTGGAAGGTTCTGATAAAGCGATTGCCGTCTTACTCCAAAAGAAAGAGGAGGCGATTAAGCAATCAAATGTTTGGCAAATGTACGTCGGAGAAAATGGTGGTGGTGATAGAGATCGTTGGTATAAATATACGCATGATAATGCTGATCCATCTGACGAGGGATTTTTCGAGAGCATAGGCAATGACGTCAGGTTTGCCATGTCCAAAGCATCATACAGCTTCCGAAATTCTGTAAAAGAGTGGATGAGCGAAGTGCTCAGGGTATTGTTTGAAGCGGCTGCATTATGTATTGATACGCTACGAACGTTTCAATTGATTGTACTCGCCATATTAGGGCCATTGGTGTTCGGCATTGCCGTCTTTGATGGGTTTCAGCATACGCTTACGGTCTGGCTGGCCCGATACATCAACATTTTCTTATGGCTTCCAGTCGCCAATATCTTTGGCAGCATCATCGGCAAGATCCAGGAAAAAATGCTTACGCTGGATATATCTCAGGTACAAGAATACGGTGATACATTCTTTAGCAGGACAGATGTTGCCTATCTGGTCTTCATGATCATCGGTATAATCGGATATTTTACTGTTCCCTCCGTCGCTAATTACATCGTTCATGCTGGCGGTGGTGGCGCTTTGGGTCACAAGGTTACCAGCCTTTTCAGCAGTTCCTCAAGAAGTGTCGTCAGCACAGCATCAGCGGGTGCAGGCATGGCGGTAGACGCAATGGGAAATGCAGCAAGTCGCATATCGCAGAGCATGGCCAGCAACGGTTCTTCTAACCCTTATTTCAATGATAGCGGTAGCGGCAGTTCGGGTTATATGAACGACAAATTAAAGGGTAATTCTTAATCAGGTAAAAGGAGGAAATATGTTCAAAAAAATGAAAAATATTGATACGGCATTTCGGCATGTAAGAGGTTTTACCATGTTGATGATTGTAGGTTGTGTGCTTATTTGCTGTTTTGCACTCTATAAAAGTTTTAGTCTTGTGTCGCAGATGCAGGGCAAGATTTACATTCTTGCCAATGGTAAAGCCTTAGAAGCTTACGCTTCGGAACGGCGAATTAACATTCCTGTAGAAGCAAGAGATCATGTGAAGACCTTTCACAGGCTGTTCTTCACCCTTGATCCCGATGATAAAGCTATCCAGGCGAATATTACTAAAGCGCTGTATCTCGCAGATGGAAGTGCCAAACGAACTTATGATGACTTGAAGGAGAATGGCTTTTACGCAGGATTAATCTCGGGCAATGTCAACCAGACGATAATGGTAGATAGTGTAGCGGTCGACATCAACGAATATCCTTACCGGTTCCGCTGTTTTGCTACCCAAAGTATTGTCCGCCCCACCAGCATAACCACCCGCAGTTTGGTTACAGAAGGTGGACTGCGAAACGTATCCCGCAGTGATAATAATCCTCATGGTTTCCTGATCGAGCGATGGAATATCATTGACAACAGGGATTTAAAAACAGTTAGCAGGCATCAATAAATGGAGGCTATGAAATTCTTACTTAAAAATAAAAACCGAAAAGCACAGGAACCCGCTGTTGAAAGCAAAGTTGCTAAAGGGATGCAGGCATTGTATAGAAACCTTCAATGTACCTGGGCAACATACATGGAAAAGCTTACGGCAAAACTCTCGTCCGGCAATTGGAAGATTGTACTTGTTCTTTTTGTATTGCTTACCGGCGGGTACAATGCTTACCTGATATTAAATGCTTTTACTCAAAAAGAGATAAAATCATTTGCTGTTACTCCCATCAAAAAACCTGAACACCTGACCCAAACAGGTGATGCCAAAAATGGAGCCTTGCAAGTCTCAGAAGCAGAATACCTGCGAATTCGCAGTTTCAGGATTTACATGGATAGTCTGCTGGGAAGTCCTTCCAGTAAACCGGTATATGACAGTATCACCAACAATCGTCCCGGCCTCATGGATAGTGTGCGATTTATAGAAAACTATTACGAACAATTTAAAAATAAATAAACATGGAAAAGAAAGTAAAAACTCCAAAGATGATCAGACAACGCAGATTTATGTTGATGATGCCTTTGCTCGCATTGCCTTTTATGACTATGATGTTCTGGGCGCTTGGTGGCGGTAAAGTGCAAAAAGCAGAAGCGCAAGCCCAAAAACAGGAAGGCTTTAATCTCAAACTCCCATCTGCGAACTTTAAAGATGATAAGCCGATGGATAAAATGAGTTACTATGATCGGGCAAAATCAGACTCGGCAAAATTTCTCGAACTCGTAAAAAATGATCCGAACTACCGGAATATGACTTTATCCGATACAGAGGATTATTTACAGGAACCGAACGTTGGATCGAAAAGATCAGAAAAAGGTTTAAATACTTCTATATACGGAAGTAGTGGATATAATGACCCCAATTCAGAGAAGATCTACCAAAAGCTGGCTGTCCTTAATAGCGAATTAAACAAACCCGTAAATGTGCCCACTGCCGCGGAGGATAGGGAAACTCGCAACTCGATTAGTAATAAACGAACTTCTGTAGGAACAGCCGATGTAGATAGACTGGAACAGATGATGCAAATGATGAACCAACCCGGTGAAACTGATCCCGAAATGCAACAGATTAACGGGATGTTGGAAAAGATACTGGACATACAGCATCCTGATCGGGTACAGGAGAAACTAAGGCAAACTTCAGAAGCAAGAAAGGGACAGGTTTTTGCCGTTTTTTCTCAACCCGCTGACAACACAGTTTCTTTATTGGCCGGCCAACAAAGTAATAGCCAGATAAATGGCTTCTATCCACTGGACGATGCCTCTGCTATCGAAGAATCACAAAATGCTATACAGGCAGTTATCCATGAAACACAGACCATAGTTGATGGCTCTACCGTCAAGCTGCGTCTGGTAAATGATATATTTATCAGTGGAGTACATATCCCCAAAGATAATTTTCTGTTTGGTACTGCTTCTTTAAGAGGGGAAAGATTAAGCATTCAAATCAACAGCATCCGTTACAACAATTCTTTGTTTCCGGTCGAGCTTTCCGTGTATGACATGGACGGGTTGGATGGCATCTATATCCCAGGTGCCATTACACGGGATGTTGCTAAACAATCAGCAGACCGTTCCATGCAAACCCTCGGGCTGACCTCCCTTGATCCTTCATGGCAGGCGCAGGCAGCAGGAGCTGGAGTAGAGGCCGCAAAGTCTCTATTCAGTAAGAAGGTAAAACTTATCAAGGTCACAGTGAAAGCAGGCTATCAGGTACTGCTCCATGATGAAAAACAAAAACAGGATCAATCAAGCTAATTATTTAATCATTAAAATTCCAGAAGATGAAAAAGATCAGTGCAGTAATGGTAATGGGATTTTCCCTTTTTGTTACATTTTTCAGCGCCCAGGCGCAACAGGCAATCGGTAGTGTTCAGGTCAGATCAATTGAGCCTTACCAGGTTGCTATATCATTTTTCAAAACAACTAACATTATTTTTTCACATGCTATCATCAGTGTAGATCGTGGCAGTAAAGATGTCCTTGCACAGAAAGCCAAAGGCGTGGAAAATATCTTGCAAATAAAGGCAGCAAAGGAGGGTTTCCCAGAAACTAACCTTACTGTTGTAACGGCAGACGGAAAACTTAATTCTTTCCTTATAGATTACGCAGATCAGCCTTCCATACTAAACCTGTCACTGACTGGTAGCGAGCCGACGAATACCATTTTCCTTTCACCGGAAAACATTAATCAGGCCATTGTAGAGCGTTACGCAAAAACAGCGATCCTGTCGAAAAAGAAAGTAAGGGGGATTAAGGATAAAGATTTTGGTATCCGTCTCCGAATGAATGGCCTCTTTATTCAGGGCAATGTGATGTACATGCGCATCAACATCGAAAACCAGTCCAATATCAATTATGATATTGACCAGCTTCGTTTCTTTATACGCGATCAGAAAAAAGCGAAACGAACGGCAACCCAAGAAATAGAAATATTGCCTGTTCTCACCTATAATAATACCGATAAAATTAAAGGGCAGACCAGTAATACTATTGTGTTTGCGCTGTCAAAGTTTACTATTCCTGATAAAAAATACCTGGCCATACAACTCATGGAAAAGAATGGTGGCAGGCATCTGGAATTGCATATCAAAAATAAGACAATCGTAAAAGCACTACCGATTGATTGACTTAAAGACGGGATAGCTTGGTAATGAAGCCAACTATTCTATTCCCGTCGAATTGAACCTGTATTTATTTCCTTAAAAAAATGAATATGAAAATCAGTAAAGATGATTATCAGGATATTTTGGAATATCTCGTGAGAAAACGTGAGGAGGGTGAAGAATTTGTCGCTTTCCTCAGCGAACCCTACCCTCTCAATAAGGAAGATCTATCCACCTTCCCTACACAATATGAGGCTCAGGAGTTCTGCTATGAAATGTCAACCGATGTAGATAACTATGACTATCTGGCAATAAGGTCCGCTTACAGAACAATGACACAGGCTGTTGAAAACAATGACCTGATGATTGAAAGGGAAGGTATTGTTGATGTATCCTTAATGGTAGCGATGTATTATCAGCAATTAGAAACAGAACAATTAAATAACAATCAAAATTCAAAAATCATGAATCAGAAAAATTTTGAATACCTGCGTGATCAGGTAAAGTACACAGGTTTTGGTGAAGGGTTAGAAAATGACCTGAAGCAAAAAATTGAAGAAGGCAAACCGGAATTTAAGTTGCAGTATCAAACGCAGTATGGCAATGATTCGGTTTCTGCAACATTGAATTTCAGTCAGTCGAAACAAAGTGATATGTACTTCTTCAATTCCTACCAGGCCAGCTTGCAAAAAGAAAACAGTGCTGAAAAAATGGAGCAGTCCTTTTACATCAACAAAGGCAGTAATATCACTTTGAAGGAAGCTTATAATCTGATGGATGGCAGATCTGTCAATAAAGACCTCACCAATAAGGAAGGTCAGGTTTACAATGCCTGGGTACAGATGGACTTTAAGCAGAGTGATGATAACGGCAACTTCAAATTGAAGCATTATCATCAAAATTATGGTTACGATCTGGAAGCTACATTGTCTAAACACCCGATCAAAGAATTAAGTAATGATGATTTTAAGGCCAGCTTGCTCGACAGTCTTAAAAAAGGGAACCGGCAATCAGCAACCTTTTTGCAGAACGACACAGAGCAAAAACAATACATCGAGGCCAATCCCCAATTCAAGACAATCAATATTTATGATAGCGGCATGCAAAGGCTGGACAATCGCCAGGCAAAAACAGAAAGGCAATCCGAAGGCGAAAGCAATTCGGTTAAACAGGACAGTAAAAAGGAAAGGCAGACACCTGCTGAAGATGATGGTCCTGAAATACCGAAGGCTGCGAACAAAAGAAGGAAAAAGCAGGCGCAATCCATGTAATGGGCAACAGGATATTATATAACATAAAATGTTGACTTATGAACAACCAGCATCCCGTAAACAGAGTGGAAATGGAGCTGAACCAATGGCGTTCAAGGGAAGAGCGCTTCAGTAAACTGTTTTCATTTAGTCTTTCATCCAACAGTGTGTTACTCAAAGAAAAACTGGAATACTATGATCGCATTGCGGCAAAGTATAAAGGCACACAGGATTCGGATGAACGCTTTGGGCTGAAGGCACTAAGACAAGAGAGAAATCGGATAGAAAAGCAGCTCTATCCAAATCTCCTAATACGCCTGTTACGCAGGTTGTTGGTTGTTCCCTTTAAAGAGCAGGTTATTGTACGGCAGAACGAGCGACGGACTGAACAAAACAATCAACTGTTGCATAGTCAATTACAACGTTCCGGGTTTTCCGGTCTTTCTAAAAAAGTAGAGGAACAGATCAGGCAGGGGCAGCCTCAATTTGTACTCCCGGTTTCTTATTATATCAATGATAAAGAGAGGCTGGATCATCAGCTATCATTTGTCAAAGATCAGTCCGGGCAATACAGGTTTGAAGGTTATAAAATCAATCTACATAACGAGACAAAGCCTGAAGAACAGCGACAACAGTATTTTGGGATGAGGACAGACTACAATATAAATACTACTGAAGCTTATAACCTGCTTACCGGCCGTGCCATTCAAAAAGAAGGAACCTGGATGCAACTTGACCTGAATGATAAAGATCCGCATCGCAATTTCCGTATTAAAGAATTTCATTCCGGCTATGGTTATGATCTTCAAAAAATATTACAGCAAATACCCTTAAAAGAATTGCTCAATAAGAATGATGCGGATAAGCTACATGATGCACTAAGGCAAGGGAATCGACAGTCGGTAAGCTTTATAAAGGACGGTAAAGAACAACGCTATTATATTGAAGCCAATCCTCAATTCAAGTCAGTAAATATTTATGACGAACATTCTAGAAAGGTAACGCTCAATACCGCATTAGGAAACAAAACGATGCAAGCGGTTAAATTGACGCATAAAATCAATGAACGGCAGGAAAAAAATCACATGAAAAAGAATGCTATGCGTGTAAGCTAACAACGATTAGACATAATGGAGCAGTTAAACCCTTTATCTGATTTCTTTTCAGCCATACAACAGGATGGCCGTATCAGCATCACGCACATAGGTATATATGCTGCTTTGCTGCAATACCGTATAGATAATGGTTTTATCAATCCCATTCAGGTTTTCAGCCATGAGATTATGCAGCTTGCTAAAATATCTGCTCCAATAACATACCACAAATGTGTGAGGGAATTAAGTGAATACGGATATATCAATTATATGCCTTCTTTCAAACGTAATCAAGGGAGTAAGATTTATTTTCCTGATTACAGATAAGAACAATTAGAAGTGATGAAATTAAAAACTTAGCAAAGCCCGTAAAGGGCTTTTGCTGTCTAAACAGAGGAGGTGCAAAGTGGAAGAGGAAATGAACAGGCCTGTTTATCAGACAGAAAGTAATGAAAATAAAGAGAATTGTTTCTCATCATCCGAGCTAAAATTGCTAAATTTGATAGCAGAGTTAGTAGTTAATATTTCTATAAGAGAGAGCTATGAAAAAAGCAATACGATACCTACGCTTCAGCGATAGAAAGCAAAGCAACGGGTCAATAGAAAGGCAAGAGTTATATACTGGTCAATGGGTAAAAAATAATGAAGTTGAATTAGTCGATACTTTCATCGACCGGGGATACAGCGCAAAAACATTTGATCGTCCTGATTTTAAAAAACTACAGGAGTTTATTTCCAAACACCATAAAAGGGTTGATTATCTCATCGTAGACCAGTTGGACCGATTTAGCAGAAACGCAAGTGAGGCTATGGGGTACGTGAAAAAATTGCAGCAAACTTACAGCATACAAATCGTTAGCGTAACTGAAGGTATCACTTTTGACTATGATACACCCGGCAGCTTTTTTAGGGCTGGACTTCAATTATTACTTGCTGAAGAAGACAATATCAATAGGAGCATCAAAGTTCGTGGCGGAATTTACACTGCAAAAGCAAAGGAAGGTCGGTACATCTACAAAAATCCTCCATTTGGCTATTATAAGGTTGGGGAACGCAAAGAGAGGCGACTTGTAATAGACGAGTCGCAGGCTGCAGTAGTCAGGTTTATATTTACAGCATTTTTAAAAGAGGTGCCTATATATCTCATAGCAGAACAAGCCAGAGAGAAGGGCTTTAGAAGGTCTGGCAATGTGGCTATACAGCGCATTCTTAGTTATCCTCTTTATGCAGGAATGCAATATGTTGAGCCTTTTAAGACCTATCCCGGTGGTTTGTTTCCTGCACAACATGACCCAATTATAGACCTTGCTACATGGGAGCAAGTGCAACGCAAGCTTAAAAAACCTGAAAAGGAAAAGGTAGTAGTCAGCGATGAAATGCCTCTGAGAGGTGTATTGAAGTGCTCATGCGGAAAACCTTTAACGGGAGCACCTTCACGTGGAAAGCTTGGCCGTTACTACTACTATTATAAATGCAATAAGACAACACACCTCAATTTGAGTGCAATAAAAGCTCACGATCAGCTTCGTCAGGTTTTTGGCTTAATGAGCATGCCTGATAAAGCAATTAAAGTCATTAGGAATAGCGCCGACAGGATATTTGAAAACAAGATAGTGGAAGATAAACGGCTATTGGAAGACAAAAAAAGGGAGCTTGCTTCAGAGGAAGCAAAGCTGTTTTCAATAGAGGAAAAGTGGATTACAAACAAAATAACGCAGGATACTTATGAAAGATGGTTTAGCACAATTAACAACTCAAGAATATCTCTAAGAGCTTCAATTGAGCGTTTAAGTGGTAACCAGGATAAGACGTATAAAATTCTTCAAAAGAATTTGGATAAACTTTCTGACCTTGAATTTGTGTTCACAAACACGAATACACTGGAGAAACAAGAGTTGGTAAAGCTGGGGTTCGAGCAAAATCTTTACTATCATGATGGGGTGTATCGAACCCCGACAATGATAGATTTACTTGCTCATAACTCTCACATAATGAGGGAAAAAGGGTTGCTTATATATGAAAAAAAGCGGGAGAATTTTTCAATTCCCCCGCTCAGCGGACCGGACGGGACTCGAACCCGCGACCTCCGCCGTGACAGGGCGGCATTCTAACCAACTGAACTACCGATCCTTTTCCCATTTTTAGGTATTTACTCCTGTTTTCGGGACGGCAAAGATAAGGGGATTGATATTTTCAAAACAAATCTTTTCTAAAAAAAATTACAAACCCTAATTTTACCGCATCAATCATACTTTTAACTATGCCACAATACCCCAACAGACAATTCCTCGACTTCGAACAACCTATTAAAACCTTGTACGAAGAAATAGAAAAATTAAAACAAACTGCTGAAAAAAGCAAAATAGATATGAGTGACAGCATTCAGAAATTAGAGAATGCTATCATTGAAAAAAGAAGAGAAATTACCGCTTCGCTTACACCATGGCAAAGGGTACAGTTGAGCCGCCACCCCGACAGACCCTACACTCATAAGTACATTGAAAAAATGTTAACCAATTATGTAGAACTCCATGGTGATAGAAACTTTCGCGATGACAAAGCCATGATTGGCGGTTTTGCACAATTAGATGGCGAAACAGTAATGGTAGTTGGGCAACAAAAAGGTATTAATACCAAAATGCGCCAACAGCGTAATTTTGGTATGGCCAATCCGGAAGGTTACCGAAAAGCACTTCGGTTAATGAAGTTGGCAGAAAAATTCAATAAACCTGTGATTACTTTTATTGATACACCCGGTGCCTATCCAGGATTAGAAGCAGAAGAACGTGGACAAGGTGAGGCTATCGCCCGTAACATTTATGAAATGATTCGTTTAAAAGTTCCCGTTATCTGTGTCATCATTGGCGAAGGTGCCAGTGGCGGTGCACTCGGCATAGGTGTGGGCGATAAAATACTCATGATGGAAAATACCTGGTACACCGTTATATCGCCTGAAAGCTGTAGTTCTATTTTATGGCGTAGCTGGGATAAAAAAGAAGTGGCTGCTGAGCAATTGCGCCTTACTTCAGTTGATATGAAAGGATTTGGACTGGTAGATGAAATTGTACCTGAACCAATAGGTGGTGCACATTGGGATTATAATCAGGCAGCTGCTCTTTTAAAAACATCTATCAGCAATGCATTAGCGTTAGTGAAAAATACAGACCCGGAAATACGCATTCAACAAAGAATTGAAAAATTTGGCAAAATGGGCTTTTGGGATGAATTGCCTGTTGAGCCGGCTGAAGCACAATAAGTATCGTCCCTTGCGTCGCACACTTGTACTACAGTACACCATGCAACAAAACAACAATTAACCATCATTATTCTATACAATGAACTCTCTACATCAAATATTGAAAGGTACCGGTGTTGCTATTATTACCCCTTTCACTGCACAAAAAGCTGTAGATTATCCTGCACTTGGCCGGGTAATTGAACATATTATTTCCGGTGGTGCCGAATATATTGTAACATTAGGCACAACAGGAGAAACTCCTACCTTAACCAAAGACGAAAAAATTGAAATTGTACACTTTACTTTTGAAAAAGTAAACAACCGGATTCCTGTAGTGGTAGGTATTGGTGGAAATAATACCCAATCTGTAATAGATGATGTACAATCCTATCCACTTGAAAAAGCCGCTGCTATTTTGAGTGCTGCACCCTATTATAACAAACCATCCCAGCAGGGTATTTATGAGCATTATAAAGCCATTGCTCAATCTGCACCCAAACCGGTTATTTTATACAATGTACCCGGCCGTACCGGCAGAAATATAACGGCAGCTACTACACTGCGACTGGCACACGAAGTACCCAATATTGCAGGCATGAAAGAAGCGAGTGGCGATTTTCAACAATGTATGGATATTTTACGCGACAGACCATCTGATTTTTTAGTAGTAAGCGGCGATGATGCTATAAGCTTACCACTGATTGCATTGGGAATGGACGGTGTTATCAGCGTAGCAGCCAATGCATTCCCAAAAGAATTTTCTACTATGATACGGTATTGCCTTGACGGCAATTTTAATTTGGCCAAACCCTTACACTTCAAACTTTTACATGCATTCGATTATATGTTTGTTGAAAATAATCCGGCAGGTGTAAAAGCATTTATGCATCATTTAACCCTGATTGAAAATTCCGTTCGTTTACCGGTGGTGCCTGTAAGCACAGAATTAGACCAGAAAATACAAAAATGGCTGCAACAGTTTCAGTAGCAAACCGTTTTCTACTGTTTGCGCATTCTAAAGCATTGTATGAAGAAAATAATCATAGCAATAGATGGTTACTCATCCTGCGGTAAGAGCACATTAGCCAAAGCATTGGCTAAAAAATTACATTATGTTTTTATTGACAGTGGCGCTATGTACAGAGCCATTACTTTGTATTTCATTCAACATAAAATTAAAACCAATCATGAAAACGAAGTTGCTGAAGCTTTAAAACATATTCATTTGGCATTTGAGTTTCATCCGGAAACAGAACAAAATAACATGTTACTGAATGGGATCAATGTAGAAGCCGAAATAAGAAATATGGCAGTAAGTGCAAAAGTGAGTGAAGTGGCCGCTATACCCGCCGTTAGAAAATTTGCAGTTGCACAACAGCAGCAAATGGGCCGTTTAAAAGGCATTGTTATGGATGGCAGAGATATTGGTACCACTGTATTTCCACAAGCAGAATTAAAAATATTTGTAACTGCCGATCCTGCCATAAGGGTTGAACGCCGTTTTAAAGAATTGTTTGCACAGAACAAAAATATAACGATTGAAGATGTAAAAGCCAATTTAGAAATGCGGGATTATATTGACACCAACAGAACGGAAAGCCCACTACGTAAGGCAAATGATGCTAAGGAATTAAATAACAGCAACTTAACCAAAGAAGAACAGTTAAACATTGCGTATAAATGGGCAATGGAAACGACTCACCAAAAATAACTTTCAATATCCCTTATATTGAAAGTGGCCTGCATTAAAAAACAGGCCATTTTATTCAAAAAACTTGTATACTTATTGCTACCAGAAAACGGTATACAATGCCGCTATAATGCCACAAACAATCAATACCCCTACCGTAAAAGCGGGGCTTAGTTTAAACATGGAACGATCAATTTCTAAACCTTTGGTAGTTTCGCCTCGCCTGTTTTCAATCGTACTGATAACATACATTCCAAAAATGCAAATCACAAATACAAAACCCATTCTGTCTAAAAATGGAATTTCAAAAACACCTGATTCATTAGGTACTGCAAACCCATAAGGTGACAAGAAAGACAGATTTATGAGCATTGGCAAAAATTTAAAAACAATTGACATAGCAAAGCCGCCAATGGTAGCAAATAAAGCTGCATTTGAAGTGGTTTTCTTCCAGAAAAAACCCAGTATAAACATGGCAAAAATACCCGGTGATACAAATCCGGTATACTCCTGAATATACTGAAAGCCTCCTTTTTTATCGATGCCCATTAAGGGCGCAATGATGATAGCCAGTATCATTGCCACTACTACTACAATTTTTCCTACAACAACTGTTTTTTGTTCAGTAGCAGCCGGATTAATTTTTTTCTTATAAATATCTAATGTAAAAATGGTAGAAATACTATTGGCTTTACCGGCTAATGAAGCTACTACTGCAGCGGTAAGTGCTGCAAAAGCAAGCCCTTTTAATCCTGCCGGTAATAAATTCAATAAAACAGGATAAGCTTTATCGGTATTTACTTCGCCATTCTGTAACATAGCATGTTGAAAATCGCCCTGTTGGTATAAAACAAATGCAGCAATACCGGGTAATACCACAATTACAGGCATCAACAACTTTAAAAAAGCAGCAAACAATAATCCACCACGTGCAGTTTTTAAATCGGCTCCTAATGCACGTTGGGTAATATATTGATTACAACCCCAGTAATTTAAATTTACGATCCACATACCGCCAATTAAAACTGTTAATCCGGGCAAATCAATATAATTCGGATTATCTCTTTTCAAAATCATATGGAAATGATTATTGGCATGTGTCATCATTAAATGAAACCCTTTTAGCAAACCTGTTGCACCAAATTTATCGGCCACTAAATTTAAAGCAAGGTAGGTAGTCACCAATCCACCTAATATTAAAAAGAAAACCTGAATAACATCCGTATATCCAATTACTTTCATACCACCCAGCGTAATAAAGATGGCAAACACGGCCAATAAATACATACAAAAAGTAGTGTTAATACCCGATATGCTGTTAATAGCCAAAGCACCTAAATATAAAATGGAGGTAAGATTCACCACTACATACAACAACAACCAAAATACCGCCATAATCATTGCTACGGTTCCATTGTAACGCTGGCTAAGGAACTGAGGCATGGTGTAAATCTTGTTTTTCAAATAAACAGGTATGAAAAAAATGGCCACAATCATTAAAGTAGCTGCAGCCATCCACTCATAAGTAGAAATTGCAAGGCCCATTTTAAACCCATTACCACTCATGCCAATGAACTGTTCGGCTGAAATATTTGAAGCAATTAATGATGCACCGATGGCCCACCAGGTTAAAGAACCTTCTGCCAAAAAATAATCGTGTGAGGCAGTGGTGGTTACTTTCTTTTTTCGTTTATACACCCAATATCCATATACCGAAACAATAATAAAATAACATAAAAAAACTAAGTAATCGAATAAATGAAGGCCTTGCATACTTGGGATTTATTGATGAATAAACAAATTAAATATAACGATTAATAATGCTTTCAAGATATTCCTGTTGACCACTAATTGTAGCAGGTGTTCCTTGTTTAACAGCAAAATTTCTTAAATCTTCCAATGATAATTTACCCTCTTCAAAAGCTTTGCCCTCGCCGGAATCAAAACTGGCATACCGTTGGGTACGTATTTTTTTGTAATCAGATTGGGTTAAAATTTTATCGGCAATTTCCAAAGCTCTGGCAAATGTATCCATGGCACCAATATGGGCATAAAATAAATCAAGGTTATCGGTAGAATTTCTTCTGCGTTTCGCATCGAAATTAATACCACCGCCTTTAAATCCACCTGCTTCCAAAATAACCAGCATAGCTTCTGTTATTTCATTGATATTATTGGGAAACTGATCGGTATCCCATCCATTTTGATAATCACCACGATTGGCATCCATACTGCCCAATACACCTGCATCAACCGCTACTTGTAACTCATGTTGAAAAGTATGTCCGGCCAGTGTAGCGTGATTTACTTCAATATTCAATTTAAAATCATTCAATAAATCATATTCACGTAAAAAGCCAATCACTGTTTCACTATCATAATCATATTGATGTTTGGTAGGCTCACAAGGTTTGGGTTCAATAAAGAAAGTGCCGGTAAAGCCATTTCTTCTGGCATAATCTTTTGCAGTATGTAAGAAGCGGGCCATGTGTTCTTTTTCACGCTTCATGTTTGTGTTCAACAAGCTCATATAGCCTTCTCTTCCACCCCAAAACACATAATTGGCACCGCCCAAAGCAATGGTAGCATCTAATGCAGCTTTTACCTGAGCAGCAGCATGTGTTAACACTAAAAAATCAGGATTAGTAGCTGCTCCATTCATGTATTTGCGATGGCTGAATAAATTAGCAGTACCCCACAATAATTGCACACCACTATCTGTTTGTTTTTGCTTTGCATATTCAACCATTGTTAACAAGCGCTTTTCGTTTTCAATCAAATCATTGGTAAAGTCTACCACATCTACATCATGAAAACAATAAAATGGCATATTCATTTTGGTGATAAATTCAAAAGCAGCATCCATTTTATCTTTGGCACGTTCTATAGGATCTGCCTTCACATTCCAGAGATACAAATGTGTTGGCTCACCAAACGGATCAGCGCCATTACCAACAAACGAATGCCAGTAAGCACAAGCAAAACGTAACCATTCTTTCATGGGTTTGCCCGCAACTACTTTTTCAGCATTATACCATCTAAAAGCAAGTGGATTGTCGGTTTCCGGCCCTTCATATTTTATTGCGCCGGTTTCTTTAAAAAACAATTGGTTTCCTGTTACTACATTCATATTATTACAATTTAAAGTGATTGAATAGGATTGCTTAATTTTTCATTTAATAATGCTTCCCACCGGTTATAAATCTGACTATATAGTTCCATTTTATTTTTATCGGGCATCATAACGGCAACGGGTTGCTGATGCTGCATTGCTTCCTGAATAGAGTTGTAGGCACCTGCTCCAATTGCTGCGCCCATGGCTGCGCCAATACTTCCATCGTTGTTATACAAATGCAAGGGCACACCGGTATTTTGAACAAAAATATCGGCAAACACCTCACTCAAAAACATATTGGCTTTTCCGGCACGGATAACCTTGGGTACCAGTTTATTTTCACGCATTATGTTTAGGCCATATTTAAAAGCAAATGCAATACCTTCCTGTGCTGCTCTATATAAATGTGCTGAAGAGTGTATATTCAAACCAATGTTTGCAATATGCGCCTGTAGGGTTTTATTTTGCAATATCCGTTCGGCACCATTACCAAATGGTAACATCAAAAGTCCATCACTCCCAAACGAAACTTGTGCAGCCAAATGGTTCATTTCTGCATAAGATATAGACGCACCGCTAATTTTTCGCAACCAACTATTTAAGATGCCTGTACCATTAATACAAAGCAATACGCCAATACGTTGTGCATCATTGGTATAATTTACATGCGCAAAACTATTGATGCGGGATTGCCGATCGAAAACAAGCTGGTCGGTAACCCCATAAATAACACCCGATGTTCCTGCTGTGGCAGCAAATTCGCCGGGTTCAGATACGTTGAGAGAAAGTGCATTGTTAGGCTGATCGCCGGCTTTGTAAGTAATCGGTATGCCGGGTTGCAATTGAAGTTGTGCGGCTACATCGGGTAACAATGTACCATGTTCTCCAAAAACAGGCTGAACAGTGGGAATATAATCTGCACTAAAACCAAAATAATGCATAACAGCAGCAGATAGTTGACACTGTTGAAAATCCCAAAAAACTCCCTCCGACAAAGCTGATACCGTTGTTGTGGTTTGTCCGGTAAATTGTAATGCAATATAATCACCTGGTAAAAGTATCTGATAAATCTGATTGTAGAGGTGTGGTTCATGCTGTTGAACCCAGGCTAATTTAGAAGCAGTAAAATTGCCCGGTGAATTGAGTAAATGCGTTAAACAATAATTTTCACCCATTGCTTGAAATGCTGTATCGCCAATAGTTACGGCTCGACTATCGCACCAGATAATACTATTTCGGATTACCTCATGCTTTCGATTAATCATCACCAATCCATGCATTTGATAGGCAATTCCAATGGCTTTAATTTCTTTTGGAACATACTTTTGGGTAGCATGGGCTTTTAAAATAGCCTGTTGAACATCCTCCCACCATTGGGTGGGTGCCTGTTCGGCCCATCCATTTTCAGGGGAAATTATAGCACGTTCTTTTTCGGGATATTGCACTGTTACAACAATGCGTGCTGTTGCAATTTCAACTACTGAAACTTTAATGGAGGAAGTTCCTACATCTATTCCTAACACATACATAATAAAACATTTTCAATATGGCAATCAAATTTTGCTGTTCAACACAATTCAAAAGTAGGTGGTGCACAGAGATTGAAACAACTGCTATTTTTAAAAAGAAATATTCTATCTTATCATTTTTACCTAATTTTCAGAATATTTTCTGATAAAATAGAGGTTATTTTCAATTATGCAACCACTCATTCAAAAAATTCATATTGCACAAGACAGCTCATTTGCGTGCCGAACCTATAGAACACCAAACTTTGAAACCAATTGGCACCAGCATGAAGAATATGAATTAATTTTAATTACCGAAGGTCAGGGAACGGCCTTAATTGGAGATTATGTTGGTAATTATACAGTAGGAGATATCTTTTTTTTAGCCGGAAATTTACCACACTGGTTTAGAAAAGCACATCATAAAATGATAGGCAGTGCCATTGTTGTGCATTTTACCAAACATTTTTTAGGAGAGTCATTTTTAATGTTACCCGAATTAAAAAGCGTTTATCATTTACTAACTGGAAATAATAATGGATTGCAACTTCAAAAAACTTTGCAAAATAAGATTGCAAAAGAAATAAGTGCCTTAGAAAAATTAAACGGATTAAACAGTATTACACAATTATTGCATTGTTTGCATGCTATTAGCACATCAAACGAATATCAGGTTATCACTGCCAACTTTTCGCTAACTCCCTCTTCCAAAGAAAACTCAGTGATTGAAAAAGTATTTGAATACTCATTAAAAAATTACCTGAAACATATTACTTTGGAGGAAGTTGCAGCCATTGCAGAAATGAGCATTCCAACATTTTGCCGATTTTTTAAAAAAAATATTAAAAAAAGTTATTTTGATTTTTTACAGGAGCTGCGTATTGGACATGCCTGTAAACTTTTACAAACAGGTAATCATAATATTTTAGATGTTTGTTATAACAGTGGGTATAATAGTTGGGCACATTTTAGCAAACAATTTAAACAGGTAAAACAGGTAACCCCATCTCAATATAGAAAACAGTTTAAGCTGGGTTAATTAAATGGCAGGTTGCAGCATTAACACCTGCAAAGGAGATATCGGACTCAAAAAATCGGCCAATGAACGTTTAATAATACTTTTTTTACCGGGTGTTCCTTTTTCAGGATTAATAAGAATCATGTCAGCATTTACCTGATGCGCATATTTAATTAATATTTCAGGTGCATATACGCCAGAAAGCATTTTATAGTGGGGATTGAACCCCTCGTCTTTTAATTTTTTATACGTTAAATAAAACACATCTGCTATTATTTTTGACTGGGCTTCATTATCATTTAAAATGGTGATAATATAAATCTGAGCATTGTATTTCTTTGCAAAAGCAGAAGCCAATTCTATTTTTTTATCGGGCAAAAACGAATATACCGGTATTAAAATAGATTTGATGGAATGATTCATGGTTCCCGCATTCACACTTAAAACCGGACAGCCTGCGTGTTGGATAATATAATTGATATTGATGCCTGTTTGGTAAAAAATATTTTTTAATGTTTGACGGATAGACAATACCAGATCAATAGATGCGAGATTGATGTATTGCACCAATGCATGATTAACAGAGGCATCTACAACAATCTGAGTATATATGATTGCATCCGGAAATGCCTGAAATACCCTGGCCTGTATTTCATTCAACAACATTTCTGCTTCAATTTTTTTTTGCCTGATACGGCTATTTTTTAAAGCTCGTTGTTGTTGCGGTTTAAGGCCAATAAATTTTCTCCAGCTAAAATATTTAATTACCCAAACAAAATGCAGTTCGGTGCAGGGATGTTCATACAAATCTTTTAACTTATGAATTGCAATTTCTGCATCAATATTATTATGAATGAGAATTAATATTTTTTGGAAGGGCAGCATTTACATAATTTAAACAAAACAAACATACGTTACCGAAATTAACAGGCTATTAGTGTGAAATTAGAAGTATATTAAACATAAAATAAGAAAGCCGCACTTAGAAAAGTGCGGCTTTTAATTAACCCTGCTTGAGTATATGAGAAAACCTTAAATATTTATTGGTTATTTTTTTCGAGTAATTTGAAGAACTGATCTAATTGTGGTAAAATAATGATTCTTGTTCTTCTATTTAAAGCTCTGCCTTCTTTGGTATCATTAGATGCAACGGGTACATACTCACCTCTACCGGCAGCAGTAATTCGTTTAGGATCTATTTGATAGTTATGTTGTAAAATTCTTGTAACAGCAGTAGCACGTTTAACACTTAAATCCCAGTTGTCTAATAATAATCCATTTCGATAAGGTTTAGAATCGGTATTACCTTCTACCATAAAATCAATATTAGGATGTGCATTCAAAACTTTAGCTACTTTACCCAATACTTCTTTTGCCCTGTTGGTAACATTGTAGCTACCACTGTTGAACAATAATTTATCAGAAATATCAATGTACACTACATCTTTTTCAACTTTAATATTAATATCAGTATCATTAATATCACTTAAAGCACTTTTCAAATTCATTACCAATGCCATGTTTAAAGAATCTTTCCGGGCTAAAGATGCTTGCAAGTTGTTGATGTACAAATCTTTTGCATTTAAATTGGCCAATGATTGTTTGATACTCTCTGCCTGAGATCCGGAAACAACAGAAAGATCTTTTAACTGATCGAGTACTCTGGTACTGTTTTGTTTCAGATAACCAATCTGGTTATTCAAATCATCAATTCTGGCTTGTAAAGCTGCTTTTTGTTTGGCAAAATCGCTTGCCTGATCATTCAGATTTTTCATATTACCCTGACATTCCCTTAATTCATTTTGCTTGGCAACATAAGCGGAATCTAATTGATTGTATTTGGCTTCGGCAGTACGTAATTTTTTGGGGCTAACACAGGCTCCAAATAAAATAAGAGAGGAAGCAATGAGTAAAAGACTGGGAAGTTTCATTGTGGTGTATTTAATTTTTTCATGCAGCTTTTCAAAACATAATACAACAAAATGTACTTTTAATATGCTTTGAAAAGGTTGTTTTTTTACAACAGGATGCAAGATAGAATGGTACAATTAATCGGTAATTAGTATTGCATTAGAAAGCAATTAGAAATTTAAATAAGATGGAATGACCTGCCAATGGGTAGAATAATTGTAAATTCTGAGCCTTTTCCTTTTTCACTTTTGATGATGATATTACCCTTGTGCATTTTTATAATTCTGAGTGCCAATGGGAGGCCTAAACCAAAACCTTGTTTATTATCCCCTTCTTCGCCCCGATAAAAAGGCTGAAAAATAAGATCAATATCGCTTTGAAGAATGCCCGGTCCGTTATCACTGACCATAATATTCAACTCATTTTCAGAAAATACCAGCGAAACATTTGCAGTATGATTATGTGAATACTTACAGGCATTTATAACAATATTTCTGATGGCACTGTATAATAAATCTACATTTCCAAATACTAATAGTTTGTCTTCATTTTCCGGAAATGTTTCAAAGTGTAGCTCTACAAAATATTTGGCATCTGCTTTACGTAATTCAACCGGTAAACGCATTAATAATTCATCAATCCTAACTAACGATAGTTCAATACCATCTGATGTACCACTTGCTTTTGCAATTTCTAATAAACTACGGGTTAACTGGTTCAGGTTTTTCACATCATCGTACACAGAATAAATGACCGACTTATATTCTTCTGCGGAACGTTCATTTTGAAGTGTAATTTCTAATTGACTGGAAATAGCTGTTAAAGGGGTTGATAATTCATGAGAAGCATTGGCAATAAACCTACGTTGAATTTCAAATGATTCCTGAAGGCGGTTTAACAACTCATTAAATGTTGAAGACAATTGGTACAGTTCATCTTGGGGTTCTTTTATTTCAATTCTGCGAGATAAATTTTGAGAGGAAATTTCTTTTACTTCTCTTGTAATTTTTTGAATGGGGTGTACTATTCTTTCAGAAAAGAATAGCCCCGAAAGAAATGTGATGAGAACACCTAAAATAAAGCTGAAGAATAAAATCCATTTTAATTCATCTAATTTTTGTAACCCATCTTTATCAAATGCGGCACCAACTACAATATAATTGTGTGCATCATCCAAATAGTTTACAGCCACTACATCTCTTCCTTCGTAATTAAAAAAATAGATTCCTTTTGTTTTTGCCCTGTTTAAAACAGCACTATTAACATGTACCGGTGCTATATTTTCGTCCGCATAACTATATATAATTTTACCGGAGGCATCAAACACCTGAAAGCTTTTCTGGTCTAAAGATATCTGCGTTATTTCATCAATGCGCCGTAATAAATTTGGATTAATACCAGTAACTTTTAATAATAAACTTACTGTTGTAATAGCTCTGTTCTTTATGCGTTCCCGAAATGAAAATGCCCTGTTTAGATTGGAAAAATAAAAGATAGACAGGCATAATAAAAGCAGAATACCAGACACCACCAGTGTAAACAAAAATGTAATTCTATACTTAATATTCATATTGCTGCTTTAATCATTTCCTAAAAAGTATAAAAACAGGCTATTTATGTTTACCGGTTGTGTTCTTCCTTTAATACATACCCCATGCCTACCTGTGTATGAATTAATTTAGTTGGAAATTGTTTGTCAATTTTATTACGCAAATAGTTTACGTACACATCAATTACATTGGTTTGTGTATCAAAGTCAATATCCCAAACGCTTTCAGCAATATCTGCCCTGGATAAAACACGATTTCGGTTACGCATAAAATATTCCAACAACTGAAATTCTTTGGCAGTAAGAATTATTTTTTTATCGCCTCGTTTTACTTCCTTGCTATCTAAATTCATTTCCAGATCTGCCACACGTAAAATATTGCCCATGGGCATTTGCTGATTGATGGTTCGCTTCAGCAGCGCCCTTATTCTAACCAATAACTCTTTAAACTCAAAAGGTTTTATTACATAATCATCCGCACCGGCATCAAAACCTTCAATCTTATCATCGGTTGTGCTAAGCGCAGTGAGCATGATTACCGGTATGTGCTGATTTTGGGTACGAATAAATTTGCATAAATCATAACCATTCATGCCTGGCAAATTCACATCTAATATAATTACATCATATTCATGTTGCTGGAAGAGTCGTTTGGCAATAGCCCCATCAAAAACAGCTTCTACATAATAGCCATTTTCTGTTAAGCCTTTTTTTAAGGCCTGAGCAATTTTAGTTTCATCTTCCACTAATAAAATCTTTCTTTCATCCATATGAATATTTTAGAACTATATTTTTTGAATCATTTTCATTATTTTCACCTCAATCCATCAAATGATCAACCTAATTCTAATTGGTTATTAATATCCGGAACGCATTTTTTTTAAGACCTTTGCGATTCGAAAAAATGGATTTAGTGAAATTTAATATCAAAAATAGTTATAGAATCCGAATACATGGCGATAAAAGGGAAAATTAGAGCAATTGGTAAGCAGATTTATGACAGATTGCATAATGACAGGCTTAGAAAAAACATTTTGAGTGCTATACCTTATTGGGTTGCCTCTTTATTGGTGGGATTGATTGCAGTGTACTATGGCAGAGCATTTTCGTGGGCCGAAAATATGGGAATGCAATTATTTACAACACACCGTTATTTATTATTTATTATTCCCCCCATTGCATTTGTGGTAGCCTGGTGGTTGGTGAAACAATTTGCACCATTTGCCAGGGGAAGTGGTAATCCGCAGGTAATTGCTGCCATTGAACTGGCTAAACCACATAATGAAGAAAAACTGACGAAGCTATTGGGTTTAAGAATTATTTTTATTAAAATATTATCCAGTTTGGTATTTATTTTTGGTGGGGGTGTTATTGGCAGAGAAGGCCCTATTATACACATTGGCAGTTCTGTATTTAGAAAAGTGAATGAATGGTTACCCGACTGGTGGCCCAAAGTTTCTAAACGTTATATGATTATGACAGGTGCTGCCGCCGGTCTTGCAGCCGCCTTTAATACCCCTTTGGGTGGTATTGTGTTTGCCATGGAAGAACTCACCAAAACGCATATCAGTAATTTTAGAACCTCCATCTTCTCTGCTTTAATTATTGCCGGATTAACTACACAGGCATTGGCAGGTCCCTTTCTGTATCTGGGCTATCCGAATGTAACCCATCTATCTAATTTTGTATTTATTCCTGTAATTATTGTAGCCATTATATCGGGTGTAGGAGGTTCAGCTTTAGGATATTATGTTTTAAAAATATTAAAGTGGAAAGAAAGTTTTAAACACACTTATCAAACCATACTATACATTGTAATTGGCGCTTTTATTTTAGCATTCATGGCCTATTTTATTGATATAAGGGTACTAAATTCAGGAAAAGATTTAATGACCAACACCTTGTTTAGTAGTGATAAACACTTACCCTGGTATTTGCCCATTTTACGTACGGTAGGTATTATTATTTGTAATCCTATGGGCGGTGCTGCGGGTATTATGGTAAACTCACTCAGTGCGGGGTCAACAGTAGGTGCTGTTGTGGGCGGTTGGCTCCATCTTTCTGCCACAGATACCAATGTGCTTATTTTGGCCGGCATGGCTGCTTTTTTAACCGGCATCAGCAGAACACCCTTTACCTGTGCTATTTTAGTATTAGAAATGACTGATCGGCATACACTTATTTTTCACTTATTGCTCGCAGCAATGGTAGCCAATATGGCTGCACTGATTATTGACAGACATTCATTTTACGACCGTGTGAAAGATAAATTCATTGATGAATTAAACAAGGAAGAAGAAATGGAGAATGAGAAAAAAAACAATAGCGTAGCACCAACTTTATCCTCTAATTCATAATATATTACCAATGCCTGATTCAAATTTAAAACCATTGGAATTGTTTTCACAAAGTTTTTGGTTTTGGTTAATGAATATATAAATACATCCTTTCACATTTAAATAGTACTGTTTATATATTCAATAGTCCGGTAAGAATTTGATGTGGAAATATGAAAAAGTTGGATACAATAAAAGGTAAAAGAAAAGGGATTAGTTATGTGTGAAAACAACAAAGCCCTTGAAGATATTCCCGCCATTGTTAAGCCAAACGGATAATAATGCGTCTCTTCAAGTATTGGTCCTCGTGTATGCACTACCTGTACATTATCAAAGAACACATCTACCGGACTTTCATTGCTGCAGTAAATATAAATATACCCATTTTTAGGTATTTGTATACCCTGCATACTGGCATCATTGTGGTGGTCTTTTACTACACCACTACTGCCTACCACACTAAAGCCATCACTAATATACTGAAATTGGTAATTCTATACAATTTAATTGATATAAGACTTTTGCAGAAATTGCATGGGATAATAATACCAAAATAAAAAAGACAACCTTTTGCAAGATGGCCTTTTGAAAGAATATGTTGGCAGTGGTGGGGTTTTGATATAGAGGTGATTATTGGATGAAATTTGCTACGGGTAGCTGCAAGCTACAAGAAATTACGGCGTAGGCTAAGCCATACGACGAGGGGAAATTTTATGTTGGATAAACTTAAACTACGCTTAGGTTGGGCTATAATTTTCCAGGTTTTAAAAAAGCAACTGAAAAAATTAATAAAAAAGATAACACTACATATACAGCAACAATAGCATTACCTCTCTTTCTTTTTTTTGCACTTTCGTGTGAATATTTATTAAGAACAGCGGTATATTTATTTTTTCTGTAGTAAAGCATTGCTAAAATAATCATTACTGCAGTAAACCATGCTCCTTGTTTTGGATCCTTAAATAAAAAAGTACCAATGCCTATTTTTGCTAAAAAAGCGTTTACTATCATAAAATTTGCACTTATTAAACCTCCCAAGTATATTGGTGTTATATACTGTGGTATATCTTTTAATGAGCCTGTTAAAGTAGCTCGATATAATTTATAATATAAATAATCTAAAATCATGTTCTGCATTTAATGACTATCTATCCAGCTATAAAAATCATCTCCCCAAATCGCATCTGCTAATCCAATTCCAATTGAAATACCCCAGCCAACAACCGGAATAAATCCTGCTGCAACAGCAGCACCTTGAACAGTAAGTCTAGTAGTGTTGCCTAAAGTTGGATTATTTATTTCTTTTGCAATAGCATAACCTGCACTCACAACATTACCAGCTACTCCAACAACCTTTAATGTTGTACCTAATGCACCAGCCTGTTTAGCAAGTCCAGCCAACTGTGCAGCTTCTTCACTTCCTGTTGCGACTTTAGCTGCATTACTTGCTAATTTTTCCCCTTGCTGTACACCCTTTTCTAATATATCACTTCCCATGCCTACCACTGTTGCAACCTTTTCTGTAGGTGAAGCTTTTTCCAGTTCTGTATTAGCAGGATCAGGTGTGGTTGTAGTGGATTTACCATTTTCAAATTTGGTAGTTGAACCATCCGCATTTAATTGATATCCCTTATTATCTGTTGCAGTATACCTAAATGTTTTACCAAGGTATATAGCTCCTTTTTCATTTGCCTGCTTTTTATTATGTACGCTTTTATCAAAAACAGGTGTATAGGTTCCGTTTGCATTTTTATAGGCTAACCAATCGTTAAATGAAGCTGCTGAAGTAGTATTGTCTCTAACACCATATTCACCTTCATATTCCTCCGCTTCCATACCATCTTTATCAACAAATCTTTCCGGGTTATCCAATGCATAGTTATAGGGAGAAAAGCGGCGCATTTGTTCAGCCAATGGGTCAACTCCATTCCACCTGCCTAATTGGGGGTCTTGCAGCCGGGCACCAAAATCATACAGTTCTATACCACTGCCATCACTAAACTCCCGGTGCTGTAATTCCTTGCCATTGTATTTGTATTTATTTTCTATAACGCCTGCTGCTTTACTGCTTATTCCCGCCATTGTCAATCCAAATGGATAATAATGCGTCTCTTCAAGTATCGGCCCTCGTGTATGCACTACCTGTACATTATCAAAGAACACATCTACCGGACTTTCATTGCTGCAATAAATATAAATATACCCATTTTTGGGTATTTGTATCCCCTGCATAGTAGCATCATTATGATGGTCTTTTACTACACCACTACTGCCTACCACACTAAAGCCTCCGCTAATATACTGAAATAATAATGCTATACAAAATTATTGATATATTGAATGAAAATTGGTGATGGTAGATGAAAACTACAAAAATGTGCGGCGTAGGCACAGCCATACGCCGAGGGAAAAATTGAATTTTCGATAAACTACGCTGAGATGGGGTCAACACCATTCCATCTGCCTAATTGAGGGTCTTGCATTCTAGCGCCAAAATCATACAGTTCTATACCACTGCCATCACTAAACTCCCGGTGCTGTAATTCCTTGCTATTGTATTTGTATTTGTTCTCAGTGCCGCCTGCTGCTTTACTGCTTATGCCTGCCATGGTTAACCCAAAAGGATAATAATGAGCCTCTTCCAAAAGCGGCCCTCGGGTATGTACTACCTGCACATTATCAAAGAACACATCTACCGGACTTTCATTGCTGCAATAAATATAAATATACCCATTTCTCGGTATTTGTATACCCTGCATGCTGGCATCATTGTGGTGGTCTTTTACTACACCACTACTGCCTACCACACTAAAGCCTCCGCTAATATACTGAAATTAATACTGCTATACAAAATTATTAATATGGGTTTTGCAAGAAATTCATGAGTGTTTAATATCAAATAAAAAAGCAACCTTTAACTATATGGCCTTTTTAAAGAATTTGTTGGCAGTGGTGGGGTTTTGAGGTAGAGGTGATTATTGGATGAAATTTGCTACGGGTAGCTGTAAGCTACAAGAAATACGGCGTAGGCACATCCTTACGCCGAAGGGAAATTTTTATGTTGGATAAACTTAAACTACGCTTAAGTTGGGGTTCAGTCTATGTAGAGGGCTTTGTTGTTATAGCGTACCTAAAAAAATATCAGTTTATTTTTTTATCAACCCAAATTTAATTGAGTCTTTATCAGAAACAATAGGATATATATCATCAGCTGTATTTGGTATTCCATCAATGCCAACTGAAAACAATGTATATTTTTCTCCTATCTTCTTATACTCAAAAGTAGTTTTTATATTATTATCCATCTTTCGGGTTAATAATGGGTCATAAATCAAAACCATTTTATCACTTTCTCTTAATTGCTCTAAACTATCAGGATATGTTCCTTTCTGTAATTTGTAAAATTCTATTGATTTCACCAGGCTGTTCAACTCCGTTTGAGATATTTTTGCAAAGCCATTGGTAGCATTTTTCCCATATTTTAAATTATAAAAAACAAAAGAATAAACTGCTACTGTTATAATTAAGCCAATTGAACCAATAATTACAAGTTTTCTGTCTTTATATCTAAAAATACCATAAAAAATCAATCCCAACCCAACAAAAGCTCCTATTAATGGAATTAAGCAAAGTAACCCAAGTAAATATGGTGGTTTATTATTTTTCATAATAATTTTCTTAAAATTTGTACTAGAATAATCTAAAATGCAATAGCTCCTAACCCTCCTGTTGAAATAATAAAAACTGCAGCAGCGGCAGCAGCCAAGGTGCCTCCTCCTGCCTTAAATGTTACATCTCCCCCTGTTATAGCTCCTTTTGAAGTATGGCTTCCACCAACAGAAACTTGACCTAACCCATTCCCAATACCCACACCAACATGCCCCTCATATCCAAATGCACCAAGACCTAGTGAAAGCGAAGCATCTGTACCATACCCAAAAGTAAGGACACCTCCAACAGTCACAGAACCCCCTTCTACTTTACCGTTATTAGTTGATGCATCTGTAGTAATTAGACTCCCCTCTTTTCCAGTAACAACACCTGTGTATTTTGACATATTAAGCTCATCACCCCATCCTGACTTCCAACTATCTTCGTTAGAAAATTTATTTGTAGCTGTCGAGCCGGTTAAATTTCTCTGCTCCTCTCCGCCAGATTTATCACCTGTCTGTTTCACAGTAATTCCACCGGGTGTTATAGGGCCATCTTTCTTCTTTTTATTTTTATCCCCTCCATCAGACTCTTCGGAGCTGCCTCCCCCACCAATTTCACCACCAACTGTTGTTACTGTTAAACCACCTTCAAATGTTGAGGAATGATTATAAATAGAACCGGCAATATCATCTGCCCAATTAGAACTTTCCGCTTCCATCCCATCTTTATCTATAAATCTTTCAGGGTTATCTAATGCATAGTTGTAGGGAGAAAAGCTGCGTATTTGCTCTGCCAATGGGTCAACACCATTCCATCTGCCTAATTGCGGGTCTTGCAGCCGGGCACCAAAATCATACAGTTCTATACCACTGCCATCACTAAACTCCCGGTGCTGTAATTCTTTGCCATTATATTTGTATGGGTTCTCTTTTCCGCCTGCTGCTTTACTGCTGATGCCTGCCATGGTGAGTCCGAACGGATAATAATGGCTCTCTTCCAAAAGCGGCCCTCGTGTATGCACTACCTGCAAATTATCAAAGAACACATCTACCGGGCTTTCATTGCTGCAATAAATATAAATATACCCATTTCTCGGTATTTGTATACCCTGCATGCTGGCATCGTTATGGTGGTCTTTTACTACACCACTACTGCCTACCACACTAAAGCCTCCGCTAATATACTGAAATTGTTCATTAAAAATAATATAATTAATGTAAGCCCTAGGTACGGTAGAAGAAGTGGGTAACCTGCCAGATGTTAAAAAACTACCAACTCCACTGCTGTTGTTACCTATACTACTTAACTGGCTTCCTGTTATTGCCCCATGTGTAGCAGCAGCCATTGGATTAGCAGGTGTACCCAATAAGCCACTTAACAGAGTTAATATAGGTAAATTATAATTGCTATTATCATTAGTGTTATTTTGGCTGTAATAGCTTTTTCCAAAAATATCAATTACATCACCGGCCATTACTTTTAGTGTAATACCTAGTCCGCTTTTATCGCCAGTACTACTGTTTAATTTATATACCTGTGTACTATTAGCAGTCGTATTGCTATTGGGGTTGTTGTTGGGTATGCCATTATTATTTGGGTAAGTTGGCATAAACCGGGGGTTGGGTACAATGGCTGCAGGATTAATACTATAATATTGGTTTTCTATATACGCAGCACTGGTATTGCTAGTTATGCTGCCTTCAACTGTAGCAGCAGGGTATATGTCTTGTTTTTGCTCATCGGTCAGTACCATTCTTACATTACCCAAATGGTCTTTAATAAAATAATCCATTACAAAGCTGGCCGGTACACTGCCAACTGCGGGTATAAATCTTGCTCTACCTTCCTCATGACTTACAAATTGCAACACGTCATTCTGATACACAAACCCATTAATGTAAAGTGTTGTATTAGTAACTGCAGGGTTCAAGGTATTATCCGTTGTTATTTTTGCCAGCTTGTTACCCGATGCATCATATACATATTGAATGTTTCCTTTTGCTGTTACACTTACCTGTTGTGGCAGGTTTAAATAATTGTATTGTATGCTGCTAATG
>NZ_SCKY01000034.1:0-16746 GCF_004100315.1 Hydrotalea sp. AMD | reverse complement strand
TCTTACCGGTATCAACCGCCTTCTTACGGCCTCGATACACGCCTTTAGCTTTGGCCGCTAAAATCCCTTCCCTTTGGCGTTCCTTTCTCAAATTTGTCTCAAACTCAGCAAACACCCCAAGCATGTCAAAAAATGCTTTACCTGCCGCAGAACTGGTATCAATCTGCTGCTCAATGGCCTTTAACGCTACACCACGGTTATTGAGGTCTAAGGCAATATCTTGTAAGTCTTTAATGTTGCGGGCCAGTCGATCAACGCGAGTAACAACCAGCGCATCCCCTGGCCGCAAAAACGCTAACAATACATCCAACTCAGTACGCCCGTTCCTGGTCGTGCCAGAAGCCTTCTCTGCCCGGATCACATCGCAACCGGCCTGACGCAAGGCGTTTTCTTGCACAGAATAATCCTGATCGGCGCTGGATACCCGCGCATAGCCATACAGTGCCATTATTCCGGCCAAAACTCAGGATTTATAACCAGCTCAATGCTCCAGGGGCAAGACTCGGGGAAGCAATCAAGTCCGGTTTCCTTTACAGCAAGACTGACGGCATCAGACCACACCAATTCCCACCAATCCGATTGAGCAAGATCGGTTTTAAGGCTTGGGGTTTCTTTCAAACAGCCTGCAATACCTTTTCTTTGTTCCTTGATTGTCCGTTGCCAGCTTTTGCTCCGAAAGCCGTCCTGATATTGCCATTTCAGAAGATGGGCCAACAATACAGCCATCCGGCTTCTAAGTTCTCTACGTTCGCTTTTACCCACGTCTTCAATCTCATCGGCCAAGTGTTCAAGGTCGAGCATATCGAACCGCCCAGCGCGAATAAACGCCGCCTGCTCGTTTGCCCATGCGATTACATCAGTTTCGTATCTTTGCATCGATTAATGCCCTCATGTGTAACAATAGGGTTTAAGACCCTTGCAAGTGAACAGTGTAACATACAAAAAACAAACCCTATTGTTACACCAAAAATGTAACATCCAAACCGTTGCAATAGGGTATACCCTATTGCAATTCCAGTCGGCCATCTTTGAATCTGTACCCTTCCAATAATTCACGTTTATCCACATCAACGACCACCATTGCGAACTCGCCGCCATCCATCAATATTCGCTCGACATGAGCCTTCACTGCTGAGAGCGTTTTCCAAAAATGGATTGATTTAGCGTATCCATAAAATTCGCCATTATCGCAAGGCACACTTTTGGTAAATCGAAACCGCCAGCCATCCGCTCCCTTAAAACAGGCAACATCGATATTATTGTGAAAATGCTCAAAATGGCCTGCATGAAATTTACGTTTCCACATATCTATCCCCTTGGAGATTTTAGCCGCTAAAATATTTAATCCTTTTTAGGCTTTTCAGTTTTCGCCAATTGTTGATTTCCAATAGCCTGCATCAATTGCTCCGCCTGGGTTTTCATGGCCTCCAATTGTCCATTAAGCTTGGCAACCTCTTCGCGGGCCTTACCTGCTTCGTTTTTGGCGCTATCTCTTTCCCCTTCGATTTTTATCAACTTATCGGCAGAACGCTGAATTTCAGATGCCGCCCTTTTACGCTCTTCTTTGTGTGACTCTTCGGCTGCTTCTGCTTTGGCCTGAACCTTAGTCAATTCAGTTTTTAGTTGATCGCGTTCAACAATAAGATTTTGCTGGGCCTGAACCTGTTCAGTCAATTTCGTTTGCAATTGCTTCATGTCGGCCATGTGTTGATCGGCGGCAGCCTTAGCGGCTTTCTCGGCGGACTCCAACCGTTCACGCAATGTTGCCAATTCAACAGCCTGAGCCTGACTCACAGCTTGCGATTCACTAAGCCGTTTTTCCAATTCCACAACCCTGCTCTGCTCATCGGCCAGCATAGCCTCCAACTCATCAACTGCTTGTGAAGCGTCCGCTAGTTCCCGCTCCGCCTGGGCTTGTTGTTCGCCAGCTGCGCGCAGAACATCAGCAACCCGACGCTCTTGGGCTTTAACGGCCTTGTCGTTTAGATCGACGGTCAAGGCATTGATCTTTTCCGTTAACGATTTGGTCAGGTTTGCCAATGTTTCAGCTACCTCTACCGGCAGTTCGGCAACTGGTTCGGCATTTGTTACCGACTGGCTTACATTGTGCCTATCCCATACATCCTTTAGTCTTTTCGGATCGCCACCCCCAACAACTTTGCGCAATGCAAAACCCGTTACGTTGCGATTCGCCTTAATCAAAGTAGCGCCTGCTGCAATGATCTGCTCATCCGTAATGTCAGCAGGGCGACCAATAAGGGGGATGGTATCAATATGTTCTTGCATGACCGGCTCCATAAATTTGACTATGGGTATAGTCTAACACAAAAGAAAGAAAGTAACAAATAAAGAAAAAAAGAAAGAAACAAAGTAACTTGATTTTTACTGAGGATGCCAAGCCCGTGAGTTGGCGCTTTGGTCTACGCTCCTGCTTTATGGGTATCCTCAGGTATACCTAGAAAAGTTTATAGCTATCTTGATAGCAAGATAGCTATATAGTTATATTTTGATTTTAAAAATCAAAATAATCCTTAATGAAGTCATAAAGTATTTTTAAAAAACTTAAGACAGCAGTTAGTGCTTTTAGATATTTCATGATTTATCTCCTGATAATTGTTTTGGCGAAATGCCGTTTGTATTTATTCGTTTTGCAGCCGGGTGTGTTTAAAACAACGTGAAGAATGTAGCGCGGCATTTTGGTCGGCTTTTTTCATGTTTTCCGGATTTGAAAGCGATGTGATGGAGAAAAATACGGATGACATGTTGTATTTGTTATAAATATAGCTATAATGATAGCTATATTGTTATGTATATAGCTATTATCAGGAGTATTTATGATTTATTCGGTCGTGAACACCAAAGGTGGCGTGGGTAAAACTACGACCGCAGTACACTTGGCTACCATGCTGGCAAAATTAGGCAAAACCCTTCTAATTGATGGCGATCCGCAAGCCAGTGCCGCAAGTTGGGCCGCGTGGAGACGGGATACGCAGTACGATCCTAGCCCAACTACTACCTGTCTAGCGGGTAAGGCCATCCTTACCGAAGGCAAGCAGCTTGCGGCTGGATTTGAGCACGTAGTTGTAGATGCCGGTGGTAGAGACTCGGCTGGTTTACGCTCAGCGCTGCTTTTATCCCAACGCGCAATCATCCCGATTGGAGCCAGTAACCTAGACGCTGCGGCCATGACAGATTTGATGACAGTTGTTGAATTAGCTCGTGATTACAATCCCGATCTCGATGTGCGAGTGCTTTTGACTCGTGTCGATCCACGGACTAAAGACGCCGCAGAAATGTTGGATTTTCTAAACGAACAAAAATTAGCGGTTTTATCGACAAAAGTATGTGAGCGCGTTGCGTTTCGGCGAGCCATAGGAGAAGGTGCCATTGTGCAGGAGCTTGGAAAAGACCAAGCTGCTATTGCTGAAATGGAGTCGTTTTTTAAGGAGGTGTTAGCATGAAGAAAAAGCCTGATCTTGATGCATTTCTTGGAGGCGGAGCCGCTGATATTGCTGATCGTACTGAGTTGGCACAACAAGGTACAGCGACGAAGCAAGCGACCGGTGTAAAAGTGCATCGTGAGCAAAAGGTATTTCGTTTGCCTCTCGATTTGATTAATGTCTTGAAAAAGGAAGCGTATGAGCGCTCTATTGCCAGCGGTGGACGAGTGACTGAAACGGAACTTGTTGAGCAAGCATTGAGAGAATTTTTTAAAATAAAGTTATAGCTATCTATAATGATAGCTATCATGCTATATATTTTATGGTGGCCTAACTTACTCGAATGGCAATGATGTTTGTGGATTACGACTGAATGTGAAACGCAACGACGTAACTTTTCGGCCCGCCTTAATTGGGTGCCACTGGATTAACCAACCGTCCTTTTCGACTAGCTCTTTTACCGCTGGTTCTATGATCTTACGCCGGATGGCAGCAAAATTCTCTTGCTGCTTCTCTGTGGCATCCATTGAGGCGGAAAAGTCTTCGATAGTATATTCCGCCCAGCCCGTTGATTTAAACCGCGATAGCAGCTCTAAAAGACGCCAAGAATATGCCGACCGTAGAGCACTGGCCTGTTGCAGCTGGTATTTAGTGAACTGCCTTTTTAGACCCGTTAAATGCGGCAATAACTTTGGCCACCAAGACAACTCTACCCAGCCCTCTCCTTTCTGATAATGCACTTGACCAACCCAGCGCATCGTTACTTTTGTTGGCAATAATTCTTTACCGCCTCGCTTGTGAGCGGGCTCATAAAATGTGATAGATCGATTATAAAGATGTTTGGCCGCATCTTGCAGTGCTTCGTAAGCCGTGTGAAGCTCCACCTGAAACACTTCGGCATATTCATCAGCCGTAATACGAGTCGTCGGCACTTCACCTGGTTTAAGAGGCCTGAGGCTATCCAATTTGGATACTGCGCAAGCAACAAGACGTTTTTCAGCCAAGGTAAGGCCGTGACCAGCTCTGGTTAATGCATTTGTCATGCTAATCCACCTTTCCCCAACTGGACGCTCTAAATCACACGCATCGTACTTATCGGCGCTACTTAATACCTTTGCCTTTCTCATATGTGCCATTTTCCGAGTTATTGAGCCTAGAAAAATTATAGGCACATTTCGCTAATTATGCCCTAATTTTTATTAGGCACAGTTGTGAGTAGCGCTCGGAAAAAGGCACATTCCACTCGGAAAAAGGCACATTTCACTCGGAAAAAGGCACATTTCACTCGGAAAAAGGCACAATAAACATGTATAACAAATTGATTTTAAAAGAATATTCAACCGCATAAACAAGTATATAAACAAGATAAAAACTATTAAAAACGCAAACGCCCTGTGGACAACTTATTTTCAAGTCAAAATCTTGCCTACTAATTCAATCATTAAGCCTTACGACAACCATTAAATTCAAAATCAGCGGTCATATTGCCAATATTCTCTAAGTTCAATGATAGACCATAGACAGATATGACTATGTTTATCGGAAAAAGGCACATTTAAAAAACATAAATCATTGTTTTTTATTTTGTTTTTTAGAAAATGGCGGGAAATTTGTTGCTTTTCACCGGCGATCAAAGCGAGATGATTGTTGCTTTAACCTGCCATTATCTGGCTAAGCTATTGTTTTTAGGGTTCCATCATTGGCGGGAAAGTTGTTGCTTTTCGGAAGCCAAGCAAGCGGGAAAAATGTTGCTTTTAACTGCTTTAGATCACCTAACTTTCAGCAGAAAAGCTGATCCCGCCGCCTCGGTAAACGGCATTAAATGGCAAGCAGGAACAATGTTGCTTTTGAAATCGGAAGCAGAGGGGACAGGGAACACCAAAAAATAATACGGATGTTTACGATCTGCTACCTGTAGCGGCCCGATTACATAAATCGCCTGAACCGATTACATCCGTTTTTTGAGACCACATTAGCTGAGAATATCGGAGCGTTCTGACCCAGATTAAGTGAGAATGGACCCACTTTAATTGAGAACAGCCCGATAACATCGGCCAGGAACCACATTAACTGAAAATGGCGAAAACATATCGGTACGGCCTTGCTACCTGAGTTTTAAAAAACCTTCATTTTATCGAACGAGGATGGCGTTCTCATTGCTTGCGTATGCCAATAGAAAGAGCGATACTTGTATCGCATCTTAACAAAGGAGGCTTTATGGCTCTCTCAATCCGACTCCCTGGCGATGTGGAAACCAGATTGCAAAATTTGGCTGCTCTTACAGGCCGCAGCAAAACATTTTATGTAACCGAAGCCATTATCGAACACTTGGATGACCTCGAAGATTTGTACCTGGCAGAACAACGTCTAATCGATATTCGAGCCGGTAAATCGCAAACGGTGCCACTTGAGGAAGTGATGAAGCGCTATGGCATGGAAGGTTGAACTAGACCCTGCCGCAGAGCGGGAACTGAGCAAACTCGACCGGCAAGTCGCAAGGCGAATCTTGGCCTTCTTACATGGCCGTGTGGCTGTTTTAGACGATCCACGTAGCATCGGGGAAGCCCTCAAAGGTTCAAAGCTTGGCGAGTTCTGGAAGTATCGAGTTGGCGATTACCGCATCATTAGCCGGATCGAGGACGGTGCTTTGTGTGTCCTGGTTGTGAAAATTGGCAACCGACGAGAGGTGTACCGTTGAAAAATATAGCCGGGAATAACGTATCCATTTTTTTATACCGCTTTGACTTACTCGGTAATGGCATCGATTTTGTTTTGAACGAGGCCATTGCCGAAGATATGTACCCGGATATTGCCGAGAAAATGAAACCGCTTGTTCACGCCTGTTGCGAAACGCTTTTGCGGTACCGGCACTTAAGCGTGAGTAACATCATCATGGATGGCAACATTCTGGTTACGGGCGAATTTGAAGTTATGTTGAGCCAGGGGCTTGGCCGACATTTTCCAGATATTGAAAAGCAGCAATTATTCCAGGACGCTAAAAAGGTCGCCGATCTTCTGACAGAGGTGATGGACAGAAGATCAAATGATTTTGACGAGGGAAAACAATGGACTCCTTCGCCGGCAGAGCACACGAAAAACCATGAAAAAGTAAAGAAAGGACTTGAGCAGCTTGGCAGGAAAAAACGCCAACGAGCACAATTGCAATGGCTCGCAGATGGATTATTAGTCCGGCCCGGATTAAGACAATTACGTCCTGAGGATTTACCGTCCGGTGTCACTACATCCAGTGGATATGACCATAGAGGGATTTGTTATGTCTTCGAGCATCAGAAACTTGGAGAACTAGGGAGAATTGTAATGATCAAGGCTGGTGAACAAGAAATGTTAATGCAGGCCGATTTATACATAGGACAAGAAAACCCGGAATCCGCTATTGCCAAGAAGAGAAGGGCAATATTTGAAGAAGTGGTTGCAACTATCCACGCCTGCTTTAATTTGTAAGCATCAAAAGGTGTGGTGTACGCCGTTCTCAATTAATTTGGTTCCTGGCCGATGTTATCGGGCTGTTATCAATTAATCTGGGCTCATTCTCATTTAATGCTGGTCAGAACGCTCCGATATTCTCATCTAATGTGGTCCCGAAAAACGGATGTAATCGGTTCAGGCGATTTATATTATCGGGCCGCTACAGCTACCGTTCAGACACCCAAGCCAAACGGTCGCCCAATACCTCCCATCGGCTTTTTGAATCGATCCGCTCTAGCGGAATTTCAAGGTTTTGGATAACGCCATAAATAGCAGATTGGATACGATCAAAGCCCACTATCTCATTCAATTTGTGGCATACATTTATATCAGCCAAACAGGCCACAATGCTTTGATAAAGCCCTGCGCCATCTGCATTGATACGCGTCAGCGCATTGATATGATGATAGAGCCTAAAAAGAGCTATACCCTCAGATAAATGGCGAATTGTTAATGGTTCCCCATAGTGTTGGGCCAAAAGCAAATTAGCTTCAAATTCCGCTATTACAGTATCCAACGTCCTTTCATTCTTGAGTTCATCCTTTATTACAGTCCAAATTCGATCATCAATTTCAGGACCATCATCACAGTAACGAGTTCTACATAGAGGCCACAAATTCACCGGATCAGACCAAAGCGCCGTCCACAAGTCGGCTGGGCCTTGTTCGTAAAAACGCCTGGCATCCGGTATCAGGCGTTCTAACAGATCAAGCTGTTCGCCTTTTAATGACACCTGTCCACTGAAATTTCTTGACCACTTGCCCGATGCAGCCGTACTTGCACGGTTGAAGGTGTTTTGTTTGCCATCGAACCACTTGGCAAACTGATACGCATTTTTCACGCCGACAATAGATGCCAAATGGCGCATTAAAGCGACCGTTCTAATAATCCCTTCATTTCGTTCTGAAAATGTTTGAGGTACACGACACATAACTTAAAACCAAAAATGATTTTTCAAAGAATATAGTCCTTTTTTTGCGCAGAATCCATTAGTTTTTATTATTTTTTGGCGTTTTACGATTTAACTACTGTAACGGAATGACTTTGGTTTTACATATGAATTTTCTGGAAAAAAGCAAATAATCGCCTTGCAACCTTTACTAAAAACTTAAGCAAACTTAACCGTGGATAATTTGCAATATTTGCTCGATAAGTACGGGCTTGTTTTGACGCTTCGACAAGTGGCAGAGGTATTAAGTCGGAAACCGGATGGATTGCGTCAAGCTCTTGTTAAGAAAGAGCGTTGGGTAATTCCTCTTAATGAAAGCAAACGATATATCGGTAATAAACTTTATTTTCCGGTTGAAATCGTGGCCGAATTGCTAAACGGAAGCGATAAACGAGATTCTGAGAACGACGATTCACAACATAATGACGATTAAGGAGATTTTTTCTATGAAAAGAAGCCAAAAAATTTTAGCCGCTAAAATTTTTCATGCGGTGATCTTGGCGGGATCGATCTATGGCAATACTGCAAATGCCGGTATTCCTGTTATCGATGGAACAAACCTGTCCGAAAACGTAATTTCGGCGATGGAGGATGTTGCACAAACAATTAAACAGGTAGAGCAGTACGCCACACAAGTCCAGCAGTATGAAACGCAGATTCAACAATATGAAAACATGCTGCAAAACACCATGCAGCCTGCCCAAAATATTTGGCAATCAGCAAATAGCACCATGAACAAGCTAACGGGTATGACGAATACCATTAGCAACTTGGAATCAAAATATGGAAACCTTCAAGGCTACATTAGTAAATTCCAGAGCACTGGAAATTATCAGCAAAACCCCTGTTATAACGGTACTGGCTGCTCTCAATCTCAAATGGATAATTTGTTAAACAGTCAAACAGCCGCATCACAAGCGCAAATTGATGCCGATGCCGCATCTTTAGAAAGTCTTCAACAACAACAAATTAACCTGCAAAACGATGCCGCAAACCTGGAGCAATTGCAAAGCGCGGCACAGGGCGCAACCGGACAAATGCAAGCGCTTGGTTATGCCAATCAGCTTGCCAGTGCGCAAAGCAACCAGTTAATGCAAATTCGCTCACTGTTGATAGCCCAGCAAAACGTATTAACGACCAGAGCGCAGGCACAAGCGGATTTAGAAGCACGGCAAGCGGCGGCGGGCGCTCAGTTTAGACGTGGTAATTTTGTTCCAAGCCCTGTTATCAATTGGTGATTGATTATGAAAAAAGCAATTTTGATTATGTCTTTTCTCGTGCTTTTATCCGGATGTACTGATGACAAAACAAACCAAATAAGCCAAAGTGTTATCCCAGAAGCCAATGACGAAAATTGCACTGATGCCGTTTTCAATACTATTAAAAACAAATTAGAACGAGATGCCTTCAAAAGTGCATGTTTTCACCGATCTAAGTTTGTTCCGAGTCCAAAGGTTCAATGGTAATCAATATGGAAAAAATATTATTCAAACGGTGCTTTTCAATATTATTGTTATATTTTTCTTTTTTTTATTCGTCTGATATTTTTGCCGCTATTGATAGCTCTGGCATATTGGATGATGTGATGAATACCTTCAAATCGAAGGCATCGGCTTGGCAGACAGTAATAACCGCAAAGGCTAATTTCCTATTTTGGTCGCTGGCCACCATTTCAATGGTCTGGACGTTTGGGATGTTGCACCTTAAAAACGCCGGTATCGGCGAGTTTTTTGGGGAGTTTTCCAAATTTACAATATCTTTGGGTTTTTTCAATTGGTTATTGTTGAATGGCCCACAGATGGCGACCGCTATACTAGATTCAATGAAGCAAATAGGAGCTTCTGCATCCGGTAATGGTGGCATCGCTTCGCCATCAACTATTGTAGATATAGGATTTAGTATATTTTACACAATTACTAATAATGACCTTGGCCCAATAGATAGTGTGATAGGGTTTGTACTCGGACTTATTATTTTAGTTGTTGTGTCGTTGATTGGCGTTAATTTCCTTATTTTATATGTTTCAGGTTGGATACTAGCATATGCAGGAGTTTTTGTTTTAGGCTTTGGCGGCTCTCGATGGACTTCAGATATTGCAATAAGTTATTACAAAACGGCCCTAAATATTGGTGTACAAATGTTAGCCATGTTGTTAATTGTGGGTATCGGTTCAGACATTATAAATGATTATTTTTCGCGGATGAGCCAAGGATCTTCTATGGCCGTTAATGAAATGGCGGTAATTATGATTGTCGCTATTGTGTTGCTACAGCTGACGAATAAAATCCCACCGCTAATTGGCGGCCTAGTGATGGGCGGCGGCACTCATGCACTCGGCCAAGGTTTTGGTACGGCACATGCAATGGCCGCAATGAGTGCGGCCGCATCAGCTTTCACCGCAGGCGCATCAATGCTTACATCGGCAGGCGCAAACGCCATAGGTGGAGGCCAAGCACTTAAAGCGGCGTTTGAAAAGCAGGCCGAATACGACGCTATCATTGGCGGTGGTAGCGCGGCGGCCATGTCACTGGCACCTGATTATAATAGCGGTAGCGGAAGCGGCGGAAAAACGCAGGCCGGGCAAAGTAGTCCATTTTCCGACTTTATGGGCCATACCAATTCAAACTCATCATCATTGACGGGGACAGGTGCTCAATCGTCATTATCGAAAAATTCCGGGCAAGTTAAACCGGGTGGTTCTGTTGTTTCCACACTGACAAAGGGAGCGGTCGGCGTAATCGGCGACAAAATTCAATCGCGAGTGAATCAGTCCGCA
Source organism: Hydrotalea sp. AMD (assembly GCF_004100315.1). Lineage (NCBI taxonomy): Bacteria > Pseudomonadati > Bacteroidota > Chitinophagia > Chitinophagales > Chitinophagaceae > Hydrotalea > Hydrotalea sp. AMD. The sequence goes on along the minus strand of NZ_SCKY01000034.1, from coordinate 6,095 downwards.
GCGGGTCAATTAACTGCCGCCATCAAAAATATGGAAGTACCTACACAGGCAGAACCTGCATTCGGCGAAAACAGCTTATCAGGGCCAACCACTGAACCCACAAGCGCAACCGGCGGGTCATCAGAAAATGAAATAAATTACGCCGAGGAAGTCGCTGAATTTGTAAATAGCCAACCCAACCGATCCTATGACGAATAATCGGAGAATTTCAATGACTGCATACGAACACCAAATTCCCGCATGTTTAGCTGTTATCGGCGGCCTCTTAGCGCTGCTTGAAGGCGATCAGACATGCAAGCCCAGCCAGGAATTGCAAAAAGCTGTTTATCTCATGATTGAGGTTAATGTCCTGGTGTCCTGCCAGATCGATGGCGGCCCGAAGCCATCAATAGCGGATATTTTGAAGTTTCGGCAACAATTCGAGGAATTGCGGTCAACCCTTCTGAGAAAGGAGGCCGCAGGGCGTGGCTTCCGGATTTTTCTTAATGACTTTTTATCTAAAATCTTCATTCCGGCGCATACCCTGTAACCGTTTGCCCCGGTTGGCGCGGGGCTGTATAGCCCTGCCGCCCACTGCCCCTAGAAAATCTTTTTAGCAATTTCTTTTCTAAATTCCTCGTCGTGCTGCATTCGATTTAATGCCGCCACCATTCTGGATACCATCGGTAATCCAGATTTTTGTTTAATCGATTCATTATGGTCGGATCGATTCTGTAGTGTCTTATTTTCTATTAAGGCATTATTTACTATATCTTGTCTATAATTCATAAAAATATTAAAGTTGTTTTGCTGTGTAAATTTACATGAATTTATTAAACTAAATCTTCTTTTTTTAGATTTGCGCTATATGTAAATCCACCTATAGTGCTTGTATTTGTATTTGTATTTGTTTGCGCCATGGTAATTGTTTCAACTTTTTTTGGCGTTGATACATCCGTACCTGTTTTCTGTTCTTTTTTAATTCGTTTATAACAGCCAATAAACGTGGAGTATTTAATATCTATTCCACCTTTATTGTTTACGGTTTCATGAATATCGGCCAACGTAATTCCCTTCCTCATGGCGTTTTCCACATAAGGCATAAGTTCCCGGACGACACTCATCTTCGATCGCTTTCCGGTGGTTTCAATCAGTTCCTTAAGTGCAAGGATTGCTTCATTGCTCATGACTCAGCCTCAAGTAGCCTAAACGTATCTATTTTGTGTCAATTTTACAATAAAAATGGATAAATTTATATCTAGATAAAATCTATTTTGAATGATATTGAATCCTAAATTTGTCCAAATTGTATCTTTAATGCGCCCTTAGAATTGTATTGTGCAATACAATTCTAAAAAATCAGGCACGTTAGATATGTTTACATTTCGCTACGCGAAACATAAAATATCCCGTGCCCAAAGGGTGACCCTTTGGAAACCCAATCGACCGCGCTACGCGCCCAACACACCCCAGGAGGCCGAAGCCATGACAGAGCCAGAACCACCAAAACGCAAAAAGGCCTCACTGACAAAACCGGTCAGTTTCCGCCTGTCTGAAACCGATCACGCCGCCTACATGGAAAAGGTCGAATTGTCCGGCCTGAAACCGTCCGAGTTTTTCCGCGACTGCGTTTTGCAAAACAAAACCCAAGTGATTGCCCGCGAAAAAAACAGCCAGGAGCGCGACCGTTTAATTTACCTATTCAACAAAGCATCCAACAATGTCAACCAGCTAGCCCGCCGAGCGAACACCGATTATCTAGCCGGTAAGATTTCGGAAAACACCTATGCCGGTATTCGTTCAGAGTTGCACGAATTAACGCATTATCTAAAAGCGGTTATCGGTAATGTTGATTAGAATAACCGGCGCTAGTGCCGGTATTGCCGAATATTTACAAAACGGCCATAAGTCAGACCGAGAATATACCCGCGACGAATTAGACGAGCGAATCATATTAGACGGCGATTTAGAATTAACCGACACCATTATTAACGATATGCAAAAAGAAGGCGACCGATATTTGCATATTACGTTAGCGTTTAAAGAGGATTATTTAGATCGAGAAACATTAGATAATATTGTCGGCGAATTCAAATCATTCGCCATGAGCGCCTACGATGACGACGAATATAATTTTTATGCAGAAGCCCATTTGCCTAAATTAAAATCGTATGCCAACCGAAAAACCGGCGAGTTGGTCGAGCGCAAGCCGCATATTCATATTGTCATCCCTAAACAAAATTTGTTATCCGGCACAAGCATTGATCCTCTTTATAAACCGTTTCTTAATAAGACGACACAATTAACCGAAGTAACGCCAGACCAATACAAATGGATTGAAGCCTTTCAAGAAACGATTAACGCCAAATATGGATTAGCTAGCCCGAAGGATAACCGGCGAACTGAATTCACCAATGAAAGCGAAATGATTAGCCGGTATAAAGGCGATATATTTCAAGGCCAGGCCAAAGTGCTAAAAGAGCGTGTTTTATCCGATGTATTAGATCGAAATATCACGGATTACAACGTATTTACTCAATTGCTTTCTGAATACGGCGCAACCCGGACACGAAACCAAGGCGGCGAAAACGAATATCTGAATGTAAAACCGAGCGACAACGGGAAAGGCATCAACCTAAAAGATTACGTTTTTAGTCGGGCCTTCATCGAAATGACCGCAGACGAAAAGAGCCAGGTCTTGACCACCCAGGCGCGGCAGCATTACGAAGCGCAACAGCCATCACGGCCAGCAGCGCCGGAGCTGGCCGCCACATTGGCCGAATGGCACGAAGTCCGCGCCCGCGAACTGAAATATATCAACAGCGGCAGTCGGAAACTGTACGCCGAATACAAGGCCGCCGACCGTTCTGGAAAAATTGAAATTCTGAACGCCAGGGCCGAACGATTTATGCAAAAACATCGAGGAGAATCTGAACATGACCGAAACGACCCCAGCCGACTTATTGCCGATATTAACGCGAATCTCGGAGCAGCAAGCCACAATCTCGAATCAGCTGGCCAGCGTCTTGGACATACTGACGAAGCCCGCCGAAACTTCGCTGATCGACGAAATCGAGCAGTTATTAAAGCCCTTGGCGAACGACTTGGCCACGATCAAACAGAAGATCGGCCATTAGCGGAACCGCAGCCGCGCGACCGGCGCGACGTGGATAACGTCATAGGCCAGATGGTGGCCGAAGATCGAGAGCTCAAGGCCGAGGCGAAGGCGGCCAGCTTGTCCGAGTTTACCCAAATCAAGCGTGAATTGGACGCCAGCCACCTTTTAGAGCGTCTGAGCCAAACACATGGCGTGATTCCGGACAAATACGAAATCAGCAAAGGCAAAGACGGTGGCGACCGCATCCGGGCGGGCAATCGAAACTTGAACGTATCCGATTTTTTAACCCAGGAACTGCGATTGTCATTCAGCGAGGCCGCGCCGATCTTGCGGAAGGCCTACGCCGAGCAGCTGGCACAGCAGCCGATTGAACAGCAGAAACCACCCGAACCGCGCATCGATCTTTGGCAGGCCTACAAGGACACCCAGCCGGATCGAGCCAAACAACGCGCAGCGGATTGGGCTGCACAACGGGCAAGCGAAGGCGAACGCCGCGCCGCGATCCGGAAAGCCTATCAGGCTGAACGTCTAGCCATTAAGGCAGACAAGAACAGAACCGCCGCGCAGCGTAAAGCCGCTTTGTCGATTACCCGGATGCAACGTATCCAGGCTGACGCCCTATTGCGCGAACAGATCAAAACTGAGCGCATACAGCACAATACCGCATCGAGTGATGAATACCGCAACGGCTACCGTAACTGGTTGGCCGAACTTGCTCAGACCGGCCACCAAGCCGCATTGGCAGAACTGCGGCGAATGCAGCGGAAGAAAAAATCGGGGATCCACGGCCAGGAGATCCACGCTGGAGCCGGTCAACAGAATCAGGGTGAAACCGAAACCGCACCGTTTTTGAATTCACTCGACCTAACCTATCATGTACACAAGGACGGCGCCGTTACCTATCGGCGCGGAGATACCGAAATTTTGCGCGATGAAGGCCACGCCGTTAAAGTATTACGGAGCGAGGACAACAACATCGAAACCAGTTTGAGATTGGCCCAGGCTAAATTTGGAAACACGTTGACGGTACACGGCACCGACGAATTTAAGGCCAACGCCGCCCGCGTGGCCGCCGAAAAAGGGTTGCGTGTGTCGTTCACCGATCCAAAATTAAACGAACTGATGACGGCCAGGAAAGTGGAAATTGCCCAGGAGCGCGAAAAGGTGGCGCAGCCGACCGTTACACCAAAACCGCCCCGCGTGTTTAACAGCATCGAACCCAATACCGAGCGTAGTCTTTATGTTGGTCTTGTGGTGAGTATCGATAAAAAATTCGTGTACCAGGCGCACGGCAACGACTTTATCAGGCACGACCGTAGCCGGTTTGAATCGCTTCCGGAGCTAGAAGAAAAAATTCGGATTGAATACAGCCGCGGTCAGATGAAAGTCGAGTTATCCAACCGCGGCACTAGGACGAGAGGTCCAAAACTGTAATCAGTTAACGTAACAGTAGCCATCTGATATTCTTTTCATCTCTTACAACAAACTCATTAAATCCTGTACGGCCTGCCGTAAAGACTTCAATGGTTTATCCGATTCATACTGGTTGATAATTTTTAGTAATATAGGAAACGCCGACATATCCCTACATTCTGAATAACCAGAATTAAAAAAATATTTATTTGGCGTATATTCCAATGTTGCATTTTTTAAGTACGACTCAAGCTGCCTAGCAATAACTCGATTTGATACCTGTAGGTGATTAATAAAGTTGGATACCGGAATCTGTCTTAACCCGCATTCGGCCTTGTCAAAAAATTGAGGTTATAAAATAAATATGGATACTAAATTTCGCGTAGGTGATTTTGTGACAATTTCATCTGTTCATCGTCAGCACGGCTATAACATCAAGATAAACAAGGGCCGTATCGCAAAGGTTATCGAGATCGAGACAAAAAAAGTGAGGCTACACCTTCAAAATGGCTCGACTGCGCGGATACTGCCGAAATATCTTGAACCATATGTTAGGGATGAATTTGATTTCGAGGACTTAAATTTAAAGTTGCGGCCAATAAGAAAGTGTCAAGTAAAGACCTAGTTTCCAACTTTATTACATGGTATCCAACTTTATTATTCTCCTACAATACCGGCAATGCACAACTTTTATCAACATCAAGCATTTCAACAACCGTCATAGGGGGCTCAACAAAAGAGAAAGCGCGTTTAACCCAACAATTAGACTCGCCTATTTTTAATTGGCTATTATCGGCAAGGACTAATAAATAGACTACTGACTGAGGAATCAAAGATGGCGCATAAACACTAGTAGGAACTCTTTTATTATAAATCTTGAGTAAATACGATACAAATGGAAAGCAACCAGGATATCTTGCGATATATTTGTCAATGCTACGATTAAGTTTAGTTTCACCTATGGCGTTAATTAGCCAAAACAGGCGTAATCGGTCAACCTCTCCATCTAACACAACCCTATATTTCTGGCTCAACTCACCATAATCTATATCTTCAAAGTAATAGTCCTGATAAACACCAGTTGTCAAATTCCACGGCGTAAAACTATTATCGGCAGACCATTGCGCTTGTCTGATGACATGATTTAATGACATATAGACAATCCATAATACAGTAGTAAATACCCTCGCCGCGCTCGGCGCTTTATGATTCGACTCGCCCTATTAATCGCCTCGACTTCATTGGAAAACCATTCTTCTCTGACGGTTCCGGGTGATGTGGATCGAATAAAAGCGCCGCTTGTTGAACGATTCATCAGTACATACTAAATAAGCACGATTCCACATTATTAGTTATCCTCGCTTAAGTCACTAAACACTCGATAAACCGTAGTCCGGCTAATACCAAGCTGTTTGGCGATTTCACTTGGCCCTAAGCCATTTTCCCGCAATTCCTTGATCTTACCGGTATCAACCGCCTTCTTACGGCCTCGATACACGCCTTTAGCTTTGGCCGCTAAAATCCCTTCCCTTTGGCGTTCCTTTCTCAAATTTGTCTCAAACTCAGCAAACACCCCAAGCATGTC
>NZ_SCKY01000108.1:0-722 GCF_004100315.1 Hydrotalea sp. AMD | reverse complement strand
GCAATGGTCAAATACGGAGTAGATCTTCCAGCGTCACACTGGGATGAGATTCAAAGCATCCTCGCCAGGGATACGAGCAGGCAGACGTTTGAGAACCTGACCGAGCAATGGATGAACTCCACCGCGGAATTGTTACGCGCCCCTGGTGTTTTGCCGCTCGAGCGTAGCAACGAGCGCTTGGTCAAGACCTTTTGCAGAATCGCGGTCTTTGAGGCCAGACGTCAAGACCTGCTCAATGTCAGTTATGTCATCAAAACGGTGGGCCGTGGCAGTCGTACGACCGTTGGCCAGTGGGTCGATGAAGTCAAAGAAGAGGTGCTTGACCAGGCCCAGGTTCATACCCGACTGAGTGCGATTCCAAACGAGTTCAGAAGTCAGGCAGAAGATTTCATTCTTGAGCTTTGGGATCACGCAAGGAATACAGACGAGAAGGGGCCTGCTGCCCAGCAGCTTGAGAGGCTCCAACAGCGGATTGAATCCCTTGAGCGAGCTTTGGCTAAGAATCAGTCCAGCACACAGGAACTGATACGGGAAAATGAAAGGATGGCGCGCGAAGTGGCACGGGCGCAGAATGCACAGGCCGAGTCGGAGAAGGAGAGGGCGGTCGCCGTGGCTCAGCTCGAGGGCGTTGAACTGGCATTGAAGGGTGAACAAGAGCGATACGATCAGGCCGTTAAAGAGATTGAATTGGCCAGAGGGCTTGCTGAGACCCACAGAAAGCA
>NZ_SCKY01000107.1:0-729 GCF_004100315.1 Hydrotalea sp. AMD | reverse complement strand
ATGCACACTATCATCGGCGCTAAGGCGTTTCACTGTCCTGTTCGGGATGGGAAGGAGTGGGACCACCTTGCTATGGTCGTCAGGCATAAAGGGGAGGCTGTAAAGGCGCACCACTCAAATGCTTGAGGGGGTTTTACTTGAATTTGGAAACGATGATGAGACACCGAGAGTTTGGGATTGCTGCAGATTGCGGGCAATTTTCAATACTTCACTGGTTTGATGCTCAAACCACTTCAGTGCTGTGTTACTACTTAACTTTTGTGTGTATGCGTTGTTGTGCTTGAAGCTCTACTTAATGCTATAGAGTCAAGCCGCACGGGCAATTAGTATTGGTTAGCTTAATGCATTACTGCACTTCCACACCCAACCTATCAACGTCCTGGTCTTGAACGGCCCTTCAGGAGGATCAAGTCCTCAGGGAAATCTAATCTTAAGGCAAGTTTCCCGCTTAGATGCTTTCAGCGGTTATCTCTTCCGCACTTAGCTACCCGGCGATGCCACTGGCGTGACAACCGGTACACCAGAGGTGCGTCCACTCCGGTCCTCTCGTACTAGGAGCAGCCCCCTTCAAATTTCCAACGCCCACGGCAGATAGGGACCAAACTGTCTCACGACGTTTTAAACCCAGCTCACGTACCTCTTTAAATGGCGAACAGCCATACCCTTGGGACCGGCTACAGCCCCAGGATGAGATGAGCCGACATCGAGGTGCCAAACACCGCCGTCGAT
>NZ_SCKY01000033.1:0-18033 GCF_004100315.1 Hydrotalea sp. AMD | reverse complement strand
AATATAAACGTTATATACACAACATGATATTCTCTAAAAAAATAGTATGGGTGATGAGTATCTGCCTGATACTCTCCGCCTGCGGTTTATTCAATCATGCCAACCGAAATGGCTGCCCGTCGAACGGGAAAAATGTAGATGCAGGTAAATTAGCTGCCGGTGACCCCAAGGCTATGAAAGCAGCCAGTAAAGCCCCAAAATTCAAAGCCGATAAAAATGTAGGAGGAAATTAGTTTATGCCCAGGTATTTTCATCAATTTCTTCTAATAATTTTAAATAACTAAAGTACCGTTCTTCTGCAATTTCGCCGGTATCAACTGCTTGCTTAACAGCGCATCCCGGCTCATACATATGCAAACAATTATTAAACTGGCATTGCGTTATACGTTCCCGCATTTCGGGAAAATAATGCGATAATTCCTGTTTGCTAATATCTACCAACGCCAATTCTCTAATACCGGGTGTATCAATCAGTTTACCGCCATCGGGCAAATCGAACATTACAGCAAAAGTAGTGCTGTGCATGCCTTTACCACTCCATTCACTTACAGCCAATGTTTTAAGCGACAGGTCGGGAAAAAGCTGTTGAATAAAAGTAGATTTACCCACCCCACTATGCCCGCTAATTAAACTTGTTTTTTGTTTTAGTAATGCTTCTAGCTCCGTTATGTTTTGTTGGGTTACCATACTACACAACAATACACGGTACCCTATTTGCGTATACAAATGATGGAGTTGTTCATATTGTTGCATTTCTTTATCGCGATATATATCTGCTTTATTAAATACCAAGATAGCAGGTACATGATACATTTCGCAGGCTACTAAAAAACGGTCAATAAATCCCTGCGAAGTACGGGGTTGTTTCAGGGTAATGAATAAAATACTTTGATCAATATTAGCGGCAATAATATGGTGATGCTTGCGGTGGTGCGGACTTTGACGAATAACATAATTGTGGCGTGGTTCAATGGCTTCAATAACGGCATGTTGTTCCGGCCCGGTCTCAATGGTTATATCCACTATATCACCCACCGCAATGGGATTGGTAGAAGTAAACCCCTCTATTTTAAAAATTCCTTTTATTCTGGCAGCATAAAACATTCCATCTTCCGCTTTTACCTGGTACCAGCTGCCGGTTGATTTATATACAGTTGCCTTCATGCAATAAAATAAGGCTGTAAGATAAAGAGAACTGAGAAATTTTTTGAGGAGAATGTGTTGAGGTTAAGGGAATAGGTTACAAAGTAATTATTATAGTGGAGCCATGGATTGAAGGGAAAGAACATAAAGTTTGGAATAAAGGAATGCGATTCAATTATTTTATTACTTTAAGTTTCCTATGGCCAAACAAAGCAAAAAATGGAATAGCATACAACAACAAGTGTGAAAAAGCGTTTATATCAATACATTCAATAACCTAACTGTGTTTTTTTATTAATGATTGCTATTAACATAAGCCTTATAAATTTTTACCCATCTGTTTTTTATGGCAAATAATAATAATCCTGATTTAGAACGTGTATCAGTTTTTTTACGCAGTTTGCTGGCATAGTATTGTACTGTTTTCAAGGAAACATGCATCACTTCTGCTATTTTTTCTTCATCCTCCATTGTTACTAAAAATTGTAAATGCAGTAATTCTTTATTGGTTAATTTTTGGGTAATATTTTTTTCATAGGGCAGCCTTTTCAGATGATGTAACGCTTTATCAATTTGTTCCGGATTAAACGCAGCTTCATCAATAAAATCCTGTCGATAACTTACACAATTAATAGCCTGTTCCAGAATAACACGGGTAAGCTTTTTTTTACTTAAAAAGCCCTTTACGCCTATATCCATTAACTCGGCAATTTCGAATTCAGAAAGTAGCTCAGACAAAACAATAATAGGTATAGAAGGCCGGGAATAATGTAAAATGGCTGCAAGCCCCATACCATCTATTTCCGGCATTAGCAAATCGGTTATTATTACATCCGGCTCTGTTTTAACTTGCTGCAACTTTTTTAAACAATCAGCACCACTATTAGCCGTAAACAAAATGTTGACAAATGGTATGCCATTCACCATTTTTTGAAGTTTTAATAGATAATCCGGCTTAGCGTCTACTAATACCAAATTGAAGGCTGAAGACATAAAATGAATATTTTGAATAAAATTAATTTATATCGTCTGCAATTTGACATGTAGAAGCGTTTTCTTAAAAAATAGCGTAAAACTACGTATAAGATTTAGTAAAATTACTAAAGATATATCATAAATAATGTATTAGTTTCGTTTATTCTTTAAGCTTAAAGAAAAAAATATATAAATGCAAATCATATGGCAGAATGATAAAAATCACCAAGCTAAGAAATCGGAAATATAAATAGTTGAAACCATATCATAAAAGTATTTTGATAATCTACCATTTACACAAGCTAAGTTCATAATCTAAATTTATAGCAAACCAGTTGAACAGGAGTAATCCAAAAGTAAAGTGAAATTAAATATTTTAAAAACTTATTACGCCAACAGTAGGTTTTGAAAACAAGTTAATTAAAATAAACATGTTATCAGCATATTTAAAAGGTATAAAAAATAAAGCTGCAAAGCAACTTTATAAAAGAGTTACAACTTAAAAAATATATGAAAAAATAGTTCATTTCTATCAAACAATGTGTTAGCTAACAAAACATAAACAATCATTTTTTAAACATTCAAAACAAAAGCGTATGTTAAAAACAATTGCAGGGTTACAAGGCGTAACCATTTTGAGCAAAGATGCCCAAAAGAAAATTTCGGGTGGTACATGGGTATGCTCATGCACCGGAATGCCCGGTACTTGGGAATATACTAATACCCCAAGTGTAGATAAGATGATAAGTGACATTGGTATATACTGCACCAATGGCGGAACATGTAATAACTCAATACAGTGATTTTAAAAAACAAAAGGGGGCGTCTTTATCGCCCCTTCCTTGAATATATACTATGATGAAATACCTAATTAGTTTAATTTTTCTAATTTATTCAAATATTGGTTTTGGCCAATTTTTATTAAAAGGCATTATAACATCTGACCATGATGTTCAGTTAAATATTTTTGAACCTTATGAAGGTATGTTTTACAATCATTATCTGGCTACTAAGACCATTAATGCAACACCCCAAAAAGAAATAAACATAAATATTGCTGTAAAAACCTCTACTTTTTTAAAAATGACCTTTGATGGTGAACCGTTTTTTATCTATGCTAAACCCAACGACTCCTTATATTTCAATGCAACCATTTTGGGTGATAACCCACCTGTAAATACCAATTGGATTCGTTTAACAGGTAGCAATGCAAAAGGAATTTTGTTATTCAATAATCAATTCAATTATCCCTATCCTATCTCTAAATTCACGCCTGTATTTAACTTATTTGAGCAAAAAAATTTGAATCTTCCTGAATTAAAGAAAAACTTAATTACCATCATCAACAATTACACCCATCCATATGATACCCTATACCAGGAAAACAAAATAACGGAAAGCTTTAGAACCACCATTAACATTCAATTCAAAGCAATATTGATAGCTGAATTCCTAAAGCCATTTATAAGAAAAGGAATTAAAGAGATTCACTTTATTAGTGCAGATATAAGCAAAGCAAATATTTTACAAATGGCGGAAGAAATACAAGAACCTTTTAATACAAGAGTATTAAGTTGTGTACTTGCAAAATTTTATGTTTCAAGCTATTTACGTTTGAAATATATGATAGCAAATAAATTAGAAACAGATGATGATGTTAAAGACTCTATATTTAATATAAATAATAATACTTATACTTTTAGTAACACATTTGTTCCTTTGCTATATGCTCCTTTTGGTATTAAAACCAATTTAATCGGAGATTATATGATTGTAGCGATTACTTTATTCCCGGAAAGCGTTACTAAAAATGACTTAACAATATTTAATCACCTTTCTCCTAATAATTATTATTTAAAAATCCTTCAAGATAAATACAATTTTAACAATACACAAGCTACTATTGATAGTAATTTGAATATACAATTTATAGATACCACTAAAAAAATTAACACAATTAATGATTTAATAGCACTTAACAAAGGAAAACGATTATACATTGATATTTGGGCTACCTGGTGTGCGCCTTGCATTCAGGAATTTAATAGCTACCAATTTATTGATTCAGCGTTATTTAAATTGAAAATAAATAAACTATTTATTTCAATAGACAGTTATTCAAATTATAATAATTGGGTAAAAGCGGCTAAAAAATATGCTTTGGATGGTATGCATTTAATTGCCAATAAAAACTTAATAGACAATTTACAGGAAAAAATATATGGTAAAAATTCATTTGAAATTCCTCGCTATATTATCGTCAATGAAAATGGAGAAATTCTAAATTTAAAGGCAGAACGACCCTCTTCAGGTGGTAAACTAATTGCAGAATTGAATAATTATTTTAAGTGAAAAAATCAATTTTCCCATTTATTCACCAATTCAATCAAATGGATTGCGGCCCTGCTTGTTTAGCTATGATTGCAAAATATTATGGTCGAAATTTAGATTTAAATGAAGTTAGAAGCAAAACACAATTAAACAAAGAAGGAGTTAATTTTCTGGGGATTGCCAATACGGCAGAAGAAATAGGTTTAAGAACCCTGAGTGTTCGAATAAATTTTGAAAGACTTTTGAAAGAAGCACCTCTTCCATGTATTGTTCACTGGAACCAAAACCATTTTGTAATTGTTACACCTAATTCAAATTTAAAGAAAATTGAGGTAGCCGACCCTGCACATAATATAATTAAATACACTAAAGAAGCATTTTGCAAACACTGGCTGCAAACAACTGATGATGTTCCGGGAATTGCTTTACTTTTAGAACCAACTCCGGAATTTTATCAACAAAAGGATACCAAAGCCCAGGGAATAAGCTGGGGCTTTTTGTTAAGATATTTGAATCAATACAAGCGATATTTTTTTCAATTAACTGTAGGGTTAGTAATAGCATCTGCCTTGCAATTGGTATTTCCTTTTCTTACGCAAAGTATTGTAGATGTAGGCATCAACACCCGCAACCTTCAGTACATTTTTATCATACTCTTTGCCCAACTTTTTCTATTTACAGGTCGTATCATTACAGAATTTATACGCAGTCATTTGCTGTTGCATATTGGTACAGGTATTAACATCTCCATTCTTTCTGATTTTTGGATAAAGTTGATGCAATTGCCTTTATCTTATTTTGACGCAAAAAAGACAGGTGATACATTACAAAGAATTGGCGACCACAGCAGGATACAGCAGTTTTTAACAACAGGTTCTTTAAATATTCTTTTCTCATTAATCAATTTGCTTATTTTTTCAATAGTCCTGCTTTTGTATAATGTACCTGTGTTTTTAGTATTCGTTACCGGCAGTGTTTTGTATTTCTTTTGGATTCGATTTTTTCTACAATATCGCCGGAAATTAGATATAGAACGTTTTAGACTGGCCAGTAAAGAAAATACAGCTACTATGCAATTGGTACATGGTATGCAAGAAATACGCCTAAACAATTGCGAAAAACCCAAACGTTGGGAGTGGGAACGATTACAGATTGCTTTATTTAAACTCGGCTTTAAAACTTTACAAATAAGCCAGTATCAGTATGCCGGGGCATTTTTTATTAATGAAGGTAAAAATATAATCATCACTTTTTTTGTTGCTAAAGCTGTAATTGAAGGACAGTTAACACTGGGTGCCATGCTGGCGATTCAATACATCATCGGTCAGTTAAACAGCCCTGTTGAGCAACTGATTGGCTTTATACAGCAGGCACAAGATGCCAAACTATCATTAGAACGCCTTAATGAAATACATACTTTAGCGAACGAAGAATCTAAAGAAAGTAACTTGCAACACAGTTTACCCTCTGATAAATCCATCCATGTATCAAATGTTTCTTTTACCTATACAGGTGCAGGCAACGAGCCTGTATTACAAAATATTAATTTACTGATACTGGAGAAAAAAGTAACAGCCATCGTAGGTATGAGTGGTAGTGGCAAAACCACTTTATTGAAACTACTTTTAAAGTTTTACGAAAATTATAAGGGCGATATCAGGATTGGAGAAACCAATATCAAATACATCAGCCATAGATTTTGGCGTAGCCAATGCAGCAGTGTATTACAAGATGGCTATATTTTTAATGACACCATTACCAACAATATAGCCCTACATGGTGAGCAAATCAATCAACAGCAATTAATACATGCCTGTAAGGTAGCTAATATCCTTTCTTATATTGAAAGTCTGCCTTTAGGTTTTAATACAAAAATCGGGGCAGAAGGAATAGGAATCAGCCAAGGACAAAAGCAAAGAATATTAATTGCCAGAGCTGTTTACAAAAACCCCGAGTATATTTTTTTTGATGAAGCAACCAATGCCTTAGATGCAAACAATGAAAAAAGGATATTGGAAAGCCTACAATCTTTTTTCAAGAACAAAACAGTAGTTGTAGTAGCACATCGTTTAAGTACTGTAAAGAACGCTGATAAAATAGTAGTGTTGCATGAGGGAAGGATAGTAGAAGAAGGAACACATGAAGAGCTTGCTTTAGAAAAGGGATACTATTACGAATTAGTGAAAAACCAGTTAGAATTAGGAAACTAAAATTGTTACATTATGCCGATAGTTGTGAATGAGAATGGAGATATTAGCAGTTTATCTGAAACATTTCATTTAAGAAGTGATGAGGTTCAGGAATTCATCAGTCGGAAACCCAATTTTTTTATCCGTTGGGGTACGGTTTTATTCTTCTTTATTATTGTTATAATGGCAATTGTTTGCTGGTTTATTCAATACCCGGACATAGTAATATGTAAAGCACGTTTGAGTAGTTTGAATGCTCCGAAAGAAGTGGTTACCAGAACAGATGGGAAATTGCAACAACTACTCGTAAACAATGGCGACAGCATAAAACAAGGGGATGCTTTAGCCTATATGGAAAGTATTGCTAATCCTAAATCAGTAACACTTGTTAAAGCAAATCTGGATTCCATCTTGGCATACGTATCCCAGAACAAAACTGACCAAATAATCAAATTCTTTCCAAATTACACCAATCAGCAGTATTTGAGTGATCTGGGAGAAATACAGCAACCTTTTCAAACTTTTATGCAAAGCTTTATTAGCTTTAAAGATTTTATCAGCAACGGGTTTTATTTACGTAAACGCTCCATGCTGCAAACCGACCTGAACAACATTACCCGCTTACATTCCATCCTAATAGAGCAGAGATTACTTTTGGAAAAAGATGTGGCTTTATCTAAACAAACATTTGAAGCAAACAAATCACTTGCAAAAGATAAAGTTATTTCAGCACTAGATTATCGTAATGAAGAAAGTAAGCTTATTTCTAAACAACTAAGCCTACCGCAGATAAAATCTGCTATTGTCAGCAACGAAACCCAGCAAAATGACAAAAGAAAAGAAATTGCCGAATTAGAGAACCAAATCACTGTTCAAAAAAATACTTTCATACAAGCTTTACAATCATTAATCAGTCAGATTGAACAATGGGAATTTAAGTATGTACTGAAATCACCTATTGACGGACGGGTACAAATGGCAGGATTTTATCAGCAAAACCAGTTTATAAAAAACGGACAACTATTGTTTTACATACAGGCAAAAAGCACGCAATATTTTGCCGAAATGTTTATACCACAATATAATTTTGGAAAAGTACATACCCTGCAAGATGTACTATTAAAGTTTCAGGCTTATCCCTATGAACAGTTTGGTAGTGTAACAGGAAAAATAGAATATATTAGTCAAACACCTACAGACAGTGGCTATCTATCCAAAGTAATCCTTCCAAATAGTTTGATAACGAACTATGGCAAGTCACTTCAGTATCAGTTCGGTTTATTTGCACAGGCAGAAATTATAACTGAAAAAATGCGATTGTTAGATCGGTTTTATTACAATATCCGCAAACAGGTTAACTGGTAGTAGTAAATTTTAAATAAATCATTATTGTCCGACAAAACTTAACTAAAAAATCGCTGTAATCCTTTTCTGTAAAGGATTACAGGCTAAAAAATGATTTTTTCAAATCTGGAGGGAGCACCCCATCTTTTGAAATCGGCTGAAATATGGCTCTGTAAAGGGGTTAAACCATTAGTTTACACTTTTTAGTCAGACAAGAATGAAAAAAAATCATGTACTATAAAAACAAATAAATCTGTAATTTATATTAAACATCCTTGGCAATAAAAGCCTTATAAATTTTAACCAATCTATTTTTAATGGCATATAACAATAGTGCCGTTTTGTTTTTTGTACCTGATTTTTCACACAAACGTTCGGCGTAATAATGAACCGTTTTTACCGAAAGGTTCATGGCCCAGGCTATTTGTTGGTAATCATCCAGTGTTACCAATAATTGTAAAAAACACAACTCCTTTTTGGTAAACGATTGAATAGTTTTGACATCTCGGGGCAATAGCTGTATACGCTTTATTTCAGCAAAGGCTTTTTCTTTATCAAACATTGTTTCATCTATAAATACAGCGCCTTCACTTACATTTGCAATTGCTTTAGCAATTATTTCGGCTGATAGGTTGGCTTTGCCCAGAAAGCCCTTTACACCTATATCCATTAACTCGGCAATTTCATATTCAGAAATCAGCTCAGACAATACAATAATGGGTATAGAAGGCCGGGAATAATGTAAAATGGCTGCAAGCCCATACCATCAAGTTCCGGCATAAGTAAGTCGGTAATAATCACATCCGGCTCTGCTTTAACCTGCTGCAATTTTTTTAAGCAATCAGCACCACTATTAGCCGTAAACAAAATGTTAACAAATGGTATAGTATTCACCATTTGCCGAAGTTTTAATAAGTAATCCGGTTTTGCATCTACTAATACCAAATTGAAGGCTGAAGACATAAAAGGAACATTTTGAATAAAATTAAATTATATCGGGTACAATTTGATATGTAGAAGCGTTTTCTTAAAAAATAGCGTAAAACTACGTAGAAGATTTAGGAAAATTACTAAAGATATATCATAAATAATGTATTAGTTTCGTTTATTCTTTAAGCTTAAAGAAAAAAATATATAAATGCAAATCATATGGCAGAATGATAGAAATCATCAAACTAACAAATCGGAAAAATAATTGATTGAAAATTTGAAATAAAAACTGACAGGTGATGCAAAACATTTTGAAATAGAAAATAATATTTTATTTGTAAGCAACCTTATGGCGACATTCACAAATTTTGCTTTAAAAATTAAATCGACACATATTGCTAAACACCTTATAGGCTGTACCGCTAAACAATATGCAAGAAAACACAGTTAACATAATTTACAAGTGGTTAAAGCAAACCAACTATGAAGTAAGTATTGAAAAAATACAATTACAATTTCTGTCACATCCTGATATTGGCACACTTAGTTCTATTACTGATACACTCAATGCATTCAAAATTGAAAATCAGGCCGCTCAAATTGATATTGACAATATACCAAAGTTGAAAGAACCATTTCTCTCATTAATAAGAAATAACAAGGTTGATCAATTTGTATTAGCAAAGGTTATTTCAACAGTTTCCGTTGAAATTTACAATGGGCAGGAGAAGTTATTTTCAATTTCTTTTGATGAATTTAAGAAAATATTTTCTGGCTTCATCGTTGTAATTGACAAGCAGCAACCAACATTTCGCCTTAACATTCGTAATTGGTTAAGACCTTTATCCATTAGTCTTTTGACTTTTGCCGTTTTTTATTTATTCTGGATGCATCCCACTCAAACAATCAATATTTATGCTTACTTCTTACTAACAATTGCAGGGCTCATATGCTCATTACTGCTTTTTGTTCATAGTTTAGGTTTTAACAACCATTTTCTGCAGCGTTTTTGCACATTATCAAAAAGCACCGATTGTAATGGGGTTTTACATTCAAAAGCAGCTAATTTGTGGAAAGATATAAACCTTACTGATGTAGGAATTATATATTTTTCTGTGCAATTGATTTACTTGTTGCTTTTACCAAATGCCATTTCAATACTCTTGGCAGTTAGTATTGTTGGAATATTATTTCCGATTTATTCTATCTATCAGCAGGCCTATATTATAAAAAAATGGTGCCCTTTATGTCTTACTGTAATAACCATTCTGCTGCTACAAGGAATTGTAGCAATAATTTCCTTTTCGGAAATTTCCTTTCAACCTCAATTTACAGTTGGAGTATTATGTATCATTGCTCTTGTTGGTATAGTATGGTATTATCTAAAGCAATTATTTGAAAACAGTGCCAGACTGCACAATGCTGAAATTGAACTCTTACGTTTTAAGCGAAACTATCACCTGTTTATAAATTATTACAAGCTTACAAATTCAATAGAAGACAGTCATATAAAAACAGAAAAGGAAATCATCATAGGTTCAGAGCAAGCCCCAACACAAATTACCGTTATTACCAATCCACTATGTCGGGCCTGCCAAAAAACGCATGGCGAATTAAAATCTTTGATACAACAATTTCCGGCCGATATTTCTTTAAGAATTGTATTCTATGTTCCCTATCAAAACCTGTGTGACCCAAGAACAATGATTGCAAGCTGGTTAGCTGACACATACTTTAACAACAAGGAAATAGGTATTAAAACTATTGGAAACTGGTATGCTAACCCCGATGTTAAGAAATTTGACAAGCTAAAACTACCCACTGAGATTTTAAAACAGCAACAACCCTTTTTACAAAACCAGGCACAATGGTGTGTACAACAACAGTTAACCCTAACGCCATTGCTACTCATTAACAACAAACTATTTCCACTTATTTACAGAACAGACGACCTGCGGTTTCATATAGAAGCAATTAATGAATTTGAACGAGCGAAGGAATATGAAAAAAAGAGTCCTGTTCAATCTACCAAGGTGTTAGCTAGCAACACATAAACAATCATTTTTTAAACATTCAAAACAAAAGCGTATGTTAAAAACAATTGCAGGGTTACAAGGTGTAACCATTTTGAGCAAAGATGCACAAAAGAAAATTTCGGGCGGTACATGGGTATGCTCATGCACCGGAATGCCGGGTACTTGGGAATATACAAGGGATCCTGCATTACAAACAATGGTAAATGACATTAAGACCTACTGCCAATACGGCGGAACCTGTAATAATTCAATACAGTGATCTTAAAAAACAAAAAGGGGCGACCTTATCGCCCCTACCTTAAATAACATATTATGAAATACCTAATTAGTTTAATTTTTTTATTTTATACGAATATTGCTTTTTGTCAATTTTTATTAAAAGGTGTCATAACATCAGACCATGATGTGCAGTTAAATATTTTTGAACCGTATGAAGGTATATTTTACAATCATGATCTGGCTACTAAAAGTATCAATGCAACACCCAAAAAAGAAATAAACATAAACATTGCTGTAAAAACATCTACTTTTTTAAAAATAACGTTTGATGGTGTACCATTTTTTATATATGCCAAACCCAATGACTCTATTTTTTTTAATGCAACCATCTTAGGCAGTAACCCACCTGTAAATACCAGTTGGATTCGTTTAACAGGTAGTAATGCTGAAGGAATGATATTGTTCAATAATCAATTCAATTATCCATACCCTATTTCTAAATTCACACCTATATTTAACTTATTTGAGCAAAAAAATTTGAATGTTCCTGAATTAAAGAAAAACTTAATTAACATCATCAACAATTACACCCATCCATATGATAGCCTATATCAGGAAAACAAGATAACAGAAAGCTTTAGAGGCGCCATCAAGGTTCAATTCAAAACAATACTTATAAATGAATTCTTAAAACCATTTATAAGAAGAGGAATTAAAGAAATTAACTTTATTAGTGCAGATATGAGCAAAGCAAATATTTTGCAAATGGCGGAAGAAATACAAGAACCTTTTAACATAGCAGTACCGAAATGTGTGCTTGGAACATTTTACGTTACAAGCTATTTAAGTTTGAAATACATGGTAGAAAATAAATTAGAAACAGATAATGAAATTAAAGACTCTATATTTAAAATAAACAATAATACTTATGCTTTCAGTAACACGTTTGTGCCTTCACTATATGCTCCGGATGATATTAAAACCAATTTAATTGGAAATTTTATGATTGCAGCGATTACTTTATTTCCGGAGAGTGTTACTAAAAGCGACTTAATTATCTTTAATCACTTTGCACCCAATAATTATTATTTAACAATCCTTCAAAATAAATACAATTTTAATAACACACAATCAAATATTGATGATAATAAAAATATAAAATTTATAGATACCACTAAAAAAATTAATACAATTAATGATTTGATAGCACTTTATAAAGGCAAACGTTTATACATTGATATTTGGGCTACCTGGTGTGCACCCTGCATTCAGGAATTTAATAGCTATAAATTTATTGATTCAGCGTTATTTAAATTGAAAATAAATAAACTATTTATTTCCATAGACAGTTATTCAAATTATAATAATTGGGTGAAGACTGCTAAAAAATATTCCTTAGATGGTGCTCATTTAATTGCAAACAAAAATTTAATAGATAATATCCAGGAGAAGATATACGGTAAAAATTCATTTGAAATTCCTCGCTACATCATCGTCAATGAAAATGGAGAAATTCTAAATTTAAAGGCAGAAAGACCCTCTTCAGGTGGTAAACTAATTGCAGAATTGAATAATTATTTTAAGTGAAGAAATCAATTTTTTTCTTTATTCACCAACTCAATCAAATGGATTGCGGCCCTGCATGCTTAGTTATGATTGCAAAATATTATGGCAGAAATTTAGATGTAAATGAAGTTAGAACCAAAACACAATTAAACAAAGAAGGAGTTAATTTTCTGGGGATTGCCAATACGGCAGAAGAAATAGGTTTAAGAACCCTGAGTGGTTATCACACAACACAAATAGATTCTTATAAAATAGCGCCAAATTTTACAGGTGATTTGATTGACATACACGATTATTATGAAACGAATATGAAATTAATTTTCTAATCATACAAAGCAAAAAAAGGACAAATTAAAGTTGCATACTATTATTAATACACCTATCAGATAAATGGATAAAACTAAGGAATAATAGTTGATGGCATATTTTGCCTTATTTGTAATGTAACGAACCTACACTACATTTTTAATAAAATTACGTAGTAACCAGTAAAAAAGGAATGCCAGAAAAAGTATAACTTACATAAGCTTTATAAATTTTTACCAATCTATTTTTAAGGGCATATAACGTTAAACCCATTTTATTACGCGAATTTGTTTTTTCGCGTAATTGCTCAGCGTAATAATGAACCGTTTTTACCGAAAGGTTCATGGCCCGGGCTATTTGTTGGTAATCATCCAGTGTTACCAATAATTGTAAAAAACACAACTCCTTTTTGGTGAACGATTGAATAGTTTTGACATCTCGGGGCAATAGCTGTATACGCTTTATTTCAGCAAAGGCTTTTTCTTTATCAAACATTGTTTCATCTATAAATACAGCGCCTTCACTTACATTTTCAATTGCTTTAGCAATTATTTCGGCTGATAGGTTTGCTTTTGCCAGAAAGCCCTTTACACCCATATCCATTAACTCTGCTATTTCATACTCGGAAAGCAATGCAGATACGATGATAACCGGCATTTTAGGGCGGGCATAATGCAATAAACAAGCTAGACTCGTGCCATCTATTTCCGGCATTAACAAATCGGTGATAATGATATCGGGCTCTTTTTTTACCTGTAGCAATTGCCGTAAACAATCTGCACCATTGGCAGCCGTAAATACAATATCCACACCGGGTATAGCAGTGGCTAATTGTTTCAATTGCAACAGGTTAGCAGGTTTACCTTCTACCAATGCTTTTTGTACCTCAGCACGCATACAATAGCCACTCTGCATAAATATAATACAAATTATATGTGCACCGGCCAAAGTTCTATTTTATAATAAAATAGCGTAAAACTACGTAGAAGATTTAGTAAAATTACTAAAGTGTATGGTGTTAAAAGCTTTTAAATTTGACTAATAATACAGCTTGTCATCAATAAGGTTAAGCAATTAGCATACTTGAGCTTAAAGGAAAGAAATAAACCGATAAATATTTTGAATTGATAAATAGCTGAAAATAAACACTGTTTAACAAGCAAAACAAATTAAGAAACGCAAATTTTTAAATTAAGATATACACAATAAGTGTTTAAAACATATTTAGTGGCCACGAATTGGGGGACATTTTGCTTTTGTTGACCCAAAGAAAAAATAACAAAGGGACTGCACAGCAGTGGCAGGGACACTGTAAGGATTGCTGAAAGGCATGAGGGAGCAAACACTGTATGCCCTGTTCGTATTGAGACAGTCAACGAACTCAAGATGAGTATTCATTAACAAACAAAATTGTAACAGATGAAAAAAATGGAATTAAAACAAATGGAGGAAATTGAAGGCGGAAGTTGTGCACCAGTAACTGCAGGACTTGCGCTCGGTGCAGCTGTTGTGAGCACTGTATTTCCACCTGCCGCTCTCCTTGGATGGACACTTGTAGGTTCATGGTTTAGCCAGTGTGTTCATTAATAATAATTGGGTATAATACAACATGTTAATTATACCCAATTTTATTTAAAATTTTAGAAAAAAATCTCATTCAGTAAATTCTAATAATTTTAAAAGAAAAAAATATAAATCGTGTTTAAAAAAAATGTTATTATAAAACTTTTGTTGAATGATTGGAAAAGTAGACTAAGAAAAAATGGAAGTAAACAAGGATTTTTATTTCAAATTTTTTTTAATTTCTATGCCATATTAGCTACTATACCTGTTATGTATTTTTTATGGCATTTAAAATACATTTTATTATATACCAGATTCAATAAAAATTTTGAAAACGTAATTTTTGAAATACTGATTTATATTATCGTAAGTGATTTTATTTTACGCTTAGTAATTCAAAAACAAAATGCTAATGTTATACAACCATATTTAACACTAAACATACCTAAAAGTAAAATCATAAATTTTTTTATCCTTCAATCAATAGCAACAAGCTATAATTTCATTCTTCTGGTACTATTAATACCCTCTATACTCAAAAATTTAAACGAATTATTCAATACGCCAGAAATAGTTTTACTGTACACCTATCTATTCATTTTTTTTCTAATCATCAATTTTTTAGTTCAATTCATTATAAATAGCTCTAGAATATTACTTATTTGGATATGGAGAATAATAAGTATTTTTTTCCTTGTTTTTGGGCTTATTTTCAATACTAAAATTCAAATGGATGAATATGCTGTATTCATTTTTAAAAATATAGTGGCTAATCATGTCTTATTAGTGCCACTTTTAGTAGCACTATCCATCGTTATAATCTTTTATAAAAATCAAGTAAGCCAATTACTATACATAGACACGATAGCTAATAATAAAATGCCATTGAAACCTTTTTTAAAAAATAAACCATCATTGTTTTCTAAGCACCTATTATTTTTATTATTTTTTGATATTGAACTGAAACTAATACTCAGAAACAATAGGCCACTTCAAATAATTATTAGTGCAATTATTTTTCCTTTAATATTATTAATTGGTGCAGTTATTTCTGTAAAATATACAGGTATTAGTAAAGGAGATATACTCACTACTTTTTTAATAAGTGTTGGAGCAATAGCAGTACCTATTATTTTTTATGGACAATTCCTATTTTCTTGGCAAAGCTCGCATTTCCCTATTTATTTTGTACTTAACTTAAAAAATAAAGAATATATTAAAAGTAAGCTGCTAATTTTATATATGCTTTGCACATTAGCTTATTTAATGTGTTTATTAATTTGGCAAAATCATATAACCATTATTACCTGCTCATATTTTTTTAATGTTGGAATACAAATCCCAATGATATGTTTGTTTGGTATGTTTAATTACCAAAGACTTGATGTAAACAAAAGTGCTTTTTTAAATCATCAAGGAACAGGAATGAATCAGTATATCTATTTTTATAGTTTGTTAACTGTATCATTCATCATCTTTTACCCTTTATATCAATTATTTTCACTTAACACAACCATAATAGTTTTTGGATTATTTGGTATAACAAGTATTTGCTTTCTTAAACTATGGCTACAAATTCTTACCAAACAATTCAATAAAAATAAATACAAATTACTGGAAGGATTTTCAAAAATTTAAAATAATGATTAAGATAAAAAATATTACAAAAATATACAACGGGAAAAAAATGGTGGATGTAAAAAACCTTGAAATTAGACCTGGAGAAATTATTGGATTAGTTGGTAACAATGGAGCAGGAAAAACAACATTTTTTAGGTTATTGCTTGACCTTATTAAACCTGATAGTGGCGAAGTGCTAATAAATGACCAGAATGTATCTTTTACTGATTACTGGAAGAAATTCACTACCTCATATTTAGATGAAGATTTTTTAATTAGCTACCTTACTCCTATGGAGTATCTTTCATTTATAGGCAGTCTGAACAATATATCAGATGTTGAAATAAATAGATTTATAACAACAAATACAAAATTATTTGATGAAACTATTACAAACCAAAAGTACATTAGGGATTTATCAAAAGGTAATCAGTGCAAAGTAGGAATTGCAGGCGCTTTAGTAGTGAACCCTAAAATTTGTATATTAGATGAACCATTTGCTAATCTAGATCCAAGCTCCCAAATACAACTTAAGAATTTACTTTTAAATATTAACTTACAATACGGTACAACCCTATTCATAAGTAGTCACGATTTAAATCATGTTACTAGCCTTTGTAAAAGAATATTAATCATGGAAAATGGTGAAATGATGCAGGATTTATTGGTTAATAAAGAAACTAGAATAAAAATAGAAAGCTATTTTATACATTAAAAAAAGTTTATTCAGGAATGATTGTATTTAATTTTACTTCGGCAAAAAATGACTTTTAAAAAAAATAGCAGTAGTACATCGTTTCAATTGCAACAGGTTAGCAGGTTTATCTTCTACCAATGCTATTTGTACCTCAGCATGCATTCAATAGTCACTTTGTATAAATATAATACAAATAATATGTGCACCGGCCAAAGCTCTATATTTTAATAAAAATAGCGTAAAACTACGTAGAAGATTTAGTAAAATTACTAAAGCGGATGGAGTTAAAAGGTTTTAATTTTAACTAATAATACAGCTTGTCATCAATAAGGGTTAAGCAATTGGCATACTTGAGCTTAAAGGAAAGAAATAAACCGATAAATGGTTTGAATTGATAAATAGTTGAAAATAAACACTGTTTAACAAGCAAAACAAATTAAGAAACCCAAATTTTTAAATTAAGATATACACAATAAGTGTTTAAAACATATTTAGTGGCCACGAATTGAGGGACATTTTGCCTTTGTTGACCCAAAGAAAAAATAACAAAGGGACTGCACAGCAGTGGCAGGGACACTGTAAGGATTGCTGAAAGGCATGAGGGAGCAAACACTGTATGCCCTGTTCGTATTGAGATAGTCAACGAACTCAAGATGAGTATTCATTAACAAATAAAATTGTAACAGATGAAAAAAATGGAATTAAAACAAATGGAGGAAATTGAAGGCGGTACTCCATGCAGTTCGACTGCAAACAAATTCATTGCTGTAACTGGCTTAATTGCAGGAGTAGCTTCGTCTTTTGGGCCAATTGGACTTGCAATTGCTGGGCCAACCGCTTTAGGCATGGGAGTAGCAAGTATTATTTGTGCATGGAAAGAGTAAAATACAAGTAGAAAGAAATTGTCTATAAAATTTGGACGATTTCTTTCTTTTATGATTACACTACAAAATGTCATTCTATTTATCAAAACAAAGTATATAAATTTATAGGATTAGGTAGAACATTTACAAATAAGAGATAGGGGGGTGAAATAACTAAATAAATTAGTAAATTGAGGTCTAAAATATTTAGTTATGTTCAAAGGGGTTAATGCAATTGAGTTTGGCAAACG
>NZ_SCKY01000106.1:0-734 GCF_004100315.1 Hydrotalea sp. AMD | reverse complement strand
AAGCCGCACTGCAACATCGGGACGATCGGGCACGTCGACCACGGCAAGACGTCTTTGACGGCGGCGATCACCAAGGTTCTGGCGGAGACGGGCGGGGCGACGTTCACGGCCTACGACCAGATCGACAAGGCTCCGGAAGAGAAGGCGCGCGGCATCACCATTTCGACGGCGCACGTCGAATATGAGACGCAGAACCGCCACTACGCCCACGTCGACTGCCCCGGCCACGCCGACTATGTGAAGAACATGATCACCGGCGCGGCGCAGATGGACGGCGCGATCCTCGTCTGCTCGGCGGCCGACGGCCCGATGCCGCAGACCCGCGAGCACATCCTGCTCGCCCGTCAGGTCGGCGTGCCGGCGCTCGTCGTGTTCCTCAACAAGGTCGACATGGTCGACGATCCGGAACTGCTCGAGCTCGTCGAGCTCGAAGTCCGCGAGCTGCTGTCGAAGTATGACTTCCCCGGCGACGATATTCCGATCGTCAAGGGTTCGGCTCTGTGCGCGCTCGAGAACAAGAATCCCGAGATCGGCCATGACGCGATCCTGAAGCTGATGCAGGAAGTCGATCGCTACATCCCGCAGCCGGAGCGTCCGAAGGATCAGCCCTTCCTGATGCCGGTCGAGGACGTGTTCTCGATCTCGGGCCGCGGCACGGTGGTGACGGGCCGCATCGAGCGCGGCGTGATCAAGGTCGGCGAGGAAGTCGAGATCGTCGGCATCCGTCCGACGAC
>NZ_SCKY01000067.1:0-3408 GCF_004100315.1 Hydrotalea sp. AMD | reverse complement strand
CAGTGCATTTGAATGAGCAAGCTCACATTCTTTATGAACGCTTCTCAAAAAGCCTGCTGGTTGTCCGCAAAATTTACAAGTCATATTTTTTCAAAGTGTTAGTGTTGGTCACGCCTTGCCTACAACGAAAGGGGCTTTGTGCAGGCAGGGCATTGTTGATTGTCCAGCCTGGAACTGAAGCCCAATAAAGAAATAAAAGTACAAGATAACAACTAAAAGCCCAACAGAATTCCGTCCAGCCCAAACCAAGTACAGCGATGCAAACAGCCGAAGTTTGAACGGCAACCCCTGCTTGCACAAAACCCCATGTTGGCAGCATGGGCTTTTGTCTGTCAGTTAAATGATTGTCTGAACTCCAAAGGCGAAAGTCGTGTCTTTGCTTTGAATAGCTTGCTGAACGATTGCAAATGTTCAAAACCTAATTCATAAGCAATTTCGCTTATTGTCAAGTCTGTTGTAGATAATTTTTCTTTGGCTTTTTCAATAAGTTTGTCGTGAATGTGCTGTTGCGTATTTTGCCCTGTCAATACGCGTAATAAACTGCTTAAATAGTTAGACGAAACATTTAATGTTTCGGCAATGTATTGAACAGAAGGCAAACCTTTTGAAATTAAATCATCACTATTAAAATAATCAGTCAATAATTTTTCTAAGCGCTCCAAAATTTGGTGATTGTTTTTTTTGCGTGTAATAAATTGTCGTTGATAAAACCTCTCGGAATAGTTCAGTAAAGTTTCAATTTGAGAAATGATAATACTTTGACTAAACTTGTCAATATTGGAATTATATTCCTTCTGAATGTTTTCTATAATTCCGTTGAGTGTTTTTTCTTCGTCATCTGATAAAAAAAGGGCTTCATTTACAGCATAATTAAAAAACTCATATTGCTTAATTGTTTTAGCAAGCGGTGTATTCCAAATAAAATCAGGATGAATTAGCAATAGCCATCCTGTATGATGTGGGCCAGTTTTTTGTTGGGCATGCTTAATGCTGAAAACCTGATTGGGCGATAAAAAGAACAAAACACCCGAATCAAAATCATATTCTTGTTGCCCATAAATTATTTTGGAATTGGTGGTCCGTTTCAGTGAAATGGAATAAAAATCCTGAACAGTACTTTCTTGGTTTTCGTTTGAACTGCGTTTAATAAGACTGAAATCAATCACGCTGATTAAAGGATGTTTAGGCTTTGGCAAACCCCGTAGTTGATGAAACTCATTAATCGTTTTAATCCTGTATGGCTTTTTGTTTTCCACGTTCCGAAAATAATTATTGTTGGTTATAAGCCGCAGCAAATTCTTTTGCAAAATCTTCTACCTTTATTTTACCCATTATTCCAGGCTTGTTTAATTCATAATCTTCGCCCATTGCGCCACTATGGATACTTGCATTCAAATCAACAAGGTCAGCCGCAATACTTGCAGGAATTCCGTTTTTTATCATTCCTTCTTTTGCCTGTTCGTCTGTAATGAGCAACCATTGCAAATCAGGTTTACCAATGGCATTACCTATAATTTTAGCCGTTTCACTGGCGGTTTTTTCATCACTTGCCACATAGCGAACATTGCTGCCTGTTATCAATTTTTTTTGTAATTCTTCCGCAGCCGCCGCAGCAATATCAGTTGGATGCGCCCATACAATTTTGTCATCGCAACCATAGTTTCTGCTGATAAAACCTGCTTTCTTGATTGCGTTTATAAAGCTAAATAAATTATAGAAAATAGAGCCTGCACGTAGATGTGTAATAGCAACGTTTGATAATTTGTTTAGAATTACTTCTACATTGTGAGAACCGAGTATAACTCCTGTTCCCTTTTCTAAATGTGCGCCCCAACTGCTAAGATGAACCACACGTTTAACACCTGACTGTTCAATTGCCTGCGCATAATTATTGCCAATTCTTATGTAATATGCCACTTGATCAAGTGCTGCAAAATTTGGTGGTATCATACAATACACGGCATCTGCATTTTTAAAAGTAGCTATTAGAAAATCTGCGTTTTCCAATGAACCTATTGCAGATTTTGCACCTAATGCTTCGATGTCTTTTTGTTTATCGGCTTTACTGCTGATAATTGTTATAGAATGTCCTTTTGCTATCAATTCCATTGCAAGCGGTTTGCTGATGTTGCCTAAAGAGCCAGTTAAAATGATATTCATATTTCTGTATTTTTTATTGGCCAAAGGTCAGCAACAAGCACAAAACAGATTTATCCTAATCCGTTTTTGTTTTAGCCAAAATGAAATAGGTAGTGTCTTTGGCAGTAAGAAAGAATGATTGACTGTCCGTGATAACTTTTTTTAAAGGTCAGCGAAGGTATGTCTCAGGAAAAGTGTTGAGTAGCGATATGCTGTTTTAATTCGGTTGTGTCAGTCAAATAGCGAACAATCAGAAGTCAACCCATTAATGACTTAATCAAGCATCGTCAGACTTTGCGGTCGTTTAGCCTTGCTGCCAACGAATCGGTATTTGCGATGGCAGGATATTCTGTGTTCCGTCACGCTGATACCGAAGCTAAATTGAAAAATTTAAAGTTGAAAATATGATTTATTGTTCGTTAGATAACGTCAAGCCCGAACCGCCTCCGATTAAAGTTATGCAGCACAACTGCGGCTTGTCAAGCCCTGCTATTCGCAAATACTTTTGTTGTGCGTTCGGCTTTTTGTCCAACGTGAATTTTATTATGGTTTGTCAATCGCTAATTAAGCCTGTAACGACTGCGAATTGTCAAACGAAATTTAACCGATAGTCGTTCAGGTAAAAAACTAATGTCTGAACAAAAAAATGAACCAAAATTTAAAGAACAAACAAACAAAGAATTGTTTGAGGAACTTTGGGAACGTGGCTATTTTGTAATGAAACTTACTCGTGACGGAGATGATGATATTGATTATTTAGTGGTGTCCACATTGCCGCCTAAAGATGAAGTTCCTATTGACCACAACGCCAATTAAGGTTGTCGCCTTTTTTCGCATTGTTGTCCCAATACAGAGGTTGTAAATTATTAATTTCATCACCGCCTCCGTTGGCAACTGGATTTATATGGTCAATTTCCCAACCATAATTTGAATTACGATTACCATGTTCAGAATATTGCATAGCGTGTCCACATTTGTCTCTGCGATAAATGTTGGAATCATAGCCATCAATGGTTGCGCCTTTTGTCCATACAGCTTTTTTCTGTTGTTCTGTCCATGCGTTACCAACTCTGTCGGTATTTGGTTTACGAGCCATAAAATGTTTTTTTTGAAAAGGTTTAAAAATTACGAAGCGTCTAAGCTTCTGACTAACGTAGAAATCGTTTAAGTTGTTAAAAGCCCCAGGTCATCATTAGTCAGTCCAAATTTATCTATTTGTTTTCGAATGCGTTTAACCAGGCCGAGCTTTCTTTTTTCATCGAGGAAAAG
>NZ_SCKY01000066.1:0-3432 GCF_004100315.1 Hydrotalea sp. AMD | reverse complement strand
CGTTTGCCAAACTCAATTGCATTAACCCCTTTGAACATAACTAAATATTTTAGACCTCAATTTACTAATTTATTTAGTTATTTCACCCCCCTATCTCTTATTTGTAAATGTTCTACCTAATCCTATATTTTAAAATTGTCTGCAATATTTCGGAGGTCTCTTAAATTTCTATTGGTAATTAATTGAATCAGCTTCCCATTTTGCACCATTATTTAAGGTGAGTCCGGGAATATCTATATGTGTAACGTCATTACTGTTGGTGTTCTGCTTTGTTTCATCCTTTCCACTATTGCATGCAATCAACAAAATGGTGATTAAGAATAGAAAAAATTGTTTTTCCGGAATCTCTTTGTAGAGATCCTATTTTTATCTTTTTCATGGTTTTCGATTGAATTGTGATAAAAAATGCTATATAATCATCAATTGATGCTATTAAAATTACTTTAATATTTTTTAATTCAAAAACAATTTTTAGCTTTTCCGATTTGTTTTTTTAAAATGCTCGCTATTAGTTTTTTGTACATGAAAATACTTCTTTATTCTTTAAAGAAGGTAGATGCATTAGCCTGTGCAGTGCTGGTTACAATTAATTCGTTAATGCAAACATGGGCAGGCAGCGTTGCACAGTAATAAGTAATGTTGGCAATATCTTCCGCATACAATGGTGTATAACCCTCGTAAACAGATTTTGCAGTGGTTTTATTTCCTTTAAAGCGTACCAATGAAAATTCAGTTTCTGCGGCACCGGGATGTATGGCTGTAACTTTTATTTTATGTGGTAATAAATCAATGCGCATGGCTTTACTAAGTGCATCAACAGCATGTTTACTGGCACAGTAGCCATTCCCGTTTACATATACTTCTTTACCTGCTATTGAACCAATGTTAATGATATGCCCTTTTTGTTGTGGTATCATAAATGGTAAAACGGCTTTGGTTACATACATCAATCCCTTTACGTTGGTGTTTAACATGGTTTCCCAATCATCAATATCGGCTTTGTCAAAAGGCTCTCTTCCTAAAGCCAATCCTGCATTGTTTACTAAAACTGTTATTCCTTTCCATTCTTCCGGAATATTTTCAATACATGTAAATACAGCATTCCTGTCTTGTACATCAAATACCAATGGCAATGTTTTAACACTATATTTTTGTTCTAATTCTTTGCTGATTTGTTCTAATCTTTCTTTTCTTCTTCCTGTTAATATCAGGTTCCATTTATTTTTTGCAAATAATTGGGCAATGGCTTTCCCAAATCCGGAAGTAGCACCGGTAATGAGTATAATCTTCTTCATACTATAATGGTTTGAATTGATAATTTTAAACGCTGGAACAATGTAAAAGTGATTGCAAAATTACCTGATTAATATGACTGTGCCATTTTTTGAAATGGTATTGCCTAAATAATCCATTCCTTTTGCGATGAACACATAAGCCCCACTGGGTTGTGCAGTTCCATTCATGGTGCCATCCCATCCTGCATTGGGTTGTGAAGTGGTGTAAATTAGTTGCCCCCAACGGTTATAAATACTAAAAAAATCTAAGCGACTGATCCCTAACAATATGGGTCGCATAATATCGTTTTTTCCATCGCCATTGGGTGTAAAGGCTTTGGGTACCAATATATCAGGCCCTGAATTATATACCTTGACCCATAAACTGTTTTCACCAAAACAACCTGAAATGGAATCAGTAGCTCTTACCGTAAATCTTATTTCGTTAACCGGGCTTGTAATGGTGGCAACAGGATGCGAAATAGCCGGGTTATTGAGATAGACTGATGGTGTCCAGTTGTATGCAAAATGACTGCTATCTGCTAATAAAGCCTGTAATTGCAGAGGTTGATTGAGTACTACTGAAGTATCATTTCCCACATTAATTTGTATGGGCTGTACCACTTTTACCAATACAGTATCTGTTACCTGTTTAATACAACCACTGTTATTTTGCCCGGTTAAAACATAATGAGTAGTTTGGTTAGGGCCTGCAATGGGTTGCAATGTATTGCCATTGAGCAGCGTGTTTATCGGCGACCAGCTAAAATTATCTGCATTGGTATTGCCGTTTAATTGGGTTCTATTGCCAAAACAAATAATAGCATTTCCCGAAGCCTGAACGGTTGGGTACGGAAATACCTGTATGTTAACCGTATCATAAGCAGGACATTTGCCTAAGTTGGCTTGCACATAATAAGTAGTATTAGTAAGTGGTGCTACTTTTGGATTCTTAACCGGCGCAATTGGTATACCGTTAGTGCTCGTCCATTTATAACTGAGTGCATAACTTACAGGGTTAAACTGTAAGGTATCGGTTTTGCAAATACTGGTATCGGGTCCTGCATTAATGGTAATGAACTGTAGTACATTTACCTGTATAGAATCTTTATTAATGCAGCCATTATTATTTACAGTTACCACATAAGTTGCCGTGTCTTTTGGATGTACCTGTGGGTTGGGTGCAGTAGCATTGATAATACTACCCGGTGCCTGTATACTTGTCCATTGAAAACTACTGCCGGGACTGTTGGCGATTAATGGTAAGGTATCTATGCTGCAAATCAGTGTATCATGAAAAGGTAAACTTAAGAAAGGTTTATCAGGAACGGCAATGAATTTAGAAAGCGTATCGGTACAACCTTTTGAACTATATACCGTGAAGAAAACCTTTTTAGTTCCGGTGGAAGCATAAGTGTATGTTGGATTTTGTTGGGAAGAAGTATCTGATGTTGTGTTGGCATCTCCAAAGTTCCATTGCCAGCCGTTTATGATTCCATATTTGGTATTACTTGCATCTTTAAACTGATAAGGATTTAAAATACAACTACCAGAAACAGAAAAATCTGCTTTGAATCCGGGGAAAACAGATACCTGAGCAGTTGCAGAATCTTCGCAACCGCCGGTTGCGGTTACTTTTAATTTCATTTCAAAAGTTCCGGTATCTGAATAAGTATAAGTGGGTTTTGGACTTGTTGAAGTATCTTTCAACGGGTTTTTTAAATCGCCAAATTTCCAGGCATACGACTGTATGTTTGGATTGGTACTCTCATTAAAAAAGTTAAATGTAAAATTGTTGCAGTTAATGTATTTCGGATTGAGGCTGGCGCCGTTTACAGAACAATCGCCAATTGTTAATATAAAATCTTTTCGGTGATGGTCTAATAAAACGCCATTACGCCATTCTTCTACAATTACACATACCACATATTTTCCTGCCGGGGGTGCAATACCTGAAATTAAACCGGTGTGAACGTCAATAGTAACACCGCTACCCAATGGACTAAGCCCCGAGTAAGGTGCTATATAATTTAACCCAAGTTTCCTAAAATAGAAGCATTTGAAATAGGAATAATTTTGAGTTGCGAAAACAAAACTTCTACTCAAATGCTTCAGGACAAAGTTATTGGAATTTACTGTTTAGTGGATGATATATTGA
>NZ_SCKY01000065.1:0-3485 GCF_004100315.1 Hydrotalea sp. AMD | reverse complement strand
GGAAGAGATGAATCATCAATTGCATTCACTCTTTCCACCAATCGAGTAGCTTCAACCAAATTCTCGATTCTTTCGTTGATGACAACGCGTAATTCTAGGACTTGACTTTTGTCACTAATATTGATGATATTATCACAACCAACATCATCAAGAATAGTATCATTCCAATAATCAAAGTCGTTTTGAGCAGCACGTCTCAAAGTTGCCAGTTCTTTTTTTGAATTGATTACTAGTACACTCATATCCATTCCCTCATTTTAGACCAGAAGTTGGTTGGGGTTGTTGGTTTAGCTAATTTAGCGTTAGCATATTTGAGGATTGTATTGGCTTGTTCTTTGAGCCTTTCATCCTTTTTAACAAACTCTTGTTGTAGATCATTTATCAATTGAGCTTGTTGTAGAATTCTGTGTTGTGCACCTTTTAGTTCTGCTTGTGTGACAAACAATAGATGCTCTTGTTTGTCGAACTTTTCCTTTTCAATATAATCTGGACATTCCAATTCCAGATCTAAGTTAGTATGGACTTCAAACTCTACATCAGTAAGTGCATGAGCTTGACGACAATAATTAATCGTCATACCATTAGATGAATCATAATTAAATGATCCAAGAATACCAGAATCATTCATATGTTCTGATATATCTTCTGCTGGGATTACTATTTTAGCCATAACAATTTACCTTTTAGTTGTTAAGAAAGAAATTATATTATACTACAATTTCTTTCTTTTTCAACTGGGAGTTTTTAATGAAGAACAATCTTTTCAGACGGTGCTTCAGGTACCATCGAAGATGTTGAATCTGTTTTTTCCATTGATTCAGTCATCAATTGCATGATGGTTTCTTCAGGAGAAGGATAATGAATCTTCTCCCAATCAGGATTGAGTTGATCCATGGTCTGACAACAAAGATCACTGTATATTCCTTCCATCATAGATGATACAATCATCTTATGATGAATATAAGGTTTAATCGACTCAGGAGCCAAGTCATATGACCGTTGAACAGCTTGTGCCAATATAGCAACCAGTTGAGGTTTAACTTCCTCCAATTGGATGTTGAGAGCCTTTAGTGTAGGATCATTGTCCAAGATCTCCATTTGTTTTTGGCTACCCTTTAACATTTCTAACAGGAGTTTGATATTAGTTGACATTGTTCTCTCCTTTCATAGGATGGTTAATAAATTTAAAAAATATTATACTACTTTTTAAATTTATCAAAAAAAGTGATGAACTAATTAGTAATACAGTTGCAGGTTGACCTAATTAGTCCATCGAGGTAAGGTAATATATATGAACAACCAATGAAAGTCCAACACCCCATTGATTCGAATTACTAATCAGGTTAGGACTCGAACCTAACACTCTATTATGTCGTTCATGACCAACATAACCGCACATACCCAATGTACTTCTAATCAGTAATTCGAATGAACTCTCCGTATGAAAGTCCAAACGGGAACTTTAGTTCCAAGCCGGTTTTACCATAATTCATTCACATTGATTAACTTAGTCAGGGCCAATTCATTTTACACCATTCCTTCCCCACTGGGAATATATTGGCCGTTGATAAACAGAAAGATCCAATATGGGACGATATCTCTTTCAAACCGTCCGCGATCTGACATCGCTGCTATGATCCTTCTGACCTTTAGAGTGGATGGGTGGATTTGAACCACCCATTACCAAAGTTTAAAAATATTATATCTTTAAACTTCCATCCACTTATTACTGATTACTCAGCAGCAGGTTCTGCCGTTGTGGTAGCAGGAGCAACTGCAGCCACATCACGATGATTGACCAAACCAGCTTTTTCTTTCATTTTTTGGTAATACGTTGCTGCACCAGCTTGGGTCAGACCTGCTTCAGATTTCAACAGATTGATGATGTCTTTGCGTACCAGTTTGGTACCGTCGCCACCGACTTTGGCCAATTCACGATCCCAGATCGCACGACCTTTGGCAGCTTTGGATTCAACTTGAACCGCAACGGCAGCAGCAACAGCAACGTTTTGAGTGATTTGAGAATTGACGGCACCGAGAACGACAGCAGCATTGGTTTTTGCATTGGTTGTGTTGGTTTTTGTAGACATGATAGTCTCCTTAAAATGATATTAAAAATAAGATTGTTTATTACTTTTTACTACAACTATATTATCAATTAATTTTAAAAAATTTCAACTGGATAATTAATTTATATGTGTAATCCATTTGTTTCTTTATTATTAAATGATGAATATATTATCTCTCATTTAAAAATCTTTTCAACTGGGAAATTTAATTTATTCCTTCCTGTTAATCTAATTCTTAAATGATGAAATTATTATACTGAAATTTTATTTCTTTTCAACTGGGTAAAAAATTACCATTTAATATGTTTCCAATTTTTCCTATTACATATTCTGTGTACTGTTTGATACGCAATACCTAATATTTCAGCTTTATCTTTATAAAAACCTTTATAGTAACCTGTATCAAAATCATGCAATAATACACGAACTTGATCTTCCGTTAATACAGATTTATTATTTCGCTCTCCTCTTAATGAGCGACCAGCTTTAACCATATCTTGTCCATTGTCTTTGTGGGATCCTTGAACTAAATGGTTTGGATTAACACATCGTCTGTTATGACAAGTGTGTCGAACAACTTGTTCAGTAATTTCACCAACATACAACTTATATGAATATCTATGGGCTTGTATATACTCATACTTGTTAATTAATGGATCAACTCTAGGATGAAAATCACCATACCCATATTGGTTAATATAACCTAACCAATTCCAACATTCATCAGGAGATCCTCTAACGAATTTAGATTCAAATCTTTCTTGATTACTTAAAATTGGTTTTTGACCAATTTTAAGAACCATCTTGATCTACGATATCAAAAGAGATTACAGTGCCAACATTAAAAGATCTCCATTCTTGTTTTTGGATGTCAAATGTGCGCACCTGGTGATCAGGAACAGTTACCGTTCTTGTAGTTGCACCAGCAGGTGGTACTTGATCTGATTTAGTTGTACAGATCATTGTACGCTCTGTACCATCTGTTTTTTCAAACACAACGACACAGATATTGTCTCTTAGTCTTTCTGCATACCAATCTTTGGTATGATTCAATTTTGGTGTTAATGTAGTCATAATATATTCTCCTTTAGTTCGATTTATCAAAATATATTATACTACTTTTATTATTTTTCTTCAACTGGAATTTCCCAATTGATTTTATTTAAAAAAGTAGTATAATATTTAAAAAATAAAGGAGGTGAAATTAAACAGAATTAATATTAACCATGAAGGCATAACATAATGCTGGCCCCTCTACATTAATTGCTTCAGCTAATATTATTAATAATTAAACAAATATAGTACCCCGCTCTAGCGGTCATAAGTTATGTCCATATAATCTTATATTATTAATTATTATACCCTAATTAAATAATTAATCAACTGGGATTTCCCAGTTGATTTTATTCTTATTGG
>NZ_SCKY01000105.1:0-759 GCF_004100315.1 Hydrotalea sp. AMD | reverse complement strand
GCCCTTGCGAAATGCCCGTTGAGCTTGAATAGGTACTGTAGACAATTTGATCCCCACTACTTTTTAGTGGGGACTACTTTCTACAAATTTAACGCAGCCGGAAAGGCGGTACTGGCATGACGCTTACCTTGAAAGAGACTTGGCTTTTTTTTCAGACCAAATCTGCAACAGAAGTAATGACTGAAAAAGGAAGGTGAAGAATGGGCCGGCAGTCGACTACCAAACCAGAACCCAAAAATGCCTATGGGTATTTTGTATGCCCGAATCATGGGATTTCGCGCCACTTCAAGGCAACAACCGCAGGCGGACAGTCGTTGGATGATGCGGCAGTCGTATGGATGTGCGGCCTATGCGGATTTAGGCAACCACGGCCTGTTGGCGCCCAATCCTCCACCAAAAACGCCACGGCAAGTAAGAAGACCAAAAAAAGCGTGACGACTCAGTAGACAAACCCATCGTGGAACGAGATAGCCTGACCACTATGCCGACGGGCGTCAGTAACATTTCAGTGCCGTTGCGTTCATCAAGAAATAGTTATCTAACCCTTGGATTACCTGTTTTGAATCAAAGATCACCACGCTGTCAGCGCCTAAGTCGCTCGCCTTTTCTTTGGTTTGATCTACAGCGGATTGATAGTTGGCCCTGAAATATTTATACAGGCCGCATGAATACAGGCATTGTTGTTGAAATTGGCAATTAGGATTTGCAAGAAAGTGACTAAAATGGGGTTGTTTTCTTGCAAATTTCGGTGAGTTTTTT
>NZ_SCKY01000064.1:0-3552 GCF_004100315.1 Hydrotalea sp. AMD | reverse complement strand
TATGGTGGTGATGAGATGGTTGTTTCTTGTATGAATAACAGGAAAAAATGTGTTTGTCACGCGGGTGAGTATAAAAGTTTTAGGGTAAAGGTAAGATTATAAAGGATTTATCATATATGATGACTATTGAATGTATCATAAACAGGTTATGATATATGATCAAACACACTAATCCAGTTCATGATATTTCATATACTTTCCTAAACTATTTTAAATAGTTATCTAACTTATTGATTTTATTGAGAAATTTTACTTTAACCAAAGTGGTAAATAAAAGATTGTAAAAAATGGAGATACAGAAAGAGCTAAAATATGTGTTTCTCACCCGGGTGAGTATAAAAACTAACATTTGGACTGAGGTTTTCCCAGTTGATTTTTTGTAAAAAGGGAGTAATATCTTCATTTAAATAATAAAAGAGAGGAATAGGAACAATGATTGATAATTATCTACCAGTTTGTCCAGTTGAAAATTTTCACTTATTAAAATATAATATACTTTTAAATTTAATAAAAGTAAGGAGATCCAGATGAGTTCAATAAAGGGTTATTTGGACAGTAAGAAGGTCAGAACTTTTAGTTTGGCTGGATTGACAACAGATATTGGTATCATCATGAAAGAATCAAAAGATGAATGTGCCATTGGAGAACAAATTTTTAAGGTCATGTTAGATTATGATCAGAAGTTTGATGATGAGTTATATGCCAGGATTAGTGTCAAAAAGTTAATGGTTGAGTTATATTATATGAAGTTTGAACTAGATTGTGAGGTCAAGAGTCTAGTTCAAAAAGTATTGGCATATGCTCAACATTTCTGTGATGATCCTGCCTGGTCCTTCTTAAAGAGTAATGAGAAGGATATAATTGATGAGGAAGGAAATGTTATACTTAAACCAATGCAAGAAGTTAGACAACAAGTTGTTGAAGGAATAACAACAAAGGTTGCAATCAAGACTGATGCAGTGACAGGTAAGACCAAAATCAAGAAAGGTGGTAAAAGGATTTTATGTTTAGAGATGTATCGTAAACATGTTGTGGACGAAGGAATGTCTAATAAGGACTTTGTCAAGTTAATTATTGAGAAACTTGATTTGACCCAAGCAGGGGCAAATACATATGCCTGGAATTGCAAGTCCGGAGCATGGTCATAGGAAGATGATATGATTAAGTTGTATAGGGAATATAATGATGAAGGAAAGGTCATTAAGAAACAATGCGGTAAATGTAGACAAATATTGGATATTGATCATTTCTATGTTAAAGGAAAGGTTAGTAAAACTAATATTGATGGATACATGAATCACTGTATAGAATGTAATAAAGTCATATGGAAACATCATGCTGATGATCCTGAAAAGAGAAAACGATGGTTATTAGCAAGAATTAAATCGAAGTGTATACAGAACAATATACCATTTAATTTAACCATTGATGATTTAGTTATACCAGAAAATTGTCCAATATTAGGTATACCATTAAAATTTGGTGTTAAGGGATCAGATCGATTTAAGAACAAAAGTAAGACACCTGACGATAGTCCATCTGTAGATAGAATCATTCCTGAGTTAGGATATGTTAAAGGAAATATTGTTGTAGTATCATTTAGGGCTAACAATCTTAAATCAAATGCCACCCCTGATGAGTTACAGAAGATAGCCGAGTTCTATAAACCCTATTGTATAAATTAATTACCCAATTAATCAAAAATCCCAGTTGAAAAAGAAAGAAAAATCAGTATAATAATGTTAACAATTTAAACAAATTGTTACCACTTAAATTCATCTTCAATCTTAAGGAGACTATTATGTCTACAAACACAAACGACAAAACCAACAATGCATCTGATTCAGAAATCGAACAACGGGTGGCCTACAATGAATATACATTGGAATGTGCTGCTGCTGGTACAAAACCAAAAACATTTCATCAATGGGCGAATGCTGGTAAGATGTTTTCAAATGCTGAACTGGCGAAATTGAACGGATCAGCGGCTCCTGTTGTTAAAGCTGGATCAACTGAAGTACCAAAAACAACGTTGGCTCGTCGTGTATTTGCACGTCATGCAGCAACAGGTACATTGGTACGGAAAAACATTATCAATGAGTTCCAATCAGAAGCAGGTTGCACACCGGCTGGTGCAAACACTTATTATGCCAATATCATGGCAGAATACAAAAAAGATCATGTTGGTTTTATGGCTAAATATTATGTCGTTCCTACGGCTGAAACAACCGAAGAAAGTACTTCGGTTGATCTGAAAGAAGGATTGGTATCTGAAGACCATTCAGTAGATCCAAATCTGGATTTGGATGCTGGATTTGATACCAGTGACTTCGATTCAGTCGAAGACAACGATCAAGAAGAAGCTGCTTAATCCAATCTAAAGGATGAACATTATATAATAATGTTCATCCTTTATTATTTGTAGGAGGATAATATGGCTGTTAAAATCAATAAGGTTGTGAGACATGATAGTCTCTCAATTAAAGCAACCTACCCAATGGGTTCAATTAAGTTCAAAGTAAATCGATCAGGTGAGACACTTGAATCAACTGGTTTATCAAAAGTTGAACTCAATAAGGTAATGAAGTTGTGTCGATTCTTACCTGGTGAAGTAAATGGACAACGAATTGACAGATTGGAGCAAGAGTTCAAGAAGTATAATTCTGTTCAGGCATTAGCTGCATCAATTCAATAATTAATATTATAACCATTCAGATGAATGGTTATATTTTATTAATCAAATATTCCAAGTTGATTAATAAAATATAAGTAGTATAATATTAACAAAAAATGTGAGGGAATATATATGGCCTACGATGATGATTTTAATAATGTATTAGATAGTATCTTTACTAGTAGTAATTATACTGATGATATAAATGGATTATTGGATGATGAAGATCTTCCATTAGTTAAAGGTAAATCGAGTAATATTCAGGATAACGATGATTCTGATATTATTGTTGTCTCTAATCAATTTGATCCATCTGAATTTAAAGATGATGGAGGTATGATTGATGATGAGGATGAGGAAGATATGATAGTATCTATCTCAACTATTAATAAACAAAATAAAACTATTAGTAGTCCATTATCTAATCCAATTGGGTATAAGAACAAAATGGAGCATGCCAGAGTAATATATGCTCGAGAGTATGCAAAAGGTTTTACTAAACGGGCACACTTCATTGCTCTTTTTCAATCAGAAGCAGGATGTACACCAGCAGGTGCATCTACATATTATGCAACAATAAAGAATAGTTAGGGGAACAAAATGAGTATTGGTCTGATTGTATTAATAGTGTTATGTTTGGTCTCTATTGGTATCTTATTATGGTTATGTTATAAAGCACCATTAGGTCGACAAGACAAAGATGGATATCATAATCTTGATGACCAATAATAATATTAATATTATCAATTAACCAATAAGAATAAAATCAACTGGGAAATCCCAGTTGATTAATTATTTAATTAGGGTATAATAATTAATAATATAAGATTATATGGACATAACTTATGACCGCTAGAGCGGGGTACTATATTTGTTTA
>NZ_SCKY01000063.1:0-3637 GCF_004100315.1 Hydrotalea sp. AMD | reverse complement strand
AAAAAAATGAATCAATGAAAATGATACAAACCTTTTATTTAGACCCTTCCAACAATATCACAAAAACATCTATGGGGTGGAAATTACCCTTTTATAATGTAATTAGTTGGACATTAAGCTGTTTACAATTGCATAAATATTATGATAATATATTACTCCATACAAACACAAGTTCAGCAAAGTTTTTTAATGATATACTGCAACTACCCTATAAAAATATTTACACATCGCATGATGATTTTATTATGTGCCATCATGATTTATGGGCATTACCCAAAATATATACCTATTTATTACAAAAGGGTCCATTTTTACATTTAGATGGAGATGTGATTATTTTTAAACCTTTCAGTGATTCTTTTCTCAACAAAAATTTGATGGCACAAAACATAGAAGAAGCAACTGAATATTATACATCTACACAAAATGATTTAATAAAACATTTCAGCTATTTCCCAATATCAGTAGAAAATGACTTCAATAAAAAAATTCCTATAAGAGCAATAAATGCCGGCATTATTGGCGGCAAAGATGTTGAATTTATTCATCAATTTTCAAAAACGGCTTTTGAATACGTTAAAAGAAACATAATGCACTTAAACAAAATAAATACAGAACGATTTAATGTTTTCTTTGAGCAACATTTATTTCTAACAATGGCGAAAGAAAAAAACAAAAAAATTTCATACTTATTTAATGAAAAGATAAACGATAATGAATATCAAAAAATTGGGAATATTCATGAAGTTCCTTGCCATCAAAATTATATACATCTATTAGGACATTTCAAACGAGATGAAAAAACCTGTTTATCTATGACTTTGAAATTACAGGAGTTATACCCTGACTATTTTTGTAAGATAATAAGATATTTTCATGACAATCATTTAAACCACCCTTATTCAAAATTATTGCATGAAACGAAAAATTTTTTTTTTAAAAAGTAAAAACATTAATTACTCATGTAGCACTCAAAATACAGATTATTTAATACACCCAATTTATACAATCGATCAAATCTCCTGCTTCAAGTTTCTAAAAAATTATATTTCAGAAACGATCAAAAGCAAAGTCGGAAAATCCATTATTATGAAAAACGATTTTGAATATTTCTCAAATTATATTCTTAATAGACTTAATAAATCTAACTGTTCTGTAAAGGATTTGTATATACGTGATTTAAATGCTCAAAAATGGTATTGTACATTATTTTCAGATTATGATAATTTTTATTGTAAACAATTAATTACTACAAATTCAAGTTTTATTTTTAAAAATAAATTTAACTGGGCAGAAATTTATAATGCACAGGTACGATTTGGAATCAGTTATTATGAAAATATTAAACTTAAAAGTGGAAAGTTTTTAAATCTTGTAGTTCAAGAAATAGATAATAATATCATTTCATTATATGATATAGATGAAATTGAATACAGGATTTATAAATTATTGAAAACAAAAAAATCAATTAATTATATTCTTTATAAATGTATGAAATACTTTAATGAACAAGTAGTAAATGAATATTATAAATTATACGAAGAACTAATTATAACAAACATCAAACAGCTGATTATAAAAAAGGCAATTAGGCCATTTTAACCGAATATGAAAAAAAGTTTTCCATTTTACAAACAATTAGATGCTATGGATTGTGGGCCTACCTGCCTTAGAATGATTGCAAAATATTACGGAAAAAACATCAGCTTAGATTACTTTAGAAAGAAAACACAATATGGCAAAGAGGGCGCTTCTTTATTGGGCTTAGCAGAGGCAGCAGAATCTATCGGATTCAGAGCCGTTGGTGCAAAATTAAGCTTTCAACAAATAATGGAAGACATTACCTTACCGGCAATATTGTATTGGGAGCAGGTCCATTTTGTGGTGTTAATACCAAAACCAAAAAAAAATAAAATATATATTGCTGACCCGGCTAAAGGTATTATTAGTTTAAAGAAAGAAGAGTTTTTAAATGCCTGGTTGTCTACAAATGAAGCAAGTAATGAAAAAGGAATTGCACTCATTTTAACACCTACAGAGCAATGGGATAATATATCAGAAAATGAAAATGAAAAATCAAAAGAGAAAATAATTAGTTGGTACACACTTTTACAATATACAAAAAAACATCAAGCATCGTTCATTCAGTTATTCATTGGGTTATTCATGGGAAGTTTGATACAACTGATATTCCCATACT
Source organism: Hydrotalea sp. AMD (assembly GCF_004100315.1). NCBI lineage: Bacteria > Pseudomonadati > Bacteroidota > Chitinophagia > Chitinophagales > Chitinophagaceae > Hydrotalea > Hydrotalea sp. AMD. The sequence continues at coordinate 1,437 of NZ_SCKY01000063.1, read as the reverse complement.
TAACCCAAAGCATTGTAGATACAGGCATCAATACAAGAAATCTTAATTTTATTCAAATTGTTTTAGGTGCACAACTTATGTTGCTCTTTTCACAAACAATTGTTGAATTTATTAGAAATAAAATTTTATTATACATTAGTACAAATATAAATGTAATTTTACTTTCTGCCTATTGGGCTAAATTATTGAAATTACCAATGTCATTTTTTGACAGCAAACATCCGGGCGATATTTTACAAAGAATTAATGACCATCATAGAATTGAAAGTTTTTTAACAGGAAGTGCATTAAATACGCTTTTTAGTATTATTAATTTATTTATATTTTCAATTGTTTTACTCACATACAATACAAGTGTATTTGTGGTGTTTGGTTTGAGTAGTGTATTGTATTTGCTATGGATCAAGCTTTTCTTAAAAATTAGAAGATCATTAGATTACAAAAGGTTTGCTATTGCAGCTAAAGAAAACAATGCAACTATGCAATTGGTATATGGTATGCAGGAAATAAAACTTAACAATGCAGAACATAATTTTAGATGGGCATGGGAAGGTTTACAAGCGGGTTTATTTAAAATTAATTTTAAATCACTATCGCTAAACCAAACACAGCAAATAGGTGCATTTTTAATTAATCAGGGTAAAAACATCATTATAACATTTTTAGTTGCAAAATTAGTTATTGAAGGCAATTTAACATTGGGTGCTATGTTGGCAATACAATATATTCTTGGCCAGCTAAACAGTCCTGTTGAACAATTAATAGGATTTACACAACAGGCTCAGGATGCTAAAATTTCACTAGAAAGATTGAATGATATCCATCAATTGGAAGATGAAGAACCTACACAAAAAAATTATATTAATTACTTACCTGTAAATCATGATATAATTTTAAAAAATTTATCCTTCACTTATCCAGGAGCTGGGAACGAACCTGTATTGAAAAACATTTCACAAACCATTCCAAAAGGAAAAATTACAGCTATTGTGGGAATGAGTGGCAGCGGAAAAACCACCTTAATAAAATTATTACTTAAATTTTATGAGAATTATAATGGGGATATATATCTGGGGGATATGAATTTTAAAAATATTAGTGCTAAATTATGGAGGAGGAATTGTGGTGCAGTAATGCAAGAAAATTTTTTATTTAATGATACTATCAGAAAAAACATAACTATCACCGATGAAAATATACAATTCAATCAATTAACGCAAGCCTGTAAATCGGCCAATATTCTCTCTTTTATAGAATCTCTTCCATTAGGATTTTATACGAAATTAGGGGCAGAAGGTACTAATATTAGTGGAGGACAAAGACAAAGAATTGCTATAGCCCGTGTTATATATAAAGATCCAAAAATTATTTTTTTTGATGAAGCGACTAATGCCTTAGATGCCAATAACGAAAAAGAAATTTTAGAAAACCTGCAAA
>NZ_SCKY01000016.1:0-101679 GCF_004100315.1 Hydrotalea sp. AMD | reverse complement strand
ACGACGATACAAAAACAGGTGGAAGATCGAAAGAGTCTTTGCCTGGATTCAGCAGTTTCGACGTTGTCAAACAAGATTTGATTACTATGATGCTAATTTTCTCGGATTTGTACAATTAGCTTGTACAATTATATTATTAAGAAACTACTTTTGAGATACGCTCTACCAGTTTCAGGATCAAAAGGAACATTTTTATCAACACCAAAAGTCAACAAATTGGTACCACTTATATAAACCGTTACATTAGTTAAATGTGCCCTTTTGATTAATGATGATGGAAGCATATAATTCAATTGTATATTTCTTAATCGCACATAGTCTCCCTTATATAAATACCTGGTAGATATTCTGTATCCATTTTTATTTCCACCATAAATTATTTTTGGAACTCTGGTTATGTCACCAGGTTTTTTCCATGCATTTAACTGGCTGTTCATTTGATTGAAGGCACCATAATATGCACCATCACTGTTTAAATAAGACCCCCACTGATCAAATAAATAATTACCGTAATTATAAAACAATTGTGCATCTAATGAGAAGTTTTTATAAGTAAAACTGTTGGTAAATGAACCATAATATTTTGGAGCAGCCGACATGCCGGTTAAAGCCAATTGTGTAGCTGCATAATTATTGGTTTTTGTTTTACGTGAGGCATCTGTATACCAGTTAGGATCGCCATTTGTAGGATCTACCCCAGCATATTGACGCAAGTAAAACTCTTGTAAATCATGGCCAACAGTATAGTAAAATGCACCGGAACTGATTGATTTATTTTGGAATAATGACTCAACAGTATTTTTATTGTGGGCAAAATTAAATGTTACAGTCCAGGAGAAATTCTTTGTGACAATCGGTTTACCACCCACAGTTATTTCTATACCCTGATTTTTTACACTACCAACATTACTTAACTGACCACCAGGGAAACCGGAGGTTGGAGATAAAGTTGTATTGGCCAACAAATCAGATGTAGTTCTACTATAAAAATCAACAGTTCCAAATAATCTGTCTTTGAATATACTAAAATCAACACCCACGTCGAAAGGCTTATTTTTTTCCCAGGTCAGGTTCGGATTGCCAATATTTGAAGGGGCGCTTCCAGGTATACCTGTATAGTTATTTCCATAACCATAAGTAGCTAAAGCCTGATAATTACCGAAGCCTAATGAGTTACCATTAGAGCCATAAGAGGTACGCAATTTTAATAAATTTATCCATGCAATATTTTTCATGAAGTTTTCTTCATTCACATTCCAGGTAGCACCAATGGAGAAGAAATCACCATAACGATTATTTACCCCAAATACAGATGACCCATCTCTACGAAAACTTCCACTAATTACATAACGATTTTTGTAGTTAAAATCAGCATTTGAGAAAATTGAATTTGTAGCATTCCCACTTGGAAGAGCATAGGCTCTGGTAGGAGTAGCTGCAGATGCAAGATATTGTAAAGCAAGTGTTCCAGGGAAGCCCTGTGCCCTTGCCTGTAAAGTGTAATAGTTATATTGCTGTGCCTCGTAACCTAATTTGGCATCAAAATAAACATCATTTGCTTTGTTCAAATTTTGCCTAAAGTCAGCAAAATTACTCCATGTCCAGTCAAATACTCTAGTATAGGCAGAAAATGCATCACCACCATGTGAGTACCCATCACCATAAAATGGGTTTCTATATTGATCTTCCTGAATGGTAAAGTATTCACCAGAGTAACGGCTGGTAAATTTTAAGTTTTTTAATATCTGAAATTCACCTGAAACATATCCTCTTAAGGTGGTTTGTTTAGCTGTGTTCTTATTATAGGTTCCCTGAACGAGGGGATTATAGATGCCACCATGAAGAGGAAATTCACCGGCAGCATCATTGTATTTTAATGAACCATCAGCATTACGAGGGCTATACCAGGGTAATAAAAAGAAAGATTCTAAAACCGGATTTGCAAAAGCACCTCCGTTGTTAGGAGTTGACTGTTCGCTGGTACTTCCATTTAAACCAGTAGCAAAAGTAATTTTATCTGTTGCATGGTGCGTTACAGAAATACTACCATTGTACCTTTTAAAATAAGTATTCAACGTGGTACCATCCTGATTAAAATAACCACCACTGGCATAAAACTGTGTTTTATCGTTCCCGCCACTTAAACTCAAATTGTATTGTTGCTGAGTAGCATGGGGCTGATTAACCACATTAAACCAGTTGGTATTTACAGTTGAATCAACTCCAAAACCATTTACAGGATCATAAATGATGGCATTTGCACCTGTATTATTAGCTGCATAACCGGCATTGATTAATGCTTGTTGATAAACAGTCACTTCTTGTGAAGTTGTTAATGGTTTTACACTTGGATTGTATGCTCGGGTATTATCTCCAATTTCAGTACTAAAATTCAATCTGGTTTGTCCGGCTTTACCTTTTTTGGTAGTTACTAAAATAACACCATTAGCAGCACGTGAACCATAAATGGAAGTAGCCGCAGCATCTTTTAACACCGTAATACTTTCAATATCATCCGGATTAAGAGAACTCAAGACATTAGCTGTTGTAGTATTTACAGTAAAATCGCCTGTTGATGCAATAACGCCATCAATTACCCAAAGCGGTGATGCACTGGCATTGATAGAACCAATACCACGAATGCGGATATCAGTGGCGGAACCCGGTGCACCGGATGATGAGGTAGACTGTAAACCGGCAACATTTCCTTGTAATGCTTTATCAACAGATGTAAACGGTTTGTCAGCAACAACATCTCCTTTTAAAGTTGCTACAGCACCAGTTACATTTGTTTTTTTAGTAGTACCATAAGCTACTACTACCACTTCTGACAAATCAGATGAGCCGGACTGCATTTGTACCATCATATTTTCACGAATGGGTAATTGCAATGCGGCAAAATTAATAGCCGAAAAAGAAAGTGTTTTAGCAGACTCAGGTACTTTAATACTAAAGGTACCATCGGCATTTGAACTGGTGCCTAACTGGGTACCTTTCACTAAAATTGAAACGCCTGGTAACGGAGTACCCTTTTCGTCTAAAATTTTACCTTTAATCGTTCTAGTTTGCGCCCATAGTGAGCCGGAAGCCACAATGAGGCACAGGAAAAACGTCAGAAATTTTCTCATGGTTTTTGATGTTTGGTTTAAAAATGTTGCATTTGGGTAAATCATTCAAAACAATGAATGCTTGGCTATTATAAAAACTGCATGCATGCATTGCAAAGAATATATTTCTAAAAATTTCCTATTCAAAAACAGTTACAGTCAAGTTGTGTTAATTATAAAATGAGCGTCAATAATATAAATAAGCTGCATTGCTTATCATAAAAACGTTAAATAATTTTTATTTAACACAAGCCGTGAAGTTATTGCCAGACAAGCATTCCATCGCCTTAAACAAAATTATAATTTGCTTAAACTATAATTAATTATTGATTAAGAAAAATAAAATGACCCTTAGGTGGTAAAAAGCAATGCTAAGGAATTGCACTACGATTTAAGTGAAAATAAAATAAGGAGTTTAAAGAAAAAAAGAAGAACTTAAATGCCTGAATGTACAGCGCAAGCATTAGTTAAATAAGCGACTAATTCTTCTATAAGAATAAAAAATCAGACAGTAACTATAATATTAAAATTAATCAAAATGCAGTGCCTGCAACCACCCCATTACCTGATTGGGCCATTGATTTAACCAGGGGTCTTGCTGTGCCATACCAAAACCATGTCCACCATGATCATAAATAAAAAGTGAGGCTCGAACATGATGCGCATGCAATTGCTCATAATACATTAAACTGTTTTGAACGGGAACCGAAGTATCATCATTGGCATGAAAAAGGATAGCAGGAGGTGTTTTTGCAGTGATATTTTTTTCTGCAGATAAGCTATCCATTAAAGCCTGAGCAGCAGGGTGTTCACCTAAAAGCATTTTTCGGCTGTAGGCATGAACAAAAGGAGATTCCATTGTAATAACAGGATATACCAAAATTGAAAAAGCCGGAGTAATTGTATTTGCATTCATTGGATTTAAGGTAGAAATGGTAGCTGCTAAATGACCGCCTGCAGAGAAACCCATAACGCCAATTCTGTCCTTCCGGATACCAAATGTTGCAGCATGTTCATCAATATAATGCAAAGCCTTATTTGCATCATTGTATTGCGCCGGATATCGATGCCCTTGTTGTGCTTCATTGTTTAATCGATAATGCAATACAAATACATCAATACCATGTGTATTAAAAAAATGTGCCGGCAATACACCTTCTTTTTCCCAAGCCAGGTGTGTGTAAGCACCACCCGGACAAATCAAAATGGCTGTTTTTGCTGAGCCTGAACCAATTGCCCGGTAATATTCCATATATGGCCTAACAGAATCGAATCCGTTATTTACAATACCTGTTTCATTGTTGTTGTATAAATAAATACGTTGTTGCGCTGAGAGCATAAAAGTTATTTGACAAAAAATTACAAGGAGAAAAAATGATGAACGCATAGCTGTAACATTTACAAATCGGTAATCGGTTTAAATCGGGGTACCAACACTTTCATGATTGACCAAGCAAAAATGTAAGCAAAGGCACATACCAAAAATAAAATTAAATAAGCAGATTGTGGATTGTTTTTAAAAGCATCTGTTAACCAGCCTGCTAACAATTGCATTAATACACCTCCTATCCCACCTGCTAAACCACCAATTCCTGTAACTGATCCCACTGCTTTTTTAGGAAACAAATCGGATACAGTTGTAAATATATTGGCCGACCATGCCTGATGTGCCGCAGCAGCAATACAAATTACGATGAGCGCATAGATATATGCGTTATTACCAAACAAAGCAACATCACCAAAATATTGTGTTGCAATTAAAACAATTGGCAACAAAGCAATGAGCAACATTGCTTTCATTCTGGCTTTAAAGGTTTCCATACCTTTATTAATAAAATACATCGGGAATCCCCCGCCGGCTACACTTCCTATAATAGCCACTCCATAAACTGTGAATAATGGCAACATAATTGCTTCACCTTGCATGTTAAATTGCTTTTTCATATAATCAGGTAACCAGAATAATAAAAACCACCAAACACCATCCGTCAAAAATTTTCCTATAAAAAATGACCAGGTTTGCCGGTAAGTCAGCAATTTTATCCATGGTATTTTTTCTTTTATTACATCATCACTGCTACTTGGTATATCATCACTATGTATATATGCAAATTCAGCTTCAGATAATTTTTTTTGCTTTGCCGGTGTATTATACAATACAAACCAAAATATTAACCAGATTAAACCAATGGCACCCGTAAATAAAAATGCCATGCGCCAGCCTTCTACCTGACCATTGAACCAGGTATTTGCAGCTAACAAGGGAACGAGTAATGCAGCAATCATTGCACCTACATTGGCGCCACTATTAAAGATTCCAGTTGCAAGTGCTCGTTCTTTTTGGGGGAACCATTCGGCTACTGTTTTAATAGAAGCAGGGAAATTACCGGCTTCACCAATACCAAATAAACTTCTTACAATTACATGTTGATAAACTGCACCGCCACATAAAGCATTGAGCATACCCATAACAGACCAGAAACTCAAAGAAAGCGCCAATCCTAATTTGGTACCAATTTTATCTATAATGGCGCCTGCAAAAACTGTTACACCTGCATATAAAGCAGTAAACCAGGCAGTAATCATTGCAAAATCAGAATTCGACCATCCATATTTATCTGATAAAATAGGTTTCAAATACCCAATTACCTGACGATCCATATAGTTGATGGTTGTAGAAAAAAAGAGTAATGCAACAATAGTCCACCGATATTTACCAATTTTATTCTTTATCATGCAGTTTGTTTAAATTGTTGAATGATGTAAAGTATATCTTGAACCAAGCTGGTAAGCGCATCAAATTTTTTTTCTTGAATGAAAGCAGATGTAATCAGTTTACTTCCCATACCTACACCAACGGCACCGGCTTTTAGCCATGCCCTTATATTTTCTGCATCGGTTTCAACACCTCCGGTAACCAAAAAATCGATGGAGGGAAATAATGGTCGAATTGCCTGTATATAATGAGGCTGTAAAACATTACCCGGAAAAAGTTTTAATAAAGACCATCCTGCTGAATATGCAATATGAATTTCGGTAGGTGTCATACATCCCGGAATCCATAATATTTTGTTGATGTAGGCCACATCAGAAACATCAGCATCAAACACCGGGCTAATCAATACATCAGCACCTGCTTCAATAAATAAATTTGCATCCTGTGGCGTGGTAATTGTTCCTATACATAATAATAAGTCTGGCATAGTGCGATTACGCTCTGATACCAGTATTTTAAAATTTTGCAACGCATTTTCGCCCCTATTGGTAAATTCAATAGCTCTTATACCACCTTTGTATAATGCATGCGCAATAGCAATGGTTAATTCTGCATCAGCATGATAGTATAGCGGCAATATACCTTGTGATGTAATGATAGAAGCTGCTTGTTTACGATTGTGCATATTGTTGTATTGTTTTTTGTATGTCTGCAATAGTTTGTCGGGTAGTATCGCCCACTTCCTGCAATTTACCAAATGCAGCAGCTGCAGCAAAATTGAGGATAGTTTGTGGGTCTTTCTGTTGAATTAACCCAAAAATTAATCCTGCCATAAAACAATCGCCACTGCCTACTCTATCTTTTACACTTGTACAATGCATATTAGCTGAAACATATAATTGTCCATTTGTGTACAATGTACCATAGTATTGTATGCCTCCATTGAATGTGTCGAAACGAAATGTATTGGCAATGGTATAGCATTTAGGAAAATGCTGCAAAATATATTCAGCAGTTGAAACTGCATGCGTAAGATAGGCTGACTTTTCAACATCTTCTTGCCCTGATAGTTGAAGCGGGGCACCTAATAAAGTATTAGCCGACCAAATATTACCCATTATCACGTTGCAGTACTTAGCCAAAACAGGAACAATATTTGCCGGATTTCGATTATTTTGCCAAAGCGATGCTCTAAAATTTAAATCCAGTGAAATAGTTATATTTTTTTGCGAAGCTACTTGCAACATTTCTTCACAAACCTTTACAACAGTATCATTTAATGCAGGAACAATGGCTGAAAAATGTATCCAGTTAATTTCTTCAAGCACTTTTTCCCAATGAATGGTACCGGGCTGTAAAGTAACAAATGAAGAAAATTCCCGATCAAAATAAACGTGTTTATTTTTAACATCAGTACCCTGTTCTAGAAAGTAAAGCCCTATCCGTTTACCTTGCATCTGAATATGGGTGGTATCAATGCCATCATTCTTTAAACCCTGAATAATATCTTTCGCTAAAAAATTATCCGGCAATGCAGTACAATAAGCTACCGGCATATTCCATTGAGCCAGCGCATATGCCACATTTAATTCAGCTCCACCCACATAAACAGGCAGTTGATGTTGCTGTAACCAAACGCCATTTGATTGGGGCGACATTCTTAATAATAATTCACCAAAGCACAATATTTTTTTCATAAAAGTATTATACTAAACAAATTGACAACAAGGTTTTAATGAGCAAGAGAAGTGTAATGTAAATTCAAATTCCATTATTCGTTTTTTACCAGTTAAAATAATTTTTAGCATTGTAAAAGCAAATGTCCTGAATAACTTTTCCAATCCATGGAATATCATTCGGCAGTTCACCATTTTCAATTTCTTCTCCAAACAAATTACATAAAATTCTTCTGAAATATTCATGCCGCGGATAAGATAAAAAACTCCTTGAATCTGTAAGCATACCCACAAAACGACTTAACAAACCCATATTTGATAGTGCATTCATTTGTTTCACCATTCCGTCTTTTTGATCAAGAAACCACCATGCAGCACCGAACTGAATTTTACCTGCAACAGAGCCATCATTAAAATTGCCCACCATTGTTGCCATTAATTCATTGTCGGCAGGATTTAAGTTGTATAAAATGGTTTTCGCCAATCGGTCATCGTTATCTAATTTTCCAAGAAACTTAGATAAGTTTTTTCCTTGTTGAAAATCACCAATAGAATCCCAACCGGTATCGGGGCCTAATGTGGCTAACATACGAGAATTATTGTTGCGTAATGCTCCCAGATGATATTGTTGTATCCATCCTTTTTCCCAATTCCATTCTGCAAAATGAACCAACATAGCAGATTTAAACTTACGCTGTTCCAAATCATTTAAATGTTTGCCTGAATGTACTTTATTGAAAATACTGTCAATTTCAGAACCTGTAAAATCTTCTGCATAAATTTCTTCTAACCCATGATCACTTACACCACAACCCATTGAAGCAAAAAAATCATGTCTATTTTGTAATGCAAATAAAAAATCATCGAATGAAGAAATTGAAATATTGGTTACCCCTTCTAATTTTTTAAGATAACTATTGAACTTTTCGGGATCTGCCACGTTCATGGCGTTATCAGGACGAAATGCAGGCAAGATAGGAATTTCGAAGCCATCATTTTTTAACTTCTGGTGATATTCAAGTGTATCTGCAGGATCATCGGTAGTACATACGGTATATACATTCATTTTACGCAACAAACTTTTTACTGAATAATCAGGTTGCTGTAACAAAGCCGTGCATTGTTCATAAATACGATCTGCAGAATGTTCGTTCAATATTTCAGTAACGCCAAAATAACGTTTCAGTTCCAAGTGCGTCCAATGATACAATGGATTTCGTAAGGTGTAAGGAACAGTAGCAGCCCATTGCGTAAATTTATCTTTATCAGAAGCATTGCCTGTGCAAAATTGCTCATCCACACCATTGGTGCGCATGGCTCTCCATTTATAATGATCACCATATAGCCAAATTTGTGTAATATTTTTAAACCTTACATCGTCTGCAATTTGTTGTGGAGACAAATGACAATGATAATCGATAATGGGCATGGATTTAGCAAATTCATTATATAATTTAACTGCCGTTTTATTATGTAATAAAAATTCTTCATCTAAAAACTGTTTCATATTCTTGTATTTATACTTTCAATTAATCGTAATTTTTTATTCATCTGTAATACACGATGTAAGATTGTATTACAAACTTACACCCCGCTTCCAGGGAATAAAGTCATCCTGATTTAGTAAAACTGCTTTTGGTATTACTTCACCACTGGCTGCTTTAATACAATATTCTAAAATTTGTGTACCCATTTGTTCAATTGTTAAATCACCTTCAATAACGGGGCCGGTATTAATATCGATAATATCTTGCATTTTTTGTGCTAAAGCGGTATTACTGGATACTTTAATAACGGGACAAACTGGATTGCCGGTTGGCGTACCCAAGCCTGTAGTAAATAAAATTAAATTAGCACCACTGGCCGCTTTTCCGGTAGTTGCTTCCACATCATTACCCGGTGTGCAAACCAAACTCAATCCGGGTTTAACAGCTTTTTCAGTATAATCGAGTACGTCTACAATGGGTGATGTGCCTCCCTTTTTGGCAGCGCCTGCACTTTTAATAGCATCTGTTATCAAGCCGTCTTTGATATTTCCCGGAGATGGATTCATATGAAAACCAGAACCCACTTTTAATGCAGCGGCACTATATGATTGCATTAAATCAATAAATTTTTTGGCTATGGTTTCATTGTTCATCCTATCAATCAACTCTTGCTCTACTCCACACAATTCAGGAAATTCGGCCAACAAAACTTTGCCTCCCAAAGCAACCAACAGATCGGCACAATAACCAACTGCCGGGTTTGCAGAAATACCACTGAATCCATCACTTCCACCACATTTAACACCCAATGTAAGTTTAGACAACGGTGCAGGCTTTCTACCAATTTCATTGATTTGCATCAGCCCTTTAAAAGTTGCTCGAATGGCTTCAGCAATTAGTTTGCTATTATTACCAATTTGCTGCTGTTCAAAAACAAAAAGTGGTTTTTCGAAGTTGGGGGTATAGGATTTAATTTCTGATAATAATTCCTTTAATTGAAGATTTTGGCAACCTAAACTTATTACGGTTACGCCACCTACATTTGGATGATTGGAATAGGCTGCTAATAATTTACCAAGCACGGCTGCATCTTGCCGTATACCGCCACAACCGCCCTGGTGATTGAGGAATTTAATGCCATCAACATTTTTAAACAAGCGGTTTACAGCAGGCTTTGAAATAGTTTCAAAAGTAATGTCATCAATAGATTCATTATTTTGATAGGCTGCTATCAAATGCCTGGTAAAGTTTTTGTATTGATCAGTTACTGCATATCCCAAAGATTCCTGTAATGCATCTTTAATTACATCCAAATTCCTGTTTTCACAAAATACAGTAGGTATAAATAACCAATAATTGGCTGTTCCTACACTTCCATCGCTTCTATGATAGCCATTAAAGGTTACATTTTTAAATGCAGAAACATCCGGTGGATGCCACTGATAATGGCCTTCCCTGTAAGCATAAGGCTCTGCTGCATGTTTCAAATTGCCGGTAGTCATTAATGACCTTGCAGGTATAAATTGTTGGGCCTTACCAACCAATACGCCATACATAAAAGCAGCATCGCCGGGTTGCATATCATGTATAAAAAACTTATGCTTAGCAGGTATATTCTCAATTAAGGTATATTTTTCACCTTGAAAGGATACTGTTTCGCCATTTTTCAAATCGCGTAAAGCAACGATCACATTATCTTTTGGATGAATTTTTATAACAGAATTTTTCATAACAATTATATTTAAATAACAGCATTTGCATTTTGTTGCTGCAAACTATTTTTTAATACCTCTAATACTTTTCCTTCCATTAATTCTGTTAAGAAAGCTTTTACCTGAATGGCAAAAGTATTACTGGTAGTTGCATCCATTCCCATAAAATGTACATCTGTTAAAACAGTTTGAACTAACTCATCGATACTGCCAACTTCATTCCAAAGCTTATTTAATTGCAATGCAAAATCATCCTGAACAATTAATTGTTGATTGTGTTGTAGCTGAACGGGTTGCTCTAATGTATTCAATTCAGTTTTCATGAAATATAAATAACCCGCAAAACCCAAAGCCATTAAAGGCGGAACAGTTTTAAACTGTTGTAAATACTTTGTTATTAAAGGCACATTTCGCATCTTCATTTTAGAAGTATACTGCATGGTAATACTAAACCAATGGTGGGCAATAGCAGGATTTCTGAAACGATCCAGAACCTGCAATGCAAATTGTTTGGCTTTGTGCTGGGTTAATTTTTCACTCAGAATAACGGGTGTAATTTCATACAACATTAAATTCGTGATAAAGGAAGCCATTACTGAAATATCCATAGCATCTTTCACAGTATCAAAGCCGGCAAGAAATGCTAATCCGCACGAAAAAGTGTGTGTACCATTCAACAAACGCAATTTTAATTCTCTATACATGGAAATATCATCATCTATAATTACACCATTATCGGCTGCAGCAAAAGATAATATTGATTTAGTTCTATCACTCGATGTTTCAATTGCCCATAAACGATATGCTTCACTCATAATCATTAAATCATCCTGATAGCCTAATTGTTGAGCAGCAAGATCTGCATCCTGTTCAGGTAATTTACCGGGAACAATTCTATCAACCAGCGAGTCACAAAAATCATTGGCATCCTGAAGCCACTGAATAAATTCATCTTTTAAGCGGTTTATTTTCGCTAATTCAAGCACAATTTGTTTTAACTTTTTTCCATTATTTACAATCAATTCTGTGGGAATGATGACCATTCCACTTTCGGGCCTTCCATTGAAAATAGTGTACCGGTGATATAAGAAAGCAAGTAATTTCCCGGGATAAGAAACAGGTGGTGCAGCAAAAATACCATCTTTGGGAAGCAATGTAATACCCACCTCCGTTGTATTTGAAATAACAATCTGCATTTCAGAATTAGCAGCACAAGATAAAATTTCGTTCCAAGCATCATTAGCATTTAAAACCCTGCTAATGGCAGCATTTAACCAATATTCCTGAATAGTAGCATTGTTTTCAATACCTCTAACAGCAATCGTGTATAATCCATCTTGCTCGGCAAATGCATCAGCATTTCCGGAATTGGTTGATTTTACTACTACTATTCTTCCATTAAAGATACCTTTCTTATTTGCTTTATCCACAAAATAATCAGGTAAGCCTCTTAACAGCACACCCGTGCCAAACTGAATTATTTTTTCAGGCAATGAAAATATGGCTTCATGCGGCAACGATAGTTTGTTATTTTTTCGAATAGAAGCCAGTGTTTTTTTAGATAGTTGCATACGCTTTTAATTTAAAATTGGATTCCATTTATCCCCAAATATCCAATGTGCATTAATATTTTTAGCAAGTGGTGCCCCTTTTGCTGTTTGTAAATTATTTTTAAACCAGGCATAATCGCCACCGGCTTTATGACAGTTATTGTAATACACCCAATAGCCCCATTGTATAATATTGTTAGTAGGCACCAAATAAATGGGTTTGTTAGCCATATTTGCTGCGAAGTGACAATCAATTAAATAAAATTGTGCATCTCTATGAAACCTGCCTAATATAAAACCATCATATCCTTTAAACCGGCAATTTTTTAATACAGTTTTGGCATCTTCATTGGCAGAGCCATCATGCCAAATACAGGCCGGTCCGGTAGTGGCAATAAAAGTGCAATTCTCTGCATAGGCCCACCCCCGTGGGCAATAAAAATCAACACCGCCCATCATGGTACAATCTTTAAAATAAAACATACCTTCAGTTACATTCCACGGACTTACAGTATCGCCACCAAAAGCTTTTAAATTACAATTAATAATTTGTAAACGAGTAGTAGCAAATGTTCGCAGTGCCATTTGATGCCCATCTTTTCTTATTTTCTTTACATAGTTATCGACAGTATCTGAAGCACAGCGCACAACGCTTGTATTATTTTCAAAACCATAGGTATTTTGAATGGTTAAGTTTTTAATGATTATATCACTTCCACTTATATTTAGTGTTGCTACCCCCCAATCATCTGCATGATTGCAACGCCATATATCACGTGCAATAGATTGTGTAATGATGGTTTTGTTTTTATCTTCTCCTAACAATTCAATCCAATTGTGTTGTATAAATATTTTCTCGTTATAAGTTCCATTTCTAATAAAAATGACAACTTTTTTTGAAGTCTGTTCGGGAATGCTGTTAACGGCATCTTGGATGTGTTGAAAGCATGCAGGATTGTTTTGGCAAACAATAAGCGTATCGGCCTGAGCAGTTACATCTATACAAGTAGCTAAACTACTAATGACAAAACATATGAATATAGATAAGTGTTTTCCCATTTTATTGATGCTTTACTTTTTGAATAAGCCATTGAACCCAATTATTTGCAGCTGCATAATTTTGGTATTGTTCAGGCAATTTTCGTCCATCAGTATATTCATTATACAACCAGGGATCTCCGGCTACAAAAACAGTTCCTTTACCATAGTTTGCTACTGCAAAAATGGTTATATCCTTTTTAACTAAAGCTGCATAAGCAGGCTTTTTAACTTTGATGGAACAGATTTCCTTTTCAAAAATGGTTTGAACATCTGGTAAAATCGGATGATTATCCGGAACAGATATGGCACCATTTTCAAAATTTTTTCCTACAACCTTTTGATAATTATCTTCATTTAATTGAATGCCGAAACATTTCGTTAACTGATTCATGTGTACAAAATCTGCATTGCCTTTGTCATTATGCAAAATAGCCAATACCCGACCGGTATATTGCCATAAGGCAGTTAAATCCTTAAGTACCAGCGCATCTTCATAGTTCCATTTACGCCTAGCATTATTCGCATTTACATGTTCGCTTAAAATTGTTGCATCTGCTATTTTTTTTGACAACGCAATATCCTCACAAAATACAACCTGCGATGATGTGATGAAAAAAAACAGAAACAATATTTTTTTCATAACGTTTAATTCAATTGAACAACGTTTTTATTTGCGCCAAAACCGGTTTTTAATACTTGAATTGAATTTTGCAAAGAAGTGTTTTTCAATACAATGTTTTTTGTACGCCCACCTTGTACTTCCAATAACAATTGTGTATTTTTATTAAATTCAAACTTGTTAAAATAAATAGCACTACTGTTTAAAATGTACACCACCGGTTTAGTTTCCTGCACATTCAGATGAAAATTATTGAGCTGCATATTTTTAGCTTCTTCAATATCTACCCCCGCTTTCGTGTGTATAAATAAATCACTCAATTGTATATTTTTGTTCGTAAACATAATTGATTCTCTCAAAAAATGAAAGCGATGTATATTTTGTAATAATTTGTTTGGGATAACCTGTAAAACTGGTGCCTAAAGATAAATCATTAAAGGCTTTATCAATAGGTGTAAAAGTGGGGATGTTTTTGAATAAATCGTAAGTAGATTCTGTTCTTACCTGATAAGTTTCCTGCCCTAACAAAACATCAATATCATGCTTGCCACCTAAATTTTTAAGCGAATAAGTAAAAACATTTGAGTTATTGATAGATGTGCGATTGCTGGTATCTAATTCAACCACCGGCTTAGCACCACCTTGTATAATAGAAACAGGGCTAATAGAATCGCTGTATTGGCGATTGATATAATGATTATAGTCGTATCCGAAAGTAGAACGGAAGGTTAAGTTTTTGGTAATTTGATAACTAACGTAACCGGAAATATTCAAACCATCAGTTGATTTTTTGCGGTATTCAGCATTAGATAACGCAATGGGGTTGACTAAAAACAACCCGTTTCCGGTACTGTTATCTACTAAACTGGGGTCAATAACATCGGGAGTTGTAATATTGGGTGATAAGAAAGGCCTGTATTTTACTGTATTACGCAAACGGTTATATGTTGATCCATTGGGAGAAGATGTACCGGCACCATACACATTTTGGTTCAGATAACGAAAAGTGGCACTCATTCTTATTTTCTTTCCAATTCTTTGATCTACTCTTAAATTAATGAGGTTACGGTAATAGTTAGAATTTAATACCACTGTTTTATCAGTATTATTGGTGTAACTTAAATTAAAAGTGGTTTTATTATTACCTCCATTTACGCTAACATTATTGCTTTGCATCATACCATTTCTGCCCAACACTAATTTCTGCCAATCTACCGGTGCAATACTTTTATATACTGATAAAGTATCCCAGGTTGTTCCATAGGTTTTTGCAAATGTGGCACTATCGGTTGAATTTGATCTGGAACGCTCATAATTCCATCGAATAAATTCCCAGGGACTCATAACGGGAAGTTCTTTGGCTAATTTTTCTAAACCAATAAACCCGTTGTACGACATACGGAGTTTACCCTGTCTTCCGCCTTTTGTTGTAATAATAACTACGCCATTGGCACCTCGTGCGCCATAAATGGCAGTAGCTGCTGCATCTTTCAATACATCAATACTTTGTATATCTTGTGGCGCTAAAGAAGCTAAAGCATTTTCAATTTGTACCCCATCAACAATATATAAAGGAGAATTATCTTGTGTAATAGAACCACCGCCACGAACACGAATGGTAATATTTGCATCTGGTGAACCTTCAGAACTGGTAATTTGAACCCCCGCCAATCGTCCTGCTAATGCCTCGGCAGCAGAATTGATGGGAATATCTTTTAAATCTTTCGCTCCGACAGAAGATACAGAAGCCAATAAATCTTTACGTTTTACGGTTTGATAACCAATTACCACTACTTCATTGCCCGCATCATTCGTTCTGGTAAGGTGTACTGAAATATTGCCGGCGGCATGCACATCAACCGTTTTAGTAGCATAACCAACATAGCTGATCAATAAACTGTTTTTATCGCCATCATTAAGAACAGATAAAGTAAAATTTCCGTTATTATCTGTTTGAACACCTTTCTTTGAGCCTGCAATGACAACGGATGCACCGGCTAAAGGTTCATTATCCTCACCCACAACTCTTCCTTTAATTTGTCGGGTAGATATTTGAGAGAAGGCAGTAAAGCATACAGACAAGAGAATACATACAAGTGTGCCAATTTTTTTCATACAGCAATTTGTTTTTAAAACATACAACAAAAAAAGCCGGGTATTTATAACCCTTATTTAGCAATCGTTTAAAGCATTTGGTACTTCAATGCTAATTAGATATTTCGTGTTGGCATAGCATTAACAATTATTTTTTTACGCAAACGTTCCCGATAACGATGGAGTTGGTAATGCACATGACAACGAAACCTGCTTCTATCTTTTTAGCATCCATTCAACTATACCACTACTTACATTTATTTTTCCAGTTCAATGAAATATGTTATTTTGATAAAAAAAATATGGAGGGCTTTTTTAAAAATGTTACAATCCGTTGGAGTGATCTGGATCCCAATTTTCATGTAAGACATAGTGTTTATTATGATTGGGGTGCTTATGTAAGAATTTGCTATTTGAACGAAACCGGTTTAACGCCACAATTACTTTTGCAACACCATCTTGGTCCTATTCTTTTTAGAGAGGAAGCCATTTTTAAAAAAGAAATTCATTTTAATGATGTGATTTATGTAAATGTGAGTATGCGTTCAGCAACAGCAAGTGGTACCCGTTGGAGTTTACAACATGAATTACTAAATAAAAATGGAACTTTACATGCCATTATTAATATAGATGGTGCCTGGATGGATACGAAAGCACGTAAATTAACCGAACCACCTGAAATTTTTCTTCAAAAATTTTTAGCAATGCCAAAAACAGAAAATTTTATGCTTTTGTAATTGTTTGAAAACAATATGATATTTAGCTGCGCGATATAGCCAACTCTAATCCTCTTAATTCCGCCAAACCTCGTAAACGCCCTATGGCTGAATAACCGGGATAAGTTTTCTTTTTCAAATCATCCAACATTTGATGCCCATGATCAGGACGCATCGGTATACTTATTTTTCGCTGTTGCATAACTTGCCACAATGCTTTTACAACAGCATACATATCTACATCTCCTTCTAAATGATTGGCTTCATAAAAATTACCATCCGCATCTCGTTTTGTGCTGCGGAGATGAATAAAATGGATATGACCTGCAAAACGCTCAATCATGGCTAATAAATCATTATCAGCCCTTACACCAAATGATCCGGTACAGAAACAAATACCATTGGCAGATGAGGGTGCTGCTGTCAGTAAATCTGCCACATCGGCTTCAGTGCTTACTATTCTGGGCAAACCAAGCATCGGGTAAGGTGGATCATCAGGATGAATAGCCAATTTTAAACCTGTCGATTCGGCAACCGGAACAATTTGCTGCAAAAAGTAAAATAAATTTTGCTTTAATTTTAAAGCGTCAATCGCTTTATATTCCTGAAGTGCTTTTAAAATTTGTTTGGGTGTAAACCTTTCCTCACTTCCGGGCAACCCAAGGAGGGCATTATTAAAAAGTGTTTTTTTTTCTTCCTCATTCATTGATTGAAATGTGTGCCATGCATTTTCTTTTTCAATAGCTGTATATTCTGCTGCTGCACCGGGCCTTTGCAACATAAATAAATCAAATGCAATAAAAGTCAGTCGGTCAAAATACAAGGCTTTACTGCCATCGGGCATGGTATAATTTACATTTGTGCGCATCCAGTCTAATATGGGCATGAAATTATAGGTAATTACCTCTAAGCCACATTGAGAAAGGTTTTCAAGGCTTTTTTTATAATTAGTAATGTATACTTCGAAATTTCCTTTCTGTTTTTTGACAGCCTCATGCACGGGCAAACTTTCTACAACAGTCCATTTAAGGCCAACAGCCTCAATCATCTTTTTTCTTTCCAGAATGGCATCAACAGACCAAACATCACCTACCGGAATATGATGCAGTGCCGTTACTACACCGCTACAGCCGGCTTGTTTGATATCTTGTAAACTTACAGGGTCAGTTGGACCAAACCAACGCATGGTTTGTTGCATGAAATATTGTTGATTCATAGATGAACAGGAATTATTTTATAAAATATGCCGATGAAGAATCACCGGCAGTTACTAAACGACTACTTATGCATAAAGATAAAGCGATAAGGAGTTTTGTACACAAAATTTTTGGGGGAGACAATTCAACTACTATTTGTTTTATTGAATATTGTTTGTAAGTAAAAGATAAGCTAACAGGCAAAGGGGGTTTGTTGCCATGTTAACTTATCTTACTTAATATATGCACGGTTAAATCATTTGCATGAATTATTATTGTTGTGCTTTAAGTGCATTTAAAAATCCACTATATGCAGGTTTTCTTGCAAAATTGGCATCAAATAATAATGGGTTATCAACTTTTTTCTGAGATGTGATAATCCAACTTTCAGGATCATCAACGCCCCAAACTGTAATGCCATAGCGTTGCGCTTTGGGAATATATTTTAAATAAGAGTTTACAACATAATTATACATATCTGCCTGATAGCCATAAAATAGTGAGGTTGGCATAAATCCGGTTTTATCATTCGGATTAATACGAACATCTAATTCTGAAATTCTAATCAATAAGCCGGTAGCTGCCAGTTTTTGGAACATAGCATCAATACCTGCATAACTGGTATTCCAGGCAATATGCATTTGTGTTCCAATGCCATCTACTTTTGCACCATTTGCTTTTAAAAATTTAACATACGAAATCAACGAATCTAATTTTACTGAATTAGATTCTAAACCATAATCGTTTATGAACAATAATGCATTAGGATCTGCCGCTTGTGCATACTGAAATGCATGCAGGGGATAAGTATTTCCCATATAATTTGACCAAACCAAAACATCCGATCCTGTTATGGAAGTATTACTGTTATTGCGCAATGTACCATTATCGGCAAATAATTCATTGATAACATCCCAGTCTTTTACCACTCCTTTATATCGGGTAACTGTATTGGTAATAAAATTATTGAGTGCCGAATCTAACTTCACCGCAATTTGCGAGCCTGATGGCGCTGCTATTACCTGCTTTACACTGGCATTATCAATATAATAGGTATTAGCGGCTTGCCCCATGTCAAACAAAATTCTGGTTTGAGGTGAGTTTGCAGTGATTGTCCAGGTAATTAATTGCCAGCTTGTGCCAATGGTCTGATCTCCCTGATATTGGGCAGAACCACCGCCACTGGTTTGGGTAGAAAGACGGATAGAACCACCCGCAGCTGCTGCATATACCCAATAAGAAACGGTATATTGATGACCAACCGTTGTATTAAACAAATCACTGGCTACCTGAACTTTCCATTGACTACCGGGGTTGGCAACAGGATTAACCACCATCATTGCACGTGTGCCACTATGCACTTGACTCGGGGTTGTTGTTACAGAAATGGTAGCACCGTTAGATGCATTATAAGTTGACCAGTTACTAAAAGAAGTTGCATTACCCAACTCAAAACCGGGATTCGCCAGTAATTCAGTTGCTGCAGGAATTGTAATACCAGCATAACTTTTTAAGTAAGTAGCGTTTTGGTTTTGATGCCAGCCTAAAGTATGTCCATAAATTTGTAAACCTGCATTTACACATGCATTCACCAGTGCATCTGTATTGGTATAATTTAAACTACCATCATTTTGAACAATAGCGCCATGCTTCATTTGATAACCAAACGTTACACTATTTGCTTCCCGGGTAACTGTTCCGGCATAAACCGGATTATTCAACATAGGGGTGTAATCAATTGCCAACCCAAACGGAAAACCATCTGCTGTGGCTGCTGTTTTAATCAATCCGAATGTATCTGAATAATTGCCCGGATTCATAATATTATTTACCGGAACCTTTTTGCAGGAAGATAATCCTGCATAACAGCAAATCGGCAAGGCTATATAAAGCAATACTTTTTTCATATAATTTGTTTTCTTATTAAAAAAAATTAATACCCCGGATTTTGATATTGTGCCCTATTTGCATCAGCAGTAGCATTCAACTGACTTTGGGGAATAGGCCTGAGTGTATGAAATGGTTGAATATTTGCGGCACCATCCGGATTATACAATTGTACACGCTGCACCAATTTACCGCGCATGGCCAGATCGGGCCATCTTAGGCTTTCGCCGCATAATTCTCTGGTTCTTTCATCTAAAATAAAATCAAGTGTTACCTGCGATGCATTGATATCCATTGCAACTACACGGGCTGATAAGTCGGATGCAGATAAACCGGGCCTGTAAGCAGCTCTCTCCCGAATTACATTGATAAGTGTAACTGCCTGATTAACCTTTCCGGTTTGAAAAGCAGCCTCAGCAGCCAATAAATACAATTCAGATAATTTTGCAACAGGAAATGGGCGTCCGCCCTCATCATTGGCCTGCATTTTTTTACTGTCTTCATATTTGCGTAAAGAAGGATAAATATTTTGGGTGGTGGTACCTCCAATAATATAAAACTCTCTCGGAGCAATTACCCTGTAAGGTTTTGGAATGGCATTCATAGAATCGGCCATTGCATTGGTATATGCCAAAACAAAAGCGGTATCACCTACATTAAAACCGCCACCTGCCTGGGTTGCCAGCCATACCGTTCTAAAGCTGCCATCATATCTGCTATCATTCAATTTATCAGCAAAAGCAACATTATATAACCATGCTGTAGGGCAAAACCTTCTAATTGGCCTGCCATATAATACAGTTCTTGTTGCACATGGCGCAGTAGATGAATTTGCCTTAGGTGATTTAACCGTAGTATAATCGGGAGTAAAATCATTGCTTGCATCTACACCTTTACCGCCTCCAATGCCTGATGGATTACCTACTTCATTATCGTTATTATCACCCGGAATCCTTTCAACAGAGTATAAAATTTCCGGATTATATTCATTCCCTTCTCTATTCACATCAGCAAAATTTTGCAGTAAAGATGTTCCGTACTTAGCCTGATTATTAATTACTTCCATTGCGGCATTATAAGCATTTGCAAAATCAGAACTTTGTTTTGCGGCAGAGTATGCTCTAAAAATATAGGTTCGTGCCAGCATTAAATAAGCTGCCGCTTTTGAAAGTTTGAATGTATTGGCCGGGCGCTGGTCGGGCAAGTACTGTGTAGCATAGGTAAAATCATTAATCATAGCCTGATAATCTTTTACCAGCAAATCGGTGGTAGGTAAGCGATTAAAACCTTGATATGGAGTTGCGTTAAAATGCAAATCGCCTGCACCTAAATCAGTAGGTACTGCACCAAATTGTTCAACCAATAACAAATAGTATAACCCACGGAGAAAACGCGCCTGGGCAACAATTCCATTACGAATGGTGGTATCCATGTTTACAGTTGGGGCTAAATCAACCACTGCATTGGCTAAATTAATATTGGAGTAATTTCTGTTCCAAGGCGTCAATATGGCGCCGTTAGAAGCATCTAACGTATAATTACCTAACGTTAAATAATCAGCAGTACCACCGGCACCGGTTCTTGGCTGGTCTGCATAGGTCCATTCATCTGTTCCGTCACAGGTAATACCTACTGCACCTTCTGGGCCGTAATTAAAGCGCATACCGGAGTATAAAGCATTAACAGCACTTTGTAATCCGGTAGGTGTTTTAAAATAATCTACCGTAAAAACTGTGTAAGGGTGCTCTTGTAACTTTTTACTACACCCAACACTTAACATAGCAACCAAAGCAGCTGGTATGACTGAAATTTTATACAATGATTTCATATATATTATTTTAAATATTAAAAGCTAATATTGGCACCTACAATAAAATTTCTGGGAAGTGGTGTACTGGCATTAATGGTAACCATGCCATTATTACCACTTCTTAAATTTCCCGGATTTCCCACACCTGCATTACCTACATTGGTACCAATCGGGTCAATACCGGTTTGGTTTTTATAGGGAGAGAAAAGAAAACCAACATTATCTACTGTGAAATACAAGCGAATTGACTGTGCATTAACTCTTTTCAGCATGCGATCTCTAAAGCTATATCCCAGATTGATGCTTCTAATTTGAACAAAAGAAGCATTGTAATAACCGAGTGTTGTCCACGCAGTACTAATTGGACTGATGGATGTTGATGGCTCGGGAAACCAGTTGGTTGGGCTGGTTGGTGTCCAGTAATCTACTTTAATACCATTTCTTTTACCATCCATTACCGTTAAATAAGAAGCAACAGGCTGATGAATCTGACTCACCAATAACCCGCCAAATCGTGCGTACGCTACAATCGACAAATCGAAATTTTTATAGGCAAACCGATTGGTCATACCGCCTTGTAATTTCGCATCACCATTACCAATCACATATCTGTCATTATTCGCATCAATTTTACCATCCGGTTTTCCGCCCGGACCGCTATGGTCTTCTAACTTAATTTGACCGGGAACAGAACCATATTGCGCAGCTTGTGCAGCTTCATTTTTCTGCCAGATTCCCAACTTTTTATAATCATAAATTGCTGTCATGGAATAACCAACAAATAACTGATTGGCAATATCCTGTGCTATTCCACTACTTAAGCTAAGCAGCTTGTTCTGATTGAAGAACAAATTCAAATCAGTTGTCCAGCTAAACCCATGCCTGTTTTGAATATTGATGGTAGAGACGGTAAATTCCATACCCTGATTTTGCATAGATCCTACATTGGTTGTATAATTTCCTGAAACACCTGAAGTTGGAGGCAACACCACACTGTACAAAATTTTATCGGTATGCTGATGATAATATTCTATTGAACCGGTAATTCTGTTTTTCAAAATTCCGAAATCAATACCTACATTAACAGTTTTGGTATATTCCCAGTCTAGGTTTGGGTTTGGTAATGCAGAAACATTGTAACCTGTTACAACAGTTGGGCCATAATTATAGCGAATTACATTTCCCGGACTTGCCAAACCATTATTATTAGAAACCAGTCCTAATGATGAATATGGATTAATGGACTGATTAGAGGTTTGCCCAAAGCCTGCCCTTAATTTTAAATTAGAAAAGTTATTGGATAAAAATTTGCTGTTTCTAAAAAATTGTTCATTATTCAAATTCCAACCTGCAGAAACCGCAGGATACTGATGCCATTTATGCCCGTTGGCTAATCTTGAAGAACCATCTATCCTACCGGTGAGCGTTAGCATATACCGATTATCATAATTATAATTTAAACGCCCCATGTAAGATATCAGTGCCCATGACTGCTCACCTCCGCCTACTGCAGGTGCAGGTGTAGGATTTGACAGGCCTAAAGCATAGAATTGAGAAAAATTATCGGTAATTGAATCTTTGCTTACAGAAGTATTATGTGTGTGGTACTCCTGAATACTATACAGACCTGTAAAATTTAAACGATGTTTTTTGATTGATTTATCATAGGTTAATATATTTTCAACAGTATAACCCCAGGCTTCGGCATTGTTTACATAAGCAGTATTCCCTTTTTGAGGTCGGAAATAACTGGGATTGATGCCAGTGGGATCATCTGATGCCTGAAACTGATCATCTTCTTCCTGTGTATAATTTAAACCAATATTGGCACGGTATTTTAAACCGGGCATGATCTGATATTCAGCATACAAACTATTAAAAGTTCTTAATCTTCTTACTCTGTCAACCCAGCTATTGTTATTGTGATTAAGCAACAAGGGGCTGTATTGAATTTGTCTGTCATCATTATTGCCATTAGGTGCAGTAATTATTTTTCCGGTGCTATCATAAGCCGGCATTAAAGGGCTTAAAGCTAATATAGGGAACATGGGATTCACAAATTGAGAACCGTTGGTAACACCCACACTGTTCATGGTATTTAAACCAATTTTTATTTTATTACCTACTTTTGAGTCGATGGTTGCTCTAACAGAATAACGGGTAAAATCCTGTCCGGGTAATAATGCAGTTTCGTTATAATAACCACCACCGAGCGAGAATGTACTACCGTTAGCCGTTCCGCCTGATACAGTAATATTTTGATCCGTTTTATGAGAATTTTGATACATCAGATTCTGCCAGTCAGTAGATTTACCCGAAGCCATATATGCCAGTTCTTCCGGCTCATAACCCTGATTCCATGGAGAGATGTTGCGCATAGCCTGATATTCGGCGGCATTAAATACCGGATATTTATTAGATACGGTTCCAATACCATAATAGCCACTGTAGGAAACTCTGGTAGCGCCTGCTTTTCCACGTTTGGTAGTAACCAACAATACTCCGTTTGCACCCCTTGATCCATAAATGGCCGTAGCCGAAGCATCTTTCAATATTTCTACCGAAGCAACATCATCGGGATTAATATCATTTAAACTACCATCATAAGGAATACCATCTAATACCAATAACGGATCATTCGAACCACTGATTGACCTTGTACCACGGATACGGATTTGCGCACCTGAACCTGGCTTGGTTCCTACTGTCTGTATTTCTAAACCCGCTGCTTTACCTTGTAAGGCTTGTTGCATATTGGCAACCGGTACATCCCTTAAAGTCTGTTCATTTACAGAAGATACAGATCCGGTAACATCACGCTTACGTTGTGTTCCATAACCAACTACTACCACCTGATCTAAATCATTATTGGCAGATTGCAATTGAATAGAAATATCAGATGTATTTTTATTGATATCAATAAACTTGTTTTGATAACCAACATAACTTATTACTAAAGTTGACTTTTCAGGAACAGAAAGTGAAAATGCACCCCGTTCATTTGTAGTAGTGCCAACTTTTAATCCCTGAACAGTAACAGAGGCACCTACAACCGGTTCATTCTTTTCATTTACTACAACCCCTTTCACAATTTTTCTTGACTCATTATTTTGAGCATAAAGTAGCTGAGTGGAAACAATCAATAAAAAAGTTGAGAATATGGCTAATGAAAATGAGAAATGAAACTGCCGTATTAACCTGCCTGGCAGTTGCTTCATTTTTTGAGCAATCATTTTTTTCATAATTATTTGTTTTGGTATTTATTTATTTCTCTTTACTGAGTGGTTCAGTTTAATTATTTTTTTAAATTATTAGCTCGAATTGAAATTATATGGCATAATTAAATTAGTTAATAATGAAATAAAATTTAATTTGATATTATAGAAAGAGATGCTGGTTTAGAAGCACCTAGTTCAATGCTTCGTTTATCCGGCAAGGAGCCTCCTGCATAAATATCAATGGTTCCTTTCGGTAAATATGATTCACCTTTCTCATTTACCAATTCCAACATATCCGGGCTTATGATAAATGAAACTTTTTGAGATGCACCAGCACGAAGATTAATTTTTTTGAATGCTTTTAGAGCATAAACCGGCGCATCCGCAGGTGCATCTTTATGTTGAACATATAATTGCACCACTTCAGAACCATCATATTTGCCGGTATTTTGAACTGTAACAGTAAATTGAATACTGTCTTTTGCTTGAATATTTGATTTACTAACAACCGGCTTGTTATATGAAAAATGAGTGTAACTCAATCCAAAACCAAATGGATACATGGGTGTTGACTTCATAAAGCGATATGTACGGCCCTGCATACTGTAATCATCATAAGGCGGTAATTGATCATAAGACATAGGAAATGTAACAGGTAATTTTCCTGATGGTGAAGATTTTCCAAAAATAATATCAGCTACTGCATTACCCCCTTCTTCACCCGGATACCAGGCCAATAAAACCGCATCTGCCAATTGATGCACTTCTGACAAATTCATTGGACTACCACCTGTAATAATAACAATGATTGGTTTCTTATTCCCCTCTCTTAACTTTTTTAGAAAATCAATTTGATTTTGTGGAATATTATAATTTAAACGATCTCCATAGGTTGAAGAAGCAATTGATTCGCCTTCTTCGCCTTCCAATAATCCTGAAATACCTAATACAGCAATGGTTACATCAGAATTTTTAGCATCACCGGTAGTCCAATCAATTGGATTCGCAGATGGCCTGTCTAATAAACATCCCATTTTATATTGCAACTGACTACCCGTTGCAATATGATTAGCAAAACCTTCTAAAAACGTAACCAACCGGTTATTTACGCCATAATAGTTTCCTAATAACACATCAACGTTCGATGCGTTTGGACCTGTAATAAAATATCTCGGTAAATTATTTTTTAGAGGAAGTACACCATCATTTTTTAGTAATACAACAGACTGTAAGGCAACTTCTTTGGCTAATGAACGATGAGCAGAGCTATTAATAACTGACTCCGATATCTTGTTATACGGATTGGCATTTGCGTCATCAAACATGCCCAGTTTAAAACGAGTAGCTAACAGTTCTGCTAGTGCGCTATCAATTGTTGATTCATTGATTAAATGTTGGTGTACCGCATCAATCAAGGCAGGATATTCAACACCGCAATCCAAACTCACACCTTTTTCAACAGAAAGGGCAACCGCCTCTGCTGCAGTTTTTACATACTTATGGCCTTCATAAATATCACTAATTGCACCACAATCAGAAACAACATGCCCTTTAAAATTCCATTCCTTTCTTAATATATCATCCAACAAAAAAGTATTTGTGCAACAGGGCTCATCATTCGTACTATTGTATGCACACATAACAGCCTCAACATGTGCATCTTTTACCAAAGCTTTAAAAGCAGGCAAATAGGTTTCTCTTAAATCTTTTATAGAAGCAACCGCATTAAAGGAGTGACGCAATCGCTCCGGCCCACTATGTACCGCAAAATGTTTTGCACAGGCAGCTACTTTTAAATAATTGGGATTATTGCCTTGCAGTCCTTTTACAAAAGCAACGCCAATCTTTGCAGTTAACATTGGATCTTCTCCATAAGTTTCCTGCCCTCTTCCCCAACGTGGATCCCTGAAAATATTGATATTAGGTGTCCAAAAAGTTAAACCAGCATATTGTTCATAAATACCACGTTTTACAGATGCAGTATACATAGCCCTTGCTTCATCGGAAATGGCTGTAGCCTCTGCAAAAGCAAGGCTATCATTAAAAGTAGCAGCTAAACCAATTGCTTGCGGAAATACCGTTGCAACACTAGACCTGGCAACGCCGTGCAATGATTCATTCCACCAATTATAAGAAGGTATGTTTAACCGTGGAATAGCAGGGCTGTTATTCATCATCTGACTTACCTTTTCTTCAAGCGTTAAGCGACTGATAAGATCATTTACCCTGACAGGTATAGGAAGAGCTGGATTTAAATAAGATGCAGATTGGGCTATAGCAAAATGAATTTGCAGCAACAAAAAGAAGTAGGTTAATTGATAACTAAACCTTTTCATAAAGCAAGCATTTTAGGTAACAGCAAACCTTTTAACAGGTCATAATTTTATAAAAGCATTCGTTTGACAAAACGAATATAGAAAAGAATTTTAAAAAATGCAACCGATTGCAAAAAAATTTTAAAAAAAATTAGAATTACTTTGTACCGCTTACTAATTATACATTATTGAACATGGCTCCTGAAAAAGAAGTTACTATATACGATATAGCACGGTATTTAAACTTATCGGCGGCAACTATAAGCCGCGGATTAAAAGACCATCCTGCCATCAACAAAAAAACAAAGAAAAAAATTATAGAAGCCGCAAAAACATTAGGGTACCGCAGTAATATGTTTGCCAGTAATTTGCGGACACGACAAACCAAAACTATCGGTGTAATTATACCCCGTTTGAACAGCTACTTTATGTCAACGGTAATTGCAGGCATTGAAAGTATTGCCAATGAAGAAGGCTATAACCTTATCATCAGTCAGTCGCTGGAAAGTACCGAAAAAGAAGCTGCAAACGCCATTACCATGTTCAACAGCCGCGTAGACGGGGTGCTGGTTTCATTAGCATCAGATACAAATAACGTAGACCACTTCAACGCTTTTCTACAGAAAAAAATTCCAATCATTTACTTTGATAGGACAATGGCTACATCTGACTGCATGGGCATTTCGATCGATAATTTTAAAGCAGCATTTGAAATAACTACGCATTTGATTGAGCAGGGTTGCAAACGCATTATGCATTTGGGAGGAAATATTACCCGCAACGTATATGCCGACCGTTTAGCCGGCTATAAAGCAGCTTTAAAAAAAGCAGGCCTACCTGTTCACGAAAATCTGATACAATTCAGCAATTTAAGCGATGAAGCAGGTACAGAAGCAGGAAAATACATTTGTTCGCTTACTCAAAAACCAGACGCAGTATTTGCCGCAAACGATACCTGTGCCACTTATTGTATGTTGTATTTAAAACAACATGGCTATAAAATTCCTACCGACATTTTGTTTGCCGGATTTAACAACGACCCCATCAGCAAAGTAGTAGAACCCAATTTAACTACTATTAATTACCCGGGCTATGCTATGGGGCAAA
The DNA here is from genome assembly GCF_004100315.1 of Hydrotalea sp. AMD. Taxonomy (NCBI): domain Bacteria; kingdom Pseudomonadati; phylum Bacteroidota; class Chitinophagia; order Chitinophagales; family Chitinophagaceae; genus Hydrotalea; species Hydrotalea sp. AMD. Next base: position 73,428 of record NZ_SCKY01000016.1, on the reverse strand, counting down.
TTGCGGCCACTAACCTCATCAATCACCTTAAAGGCATAGCCGATATCAGCACAACAAATATTGTTATTCTAAGATCCGAACTCATTATAAGAGCATCTTCAAAAAAATAAAAATTTGTCAATTGGTTCAAAATACAGAACTTTACGCAACCGATTGCAATTATGACCCCAAAAAAAGATGTTACCATATATGATATTGCCAGGCAGTTGAACATTTCTACATCAACTGTAAGCAGAGCTTTACAAGACCATCCGGCTGTAAACAAGCTTACCAAAAAAAAAGTATTCAAAACTGCCAGAGAAATTGGCTATCAATACAACACTTTTGCAGGCAGTCTTCGTAAAAAATCAACCAGTACCATCGGGGTAATTGTGCATGAATTAAACAGTAATTTTATTACTTCCGTTTTAGCAGGAATTGAAAAGGTAACTTCAGAAGCCGGTTATGATATTATTATTGCACACTCATCAGAAAGCTATACAAAAGAAGCCGCTAATGCCGTTAACTTATTTCATAAACGCGTAGATGGATTAATTGCATCATTAGCATTCGACACAAAAAATCTCGATCATTACCAACCTTTTCATAAAAAAGGCATTCCGATAGTGTTTTTCGATCGGGTTGAACCAACCGATAATAGCACTGTTGTAGTAATTGATAATTTTAAATGTGGATATCAGGCAACCAAACATTTAATTGATCAGGGCTGCAAACGCATAGCACACATAACTGCAAGCTTAAACAGAAATGTGTATGCACAACGATATCAGGGTTACAAAAAAGCCCTATCTGAACATAATTTACCTTTTGAAAAAAAACAAGTTATTATTAATGACCTGAGCGAGGAAGCTGCCCGTAATGCAGCATATCAATTATTACAATGTACACAAATTCCGGATGGTGTTTTCATTACAAATGATTTTACTGCAGCTGTCTTTATTCAAACATTAAAAGAAAATGGCATTGTAGTTCCAGACGATATTGCCATAGTAGGTTTTAACAATGATGCCATTAGTAAGTTGATTGAGCCAAAAATTACTACATTTAATTATCCGGGTATTGAAATGGGTGAAATAGCCGCCAGGCAACTGGTTGCTCATTTAAAAGGCGAACAAAACCTGCAGCTCACCAATACAATTATTATCCGTTCTGATTTAATTATACGGGAATCTTCTCTTAAAAAACATACCCCACTTAGTATTGCCGGAACCTAAATAAAGAACACACTAAAAAATAATTTAATTAGCATGACTAATAACAAACCTTTAAAAACAGCTATCGTTACCGGTGGTGGCTCCGGAATAGGATTAGCAATTACTGAATTGTTCATTCAAAATGGCATACGAACCATTATTATTGGCAGAGATGTAAAAAAATTGCAAGCAACTAAAGAAAAACTAGGCGAATTATGTATTCCCATAGCATTTAATCTGACAGAGTTTGAAAAAATTTCGGAATTAACAGATTCACTAATAATGGAATATGGCCCCATTCATACGTTGGTAAATAATGCAGGAATTAATTTAAAAAAAGATTTTATATTAGTTACGCACCAAGAATTTGAAAATATACTATCAACAAACGTAACAGCGGTATTTGCACTCTCTAAAGCGGTGGTTAAACATATGCGGTCTGAAAAAAATGGCAATATTATCAACATTAGTTCAATGGCTTCGCAATATGGCATTCCAAAAGTAATTGCTTATACCGCATCTAAAGCTGCTATTGAAGGCATGACAAAAGCAATGGCAGTAGAGCTTTCGCCAATGGGTATACGTGTAAATTGTATAGCACCCGGATTTATAGCTACTGAAATGAGCGCCAAAGCACTAAATGACGATAAAGAAAGAATGCAAAAGGTACTTTCAAGAACACCTCTTGGCGTTTTAGGAAAGCCTGAAGATATTGCTGCGGCAGCTTTATTCCTATCATCAGATGCTGCAAAATTTATTACCGGAACCATTTTGCCTGTTGATGGCGGCAATTCAATTGGCTTTTAACCTCAAAAAGAATGATGCTATGATAAAAAAAACAATAGCAATTGTTTTATTCATCGGATGTGTGCATGCAATGTTCGCTCAATCGTTTATTGTTTTCAACAAACAGGAAAATACCTGGAATATAACTGACCCCAAACAAAACCTGTCAATTTATACCGATGATACAGATGACTGGCTGGTGCAAAAATCAGCAGCTTTGTTGCAATCTGATTTAGAAAAAGTGATTGGCAGAAATATTGCACTTACACATGATTTACAACATGCACAGGAAAATTTAATCATAATTGGAAGCATAAAAGGTTCAACAACTATCAACAGTTTAAAAGAATCTCATCAAATAAATGTAGATGCCATTAATAGCCAATGGGAAGCTTTTCAGTTACAAACAGTTGAAAAACCTTTTAAAAATGTATCGAAAGCATTCATCATTACCGGAAGCGATAAACGTGGAACGGCTTACGGAGTATTTGAGTTTTCGAAACAAGCAGGAGTTTCTCCATGGTATTGGTGGGCAGACGTTCCAATTGAACAGCATAAAAATATTTTTATAAAAAATGGAATACACACATTCAAATCTCCAACCGTACAATACCGAGGCATATTTATTAATGATGAAGCGCCTGCATTTTCAGGATGGGCAAAAGAAAAATTTGGCGGCGTTAATCACCATGTGTATGAAAAAATATTTGAATTGCTATTACGTTTAAAGGCAAATTACTTATGGCCTGCTATGTGGGGCAATGCTTTTAATAATGATGATACCCTTAACCCGATTTTAGCAAATAAATACGGCATTGTTATGGGCACATCGCATCACGAACCAATGATGCGGGCACAACAGGAATGGAAACGATATGGGCATGGTGAATGGAATTACCAAACCAATCAGGCTGTATTAGATTCTTTTTGGAAAAAAGGAATCGAGAATATGGATCATCACGAAAGCATTGTTACCATTGGTATGCGTGGTGATGGGGATGAACCGATGACGACCGGTACTGCTACTGCATTATTAGAAAAAATAGTAGCACGTCAAAGAAAAATAATAGAAGAAGTAACACATCTACCTGCAGCAGAAACGCCACAAGTTTGGGCATTGTATAAAGAGGTGCAAGATTATTATGATAAAGGCATGCGTGTACCCGATGATGTTACATTATTATTGTGTGATGACAACTGGGGCAATATTAGAAGATTACCAAAACTTTCTGATACAGGAAGAACCGGAGGTTATGGCATCTATTACCACTTTGATTACGTAGGTGACCCAAGAAATTACAAATGGATTAATACCAATAATATTGCAAGAGTTTGGGAACAAATGCATCTGGCCTATGAATACCATGTTAGAAAAATATGGATTGTAAACGTTGGAGATATAAAACCAATGGAATTACCCATTAGCTTTTTTTTAGATTATGCATGGAATACGCACCAATGGGATGCAGATAAAATATTGCAATATCATGTTCAATGGGCTACACAGCAATTTGGGAAAAAATATGCCAATAAAATTGCAGACATCTTAATTAAAGATGCACAATATAATAGCAGAAGAAAACCGGAGTTATTGTCACCGGAAACTTATAGTCTGATACATTATCATGAGTTCCAAAGAATTGTAGATGAATACACTCAAATTGAAAATGAAGCAACAAAAATTAATCAGTTGTTGCCACAAAAATATCAGAATGCATTTTATCAATTAGTATTATATCCGATAATAGCAAGCTCCAATTTGAATAAGATGTATTTGGCAGCCGCAAAAAACAGATGGTATGCCAATCAAAACAACAGTAAAATAGCACAATTATATGGCGATAGTGTTCATTATTTTTTCAAAAAAGATTCGTTGATGGCCAATTATTACAACCACGAGCTATCCAATGGGAAATGGAATCACATGATGGATCAAACACATATTGGCTATACCTACTGGCAACAACCGCCGGTCAATAAAATGCCGGAAATTTATTTAACACCATTTTCGGATAGTACCCATCATCAATCAGAAAAAAACACAAAGCAAATTCATCCAAAATTTTTTAACAATAGCATTGCTTCAAAAAATAAAAATTATTTCATGGAACAAGATGGATATGTGTCAATAGAAGCAGTACATTTTTCAGAGCAAACCCAAAGTAATGGTATGCACTGGCAAAAAATTCCATATATCGGTAGAACAAACGGTGGTATTACTGCATTTCCAGTAACGGCACAACAACAAAATACAGGCACCAATGCCACTACATTAGTATATTATTTTTATGCAACAGACACTGGTAGTATAAAAATAAATGCATACTTCTCTCCCACATTAAACATCCACCATGATGAAGGACTAAAATATGCAATTGCAATTGATCAGGAAACGCCTCAAATCATATCCATCAATAAAAATGATGATAATCCAAGAAAATGGGGCAAATGGGTGTCAGATAATATCATTATTAAAACAACCGGCCACCATCTTCAACAACCCGGATTACATAAAATAACTTATACATTAATTAACACAGCCGTGGTGCTTCAAAAATTAGTGATTGATCTGGGTGGTTTAAAAGAAAGTTATCTGGGACCACCAGAATCAAAAAAAAATTAAAATGAAATACCTCATTCCCATTTTTTCATACTTCATACTGTGTATGCATCAACCGGCATTAGGGAATGTAACATTACCCAAATTGGTTGGTGACAGTATGATATTGCAAAGAAATGTACCTGCTAAAATATGGGGATGGGCATTGCCGGGTGAAGCAGTTCATATTCAATTTATTTCAAAAGATTTTAACACCATTACCGGAAAGAACGGGCATTGGGAAATTACATTACCGGCTATGCAGGCCGGTGGCCCTTATTCCATGAATATAATAGGTAGCAATCGCATTGTATTGAAAGATATATTCATTGGTGATGTTTGGGTATGTGCCGGACAGTCAAATATGGTACATCAATTGGGCATACATCTTTATACTTACGCCAATGAAATAAAGCAGGACAATTTCCCACAAATCAGGCAATTCATAGTGCCTGCCACTGCCAATTTATTAAAGCCTGATACTAATTTTACTTCAGGCAGATGGAACTCTGCTACCGGACAAAATTTGCTGCAATTTTCAGCAGTTGCCTATTTTTTTGCAAGAAAATTATTTGAAAAATATCATATTCCTATCGGCATTATTAATGCTAGTGTTGGCGGCACTTCTATTGAAGCCTGGATCAGTGAAGCAGGATTAAAACCTTTTTCTGATATTCAAAATTTAATACAAAAAAACAGAAATAACGAATATATACAGAAAAAAATAAATAAAATTTTGGCAACAAATAAAACTTTACAAACCATTTTGGAAGATGATAGAGGAATAACAGAAAGCCCAAAATGGTATGATACCAATTATATTCCTAAAGAATGGCACAACATGAATGTGCCCGGATATTGGAACGATCAAAGTATCCGTAATGTAAATGGTGTGGTATGGTATAGAAAAAACATACACATACCCAATACTTTCACTGGCATTGCTGCTGAATTAGCATTAGGCAGAATAGTAGATGCGGATGAAGTATACATCAATGGCATATTAGTTGGTAAAACTGCTTACCAATATCCACAACGTTACTATCATTTGCCTACAGGTATTTTAAAACCAGGTAATAATACCATTGTAATTAGAATTACGAATACAAATGGAAAAGGTGGTTTTGTGCCGGATAAACCATATTATATTGCCGCTGCAAATGATACTATCGGTTTAAAAGGTGACTGGCAATTTAAAGTTGGCATAGCATTGCCTCGTAATCAAATATTTTCCAATAACTTTTCAATCCAAAATCAACCTGCCGCTTTATACAATGGAATGATTGCATCCATTACAAATTACACTATCAAAGGAATATTGTGGTATCAGGGTGAGAGCAACATCTCAAATGCAGCACTATATATTCGACTATTCTCTACACTTATTCAAGACTGGCGTAATAAATGGAGGCAGGGGAATTTGCCCTTTATTTATATTCAACTTCCCAATTATGGAGCAGTTCATTATGAACCTACAGAAAGTGATTGGGCTATTTTGCGTGAAGCGCAATTAAAAACATTAGCAGTTCCAAATACAGGAATGGCTGTTACAATTGATTTAGGAGAATGGAATGACATTCATCCTTCCAACAAAAAAGAAGTGGGCATCCGTTCAGCATTAGCTGCCGAAAAAATTGCTTATCAGGAAAACAATATTGTTTATTCCGGCCCAATATATCAATCTTCAAAAATAGAAAGTGATTCCATCATCATCCGCTTTAATCACGTAGGGAATGGTTTAATATCCATTGATGGTGAGTCTTTAAACCAATTCGCAATTGCCGGAGCAGATAAAAAATTTGTTTGGGCAAATGCAAAAATTGAAAACAATACAGTTGTGGTTTGGAATAAAAATATTCAACACCCTGTATATGTTCGATATGCATGGGCAGATAATCCGCGTGACGCCAACCTATATAACGCGAACGGATTACCGGCTGCCCCCTTTAGAACAGATACAGATAATAAATAATGAAAACAATGAATTTATATTATTTATTTATTGCACTTTTATTTCCGTTATCTGCCCTTTTTGCACAAACAGATACTACATGGAATCAAAAAAAATGTGCAGTTGTACTTACTTATGATGATGGTTTAAATATAGATCTTAGTCATGTAATTCCAGCTTTAGATTCAGTGAATTTAAAAGCTACTTTTTATATATCAGATTATTTCAACGGTTTGAATGCTCAGCTTCTGCAATGGAAAAAAGTAGCAGCTGAGGGGCACGAACTTGGCAACCACACCATCTGGCATCCTTGCGATAGCAGATTATCGGGAAGAAATTTTGTACAATCTGATTATGATTTAGCCAACTACACTGTAAGAAGAATGGATAATGAAATTATAGCCATGAATAATTTCTTACAAGCTATAGATGGTGCAACAACCCGAACCTTTGCCTACCCATGTGGTGATACTAAAATACATGATACGGATTATTTAGCACCCTTATATAAAAATTTTATTGCTGCCAGAGGTGTAACACCCATGATGCAAAAAATAAACGAAATTAATATATACAACATAGGCTGCTACATCATGAATGGGCAATCTGGTGCAGCAATGATTGAGTTGGTTAAACAGGCTGAACAAACCCATTCCTTATTGGTATTTTTATTTCATGGGGTTGGTGGCGGGCATAGTTTAAATGTTAGGCTGGATGCGCATCATGTATTATTACAATATTTAAAAGCCCATGAAAATAGCATTTGGGTTGCACCGCTAAAAACAGTTGCTGCTTACATCAAAGAAAAACAAAACAAAAAATAAACAATCATCTACATTTTTATTTATTAAAACTTTACCATGAAAAGAAAACTTTTCCTTCTCACTACTTTTATAGTCCGAATTTTATGGCATGCAGATGCACAAAACAAATTGGGTTTAAAAGACTATTACAAAAACTATTTTCCTATAGGGGTGGCAGTAAGTGCCAAAAACATCATGAGTAGCGATACAACATTTATTTTAACGCAATTCAATAGTGTAACACCGGAAAATGCCATGAAAATGGGGTCCATCCACCCTAAAGAAAATGAATATAATTTTAAAGAAGCAGATGCCATAGTAGATTTTGCACAACGCCACCACTTAAAAGTAAGAGGCCATAATTTGTGTTGGCATGAACAAACACCTGATTGGATATTTACGGATAATGAAGGAAATCTGGTATCAAAAACCGAACTCTTAAAAAGATTAAAAGACCACATTTTTGCCGTAGTAAAAAGGTACAAAGGAAAGGTTTATGCATGGGATGTTGTAAATGAAGCCATTGATGATAACAGTACCCATTTACTACGTAATTCATTATGGTACCAAATATGTGGTATGGATTATATTATAAAAGCATTTGAATATGCACATGAAGCTGATCCCAATGCCATTTTATTTTATAATGATTACAATACAGAACGACCTGAAAAAAGAGCCAGAGTGTTTCAATTATTAAAACAACTCAAAGCCCTGCATGTACCGGTAATGGCAGTGGGTCTGCAAGGACATTGGAGTATCTATGAACCCACGCAAACTGCATTGCAAACAACCATTCAATGTTTTACAGCATTAGGGCTTCAGGTGCAAATTACAGAACTGGATATTTCAATTTACCACTGGGAAAAAAATATCAGAACAAAAACCAATACAGATATCGATACATACACTGCTGCATTAGAGAACAAACAGGCACAACAATATAAAATGGCTTTTAATTTATTTCGGCAAAATAAAAAAAGCATAACCGGTATTACGTTTTGGAATTTGACAGATAAATACACTTGGTTAGACCACTACCCAATTCCCGGAAGAAAGAATTATCCTTTATTATTCAATGCCAACTATCAACCCAAAAAAGCATATTGGGATGTGGTGAACTTCAAACAATAATTTCTGAAAACATGAAAAAACTGCTACTACTTCTTGTAGGATTATATTTATGGGAAACAGGTTTTAACCAAACAACCATAGAATACCAAAATCCAATATTAGCCGAATTTTATCCTGACCCCAGCATTTGTAAAGTAAAAAATGATTATTATCTCACCAATTCTACTTTTGCCTGTTTTCCCAGGTTACCTATTTTTCATAGTATCGATTTATTGCATTGGGAACAAATTGGCTTTGCATTAAACAGACCAGAACAACTAAATTTATTAGATGACGAAGGGGTTTAAGGGGTTTATTTGCTCCTGATATTAGTTATCATAATGGTACATTTTATATTGTTTGTACCCTTATTGATAAACTGGGTAACTTTATTATTACAGCGAAAAATCCGGCTGGTCCCTGGAGCAATCCTGTTGCAATACAGGAAATAAATGGCATTGATCCTTCTCTATTTTTTGACACAACTACAAACAAAACCTATTTATTATACAACAGTGTAGCACCCAATAACAAGCCATTATGTGATGGCCATCGTACAATTAGAATGGTTGAATTTGATATTAAGCATTTAAAAGTAATAGGTGAGGAAAAAATTATTGTAAATGGTGGTACAGATTTATCGAAAAAACCTGTTTGGATTGAATGTCCACATTTGTTTAAAAAAGATGAATATTATTTTTAATTGCATCAGAAGGTGGTACAGCCTATAATCATTCTGAAGTAGTCTTCAGGAGCAAAAAAATTGAGGTATATTATGATTCTTATCATAATAATCCCATCTTAACACAACGTCAATTAAATCCCAACCGACCTTTCCCCATCACAACTACCGGGCATGCTGATTTTACTCAATCAAAAAATGGAGACTGGTTTGCTGTTTTTACCTTATGAAGCCGACTATTATAATACAGGAAGAGAAACTTTTATGGCACCGGAAAAATGGATAAATGGATGGCCTGTTATAACACAAGGTAATGAAGTGATTCAATACCATAATCCCAAAACAAATACTTTACAAGAAAGTGCCACACATATAATTATTTAAGTTTAACATGCATCGATTCTTTTAGGAACCAACAATTAAACTTAAGTTGGCAATTTTTAACAACCCCATTAAAAAAATGGTGGAACTTAAATAAAAGTGGGCTAACCATTCAGCTACAGCCTGTTACCTGCAGTGATTTAACAAATCCCTCATTTTTAGGCTGGCGACAATCACACTTAAAAGAGTATGCCAGTACACCTTTATCTTTTACTACCAAAAATGAAAAAGCCGGTTTACTAATTTTTCAAAATGAACATACTTTTTATTATTTGTGCCAATCTATTGAAAATAATGAACCAATCATTCAATTGTTTCAGGCGGAACATTCTGACACCGCTTCAAAAATAAAATTGGTTGCTTCTAAAAAATGACAATTTCCACTTCAACTTAAAATTGAATCAAATAATTAATTTTATTCATTTTATTATGCAACAAAACAAAACGAATAGTAATTGCTAAAAAGAAATTTAGATGCAAAAGTTTTGAGCACAAAGGTTGCCGGTGGTTTCGTTAGTTGTATGTATGCCTTATACGCCACATCATTGAGAAAACAATCAGATAATCAGGCCTTATTTCATTGGTTCACAATTTGTAATCAGGATACGATATATCCAAAACTAAATTTTAAAATTGAGCAATAAAACTATACTACGTTTCCTTCCCACAACAATTCCCTATTTTTGTCATACTAACAATTGTTCGTATGACAGATATTGAATTTAACAGAAATGAAGATTGGATGAAATTAGCAAATAGCGCAGTTAAAAAGCAAAAAGAAAAAATATGGCTGGGGGGTGGAAAAAAAGCCATAGAAAAACAACATCAAAAAAATAAACTTACGCCCAGAGAACGTATTGATTATTTAATTGATAAGGGCAGGCAATTTTTAGAATTGGGAACATTTGCCGGATGGGATATGTATCATGAGGAGGGTGGCTGTCCTGCCGGTGGCACAGTGGGTGGTATTGGAACAATTAGTGGCCGTCAATGCGTTATCATTGCAAACGATCAAACTGTAAAAGCCGGCGCCTGGTTTCCAATAACCGGGAAAAAGAATTTACGGTTACAGGAAATTGCAATGGAAAATAAATTACCCATTATTTATTTGGTGGATAGTGCCGGCGTTTACCTGCCTTTACAAGATGAAATTTTTCCAGATAAAGATCATTTTGGCCGTATTTTCAGAAACAATGCCAAAATGAGCGCCATGGGTATCACACAAATTGCAGCAGTACTGGGTGCCTGTGTTGCAGGTGGTGCTTATTTGCCTATTATGAGCGATGAAACATTGATGGTTGAAGGGAATGGCTCTATTTTTCTAGCAGGCTCTTACTTGGTAAAAGCAGCTATTGGAGAAGTAATTGACAATGAAACTTTAGGCGGTGCCATTACGCATACCGAAATTAGCGGAATAGCAGATTATCGGTTTAATACTGAACAAGAATGTTTAGACCATATTAAAAGAATGATACAGCAAATGGGTCATTTTCCCATGGCGGGCTTCAATAAAATTACAGCGATACCCCCATTTAAAAATGCAGAAAAAATATACGGTATCATGCCGGTTGAAAATGCCAAGCCTTATGATATGCATGAAATCATTGAAAGAATTGTGGATGCAAATGCTTCGGGCACCGGCAGTTCTTTTGAACCTTTTAAAAACGATTATGGAAAAACAATTATTTGCGGATATGCAAGAATTGAAGGCTGGAGTGTAGGTATTGTTGCCAACCAACGCTTAATTACAAAAAACAAAAAAGGAGAATTACAAATGGGTGGTGTAATTTATAATGATAGCGCCGATAAAGCTGCTCGTTTCATTATGAATTGTAACCAAAAAAAAATACCAATTGTTTTTTTACAAGATGTTACGGGTTTTATGGTTGGCAGCAGAAGTGAACATAGTGGTATCATTAAAGATGGTGCAAAATTAGTGAATGCGGTTGCCAATTCTGTAGTACCAAAAATTACCATTATTATTGGTAATAGCTATGGGGCTGGTAATTATGCCATGTGCGGAAAAGCCTATGATCCACGATTTATTTATGCATGGCCTAGTGCTAAAATTGCCGTAATGGGTGGTGAACAGGCTGCTAAAACCATGCTCCAAATTCAGGTGGCAACCCTAAAAGCACAAGGCAAAACAATTACTGAGGATGATGAAAATAAACTATTGAATGATTTAAAAGAAAAATACAATCAGCAAACTACTCCTTTTTATGCGGCTGCACGGTTATGGGTTGACGAAATTATTGATCCTCTTGCTACAAGGTATTATATTGCAGCAGGAATAGAAGCAGCCAATCACAATGCTGATATTCCCGATTTCAAAACAGGTGTTTTTCAGGTATAATCATAAAAAATATTGAATGAAAGCTTATCCAATTTATCAGGTTGATGCGTTTACAGATGTGTTATTTGGTGGCAATCCTGCTGCAGTTTGCCCTTTACAATCATGGCTTCCAACAACTACTATGCAACAATTGGCCATGGAAAATAATTTATCCGAAACAGCATTCTTTGTGCAAAAAGGTAATTTATTTGAAATCAGATGGTTTACGCCTGAAATAGAAATTGATTTAGCCGGTCATCCTACATTAGCCACTGCATTTGTAATTTTCAATATTTTAAAAACTGCAACCGATACAATTCAATTTGAAAGTAAAAGCGGTACTTTAATTGTAAAAAAACAAGGCGATCGTTTCATAATGAATTTCCCTTCCAGAATGCCAGTAAAAAAAGAACAGGTGCCACCTGGTTTACTAAAGGGATTCAATATAGTACCTTTATCAGTTTGGAAGTCGAGAGATTATTTACTCATTTATCCTGATGAGGCTACTGTTCAAGCATTAGTGCCGGATTTTAACCAACTCAATACTGTTGAAACACTGGGTATAATTGTTTCTGCTCCTGGCAATGCATCTGATTTTGTATCAAGATTTTTTGTACCCAATTCTGTTATTGGGGAGGACCCTGTTACGGGTTCAGCACATGCAACATTGATACCCTACTGGCATCGGGTGCTAGGCAAAAATCAAATGCTTGCCAAACAAATATCTAAGCGTGGTGGTAATTTATGGTGTGAGATGTTAAACGACCGCGTTACCATTGCAGGTAATGCTATTTTATATATGAAAGGTGAATATTATTTATCGGAATAAAATATTTTTTCGTAATGGCTTTATATTGATTCTTTGATTATCTGTATGTTTACAGCATGCAAGCCGCTCAAACAACACTTAAAATTTATACAGATGGCGCTTCCAAAGGCAATCCCGGACCCGGAGGCTACGGTATAGTAATGCTTTGGGGAGAAGTTAAAAAAGAATTATCAGCCGGATATCGGCTTACCACGAATAACAGAATGGAATTAATGGCAGTAATTGTTGCATTACAGTCGCTCACCAAAAAAAACATACCTGTTACTATTTACACAGATAGTCAGTATGTTGTAAACAGTGTTGAGAAAAAATGGCTTGATAACTGGATTAAAACCAATTTTAAAGGTGGTAAAAAGAATAAAGACCTTTGGTTAAAATACCATCAAATAGCTAAAAATTTTGAAATAAAATTCAAATGGGTAAAAGGGCATGCCGATAATCAATGGAACAACCGTTGTGATGCATTGGCAACTGCTGCTGCAGATGCTGAGAATTTATTGATTGATGAGGGTTATGAAAATGAAGTGAATTTATTACAATGAGTAACAATTGATTGCAGTTCATGATAACTATTAAGGTTTATTTTTGTTATGTAAGCAAATAAAAATATGCAACATAAAATCATTGTAGCGATAACAGGAGCAAGCGGATCTATTTATGCAAAATTATTATTGGATAAATTAGTTGCACTCAAAAATCAAATTGCTGAAGTGGGTATTGTAATGAGTAATAATGCCAAAATTGTATGGGCTACTGAATTAGGCAATTCTGATTATCTCCAATATCCTTTCAGATATTATGATAAAAATGATTTCAATGCTCCGTTTGCATCGGGTTCAGCTAAATTTAATACCATGATTGTTGCCCCTTGCAGTATGGGCACCATGGGCAGAATTGCAGCAGGTGTCAGCGATGATTTACTCACCCGTTCAGCTGATGTGATATTGAAGGAAAGAAGAAAATTAATTTTAATGATTCGAGATACACCCTATAACTTAATTCACATTAGAAACATGGAAACAATTACCCTTACAGGCGGAATTATTTTACCAGCAACCCCATCCTTTTATCATCAACCCACTACCATAGAAGCTGTTGCCGCTTCTGTGGTTGACAGAATTTTGGATATTGCCGGTTTGAATATTGAAACATTTAGATGGGGAAGTAAATAAAAACATTATGAAAAAAATTTTCTTACTCATTGCAGTCACCATTTGTTGTTTCAATATGGGTTGCTCAAAAAGTCAGCCAGCAGTAACCTACAGTCGTAATGATACTACACTTTTTTTTAAGGGTGCCGATGTTAGCTGGGTTACAGAAATGGAAGCAGCCGGCATTTCATTTTACGATTCAACCGGTACTAAAGCTGATTTATTTTCTATATTAAAACAAAAAAAAATTAATGCCATTCGACTAAGGGTTTGGGTAAACCCCACAAACGGATGGTGTAATACCAACGATTTAATTGTAAAAGCAAAAAGAGCCCAACAGGCAGGCATGAAAATTATGCTCGACTTTCACTACAGTGACAGTTGGGCTGATCCGGGTAAACAACCCAAACCTGCCGCCTGGTTAAACTTATCGTTTCCCTCACTGGTAACAACATTAGGTACTTATACTACCCAAGTATTACAAGCTTTGCAACAACAAAACATTACCCCCACCTGGGTACAAATAGGAAATGAGGTAGACAATGGAATGTTGTGGGAAGACGGCCGGGCATCTACCCATATGAATCAGTTTGCAGCACTTATTCAATCGGGATATACTGCGGTAAAAAGCTTTAATGCAAACATTAAAGTCATTGTACATGTATCAAATGGATACAATAACAGTTTATTCCGCTGGCTGTTTGATGGTTTGCACGCAAATGGTGCACAATGGGATATTATAGGTATGTCATTATATCCGGATAGTACCAATTGGCCAACTTATAACACTCAATGCATTGCCAATATGAATGATATGATTGCCAGATATCACTCATCGGTTATGATATGTGAAGCAGGAATGCCGGTAAACCAACCTACTATTTGTCGTCAGTTTTTAACTGACCTTATTCAGAAAGTTCGTTCTATTCCCAATCAACAAGGTATAGGTGTATTTTACTGGGAACCCGAATGCTACAATAACTGGCAGGGTTATAATTTGGGTGCTTTTGATAATGCAGGGAAACCAACCGTAGCAATGGATGCATTTCTGCAATAAAAAGAGGCTGTATCAAAAGTGCTATGCAGCCTCTTTTTACTCGGTAAGAGAGGGCAGAGCATTGGAGAAAATTTTCGTTTATGCAAATCTCTGCCCCTTCTTTTTGCTTTTAATACATCCTCATACTCATTCACGCATCAACAATGAAATATTTCAGTTATGCTTTCGCATTCTCTTCTTCCGGAGCTCTTTTTAACTGAAATATAATTTTCCCGTTTTCTTTATCGAGCGAAGCAATTAATACATCGCCACTTTTTACATGCATATTTAATATTTCCTCTGCCAATGGATCTTCCAGATATTTTTGAATGGCACGATGTAAAGGTCTTGCGCCGTATTGCACATCATAACCTTTTTCGGCAATAAAGTCTTTCGCTTCATCCGTTAATTCAAGCGTGAAGCCCAGATTCACAAGGCGCTTCATCACACCCTTCATCAAAATATCAATAATGCTGAAGATGTTTTCTTTGGTAAGAGCATTAAAGATTACCACATCATCAATCCTGTTTAAGAACTCAGGTGAAAAGGTTCTTTTCAAGGCCTTTTCAATCACTGCTTTATTATTTTCTTCTTCATTCTGAATTCTGGCTGCTGTAGCAAAACCAACACCACTACCAAAATCTTTTAACTGTCGAACGCCAATGTTGGAGGTCATGATAATCAAAGTGTTTTTAAAATCAATTTTCCTTCCTAACCCATCTGTCAGTTGGCCGTCATCCAACACTTGCAATAAAATATTATAAATATCTGGATGTGCTTTTTCAATTTCATCTAACAAAATAACGCTATATGGTTTACGACGTACTTTTTCTGTTAATTGGCCGCCTTCTTCATAACCAACATAACCCGGAGGTGCACCAATTAAACGGCTTACCGTAAATTTCTCCATATATTCACTCATATCAATACGTATCAACGCATCTTCCGAATCGAACATATAACGTGCTAATGAACGGGCCAATTCTGTTTTACCAACGCCGGTAGGGCCTAAAAATATAAACGTACCAATAGGTTTCTTAGGATCTTTTAACCCCACTCTATTTCTTTGAATGGCTTTTACAACTTTACTAATAGCTTCTTCTTGTCCTACTACCATTCCTTTCATATCGTCAGCCATTCGGCGAAGTTTATCAGTTTCAGCTTGAACCATTCTTTTTACGGGTATACCGGTCATCATACTTACTACTTCGGCAATATCTTCTTCGCCAATAGGGTACCGCTTATTTTTACTTTCTTCTTCCCAAATAAGTTTAGCCTTTTCTAATTCTTCACCCAAACGTTTTTCTTTATCGCGTAAAGCAGCCGCTTCTTCAAAGCGCTGACTTTTTACTACCCGATTTTTTTCGTTTTTAACTTCTTCTATTTGTTTCTCTAATTCAACAATTTCTTCTGGAACATTGATGTTTTTCAAGTGTACCCTTGCGCCTACTTCATCTAATACATCAATCGCTTTATCGGGTAATAACCGATCGGTCATATACCTATCGCTCAATTTTACACAAGAATCAATAGCCTCTTCATCGTATACTACATTATGAAAATCTTCATACTTGCTTTTAATGTTGTTCAAAATCATAATGGTTTCAGGAACACTTGGTGGCTCAACCAAAACTTTTTGGAATCGGCGATCTAATGCCCCATCTTTTTCAATATACTGCCTGTATTCGTCTAAAGTAGAAGCACCAATGCATTGCAATTCACCACGAGCAAGGGCGGGTTTAAAAATATTAGAGGCATCTAATGAACCACTGGCGCCACCTGCACCAACAATGGTATGAATTTCATCGATAAACAAAATAACGTCTCTGTTTTTCTCTAATTCATTCATAATAGCTTTCATGCGCTCTTCAAACTGACCTCTGTATTTGGTACCTGCTACCAGTGCAGCCAAATCGAGCGATACAACTCTTTTATCAAACAAAACCCTACTCACTTTGCGTTGTACAATACGCAATGCTAAACCTTCTACAATGGCTGTTTTACCTACACCCGGTTCGCCAATTAAGATGGGATTATTTTTCTTTCTGCGAGAAAGAATTTGCGAAACCCTTTCAATTTCAGCCTCACGGCCTACAATTGGATCTAAAGAATTGGTTTCCGCCAATTTAGTAATATCGCGGCCAAAATTATCTAATACCGGGGTTTTACTTTTTACATTGCCTTGTTTGGCTGAACGTTGCTGATAGGCTTTTTGTTTTTCATCATCAAAATCATCTTCACCCTCATCAGAGAATTCATTTTTGGGCGGAGGTGCTGAATTGGTACCTACCATTCCCAGTTCATTTCTGAAAATATCATAGTCCACATCAAACTGATTTAAAATTTGCGTAGCGATATTTTCTTTATTCTTCAGAATGCTTAACAGTAAGTGCTCTGTTTCTACCAACGGACTTTTTAATGCTTTGGCTTCCAATACGGTTACCCTTATTACCTTTTCGGCTTGTTTGGTTAAAGGCAAACTATTGATGTTGGCAATATTTTTTCCTGTTTTATCTTTTACGGCCAGTTCAATTTCCTTCCGTAATTCATACAGGTCAACATTCAATTGCTTCAACACTTTTATAGCAAGATTTTCACCATCTCTAATTAAGCCTAGCAACAAGTGTTCTGTGCCAATAAAATCATTCCCCAACCGCAAAGCTTCTTCGCGACTGAATGAAATGATTTCTTTTACCTGGGCTGAAAAATTATTATCCATAATCTTTTTGGATTTATACAATTATAACGAATATTTTTGATCAAAGTTGCTTTCAACTTATTCACAAAATGTTTAGAAATTCTTTTTATGAAAGTCAAAATTGATACCAAGGAAAAATTTACCGTTTTAACCCCTGAAGTACCTAATATTTATGACAATATGGCTGATGAATTGGCTGCTGCATGTCAACAATTTCTTCAGGCGCCTATCAAAAATCTAATTTTAAAATTAAGCAATGTTCAAGATATTGACGGCAATATAGCGCAAAAGATTATTGATTTGCAACAAAGTTTTTACGATAAAAGTGCTTCTTTTCTGGTTTGTGAAATGAATAAAAATATTGAGGCTGTTTTTGAACAGAACGATTTGATTGAAATGTTGAATTTTACGCCTACAGAATGCGAGGCATGGGATATTGTTCAAATGGAAGAGATTGAACGGGAGCTTTTAGATTCAAACGATTTTTCTTTTGATACGGATGATATGTCATAAACTGTTTTTTAGTTTTACATTCATTTTTTTATTATATTGAAGGAAAAAGAGCAGCATTCAATATAATTTTTAACAATTTCTTGCAGCTATTCCGGTATTAAATTGCCTCCCATACACTGCAAAAAAAATTCACAATATGTTTGGTGTAACTATTTTAGGGAATAACTCAGCGCTGCCGGCTTATGACCGTCACCCTACTGCACAGGTAGTTACCCTGAACGATCAGCTTATATTAATTGATTGTGGAGAAGGCACACAAACACAATTGTCGAAATACAAAATCAAACGAAGCAAAATCAATCATATCTTAATCTCGCATTTACATGGCGATCATTATTTTGGATTGCCGGGATTAATTACCAGCATGGGTTTGTTAGGAAGGGAGCAAGATTTGCACGTGTATGCACCTGCTGCATTAGAAACAATTATTCAATTACAATTGAAGGCAGGAAATACCGATTTACCGTACACATTGCATTTTCATGCCTTAGAAATGTATGATGATTTATTAATTGATGAAAAAAAATTTAGTGTTCAAATTTTTACTACTGAACACCGGGTACCATGCTGGGGTTTTATTATAAAAGAAAAACGAATGCCTCGTAAAATTAATAAAGAAGCGGTACTGCAATATGCAATACCGGCTTCATTTTACGAAGCCTTACAAAAAGGTGAAGATTATACAAACAAAGCAGGCAATACCATTCAAAATAATGTATTAACGATTCCAAATAAAGCATCCAAATCATATGTGTATTGTGCAGATACCCGCTATGCCGAGAAAAACATAAGTGTATGCAGCCATGCATCATTACTATATCATGAAACCACTTATTTACAAAACTGTGAAGATAAAGCTGCGTTACGATTTCACTCTACTTCTATACAGGCTGGTACATTTGCCACAAAAGCCGGTGCAAACAAATTAATTATTGGCCATTTTAGCAGTAAGTATGAAACATTAGATCTGTTTTTAAAAGAAACACAGGCTGCTTTCGCCAATACTGATTTGGCATTAGAAGGTGTAACTTTTTTGGTTTAATACAGTTGCATCAGCCAACGATAAAATGCAGGGAACTCCTCTCTCCAGTATTTTTCCTGATGTGTACCCGGCGGATACACAGAGCGACGAATAGTATGGCTGGGGTAAGCATCTAAATTTTTGATCACCTCATCCATATCAGACAACATGGTGGCACTCTCTTTCCCACCTGCATAAAAATAATAAACCGGTTTAAAATCAGCATGCACAGCGGGTTTTAATTGTTGTGGCGAATAAAGCCAAAATGCCGGTGAAAAGATGCCGGCAGCGCCAAATATATTGGGGTATTTCATGAATGCATAGTAACTAATGATAGCTCCCATACTGCTTCCGGCAATATAAGTATAATGTGGCCCTTTTTTGGTTCTGTATTTGCTATCAATAAAAGGCTTTAATGCATTAACAATAAAATTTATATAATAAAATCCTTCTCCTTTTACGGAATCTTTGCCCACTTTTCCTGCAGGAATGGTATAAGGGCTGTATTCGCTCAAACGCTTGTCCCCACCATTATCAATGCCAACTACTATACAATATTTACCTAATTTTTGCGCTAGTGTATCCAAACATTCATCAATGCCCCATTCGCCTGCAAATGCAGTTTGGTCATTGAATAAGTTTTGTCCGTCCTGCATATATAAAACGGGATATGTTTGGGTTGACTGGTAGTAATTTCTGGGGAGGTACAGCCAAATTCGCCGGGTGCTATGTAATTGTGGAATATAAAAAGCAGTATCAATAATTGAAACTTGCGGACTGGCGGTATAGGGTTTGGGTTTTTCAGGGTAATCATCTTTCCAACCAGCAATGGTAAAAGAAGAATCAATATCCGAATCTACCTGTAAAACCCTGTCATTCATATCACGCCCATCTGCCAAACATTCCACTTTATCAAAACTGCCTCTGGTAAACTTAAAAGCATAATTACCCGGTGTCATATTTTTAATTACAATCCCCACCCTGCTTCCACCAAATGGCTTTAACCGATATTGCTCATCTTTCGGATTCCAGTTGTTAAAATTACCACTTACATAAATGGGCTCATCTTGCCGAGTAGCCACTTTTGTAACCATTAACTTAACGTTAAATTGTGCCTGTACTACCGGTATAAGCAGGAGTAGTAAAGCAAAGCTGAAAATTATGTTTCGCATGTAATAAAGTTAAGTAACCCACATAAAAAAAGCCACCTTTTAGAGTGGCTTATGATTTATTTCATTCATTTTTAATCTAATAATTCTGCATCGGCAGGATAGTTGGCGCGGTTAAAATTAAACATGCCATCCGGCAACTTCGCTGCCGTATTCATGCTACTGATTAACACCACAGTTTTATTGTTGCTTTTATCTAAAATTACCGCTTTTGTTACTAAGTGTTTGAATTTATTGATAAACAAATCAACTTTTTGGAAACTACGCCTGTCATCTTTTGGAAACATTTCTATTTGATAACTACTACCGTTAGAAGAAATGAGTTTATAATTAAAATCTTTATCATAAGAACCGGATAGTAATTTTTGCGGGCTCAATGTTGCTGCACTTTCTTCTACTGAAGATTTTGTAATGGTTTTATTGCCATCATAATTGTAAACATTGGTGCCATCACAAATAATAACAGTTTTACCCTGTTTCAGTAAATATTTATCACCTTTCATAGAAAGCGTTCCTGCTTTAATACCATTGGGCTTTCCTTTACTGGTAATGGATTCCAGCATAAACTTTGCAGTAATTCCTTTGGCTGATTTTACTTTTTCTCCTACCTCATTTAAAACCTTTTTAGCTGCAGGATCATTTTGTGCTTTTACCTGTATTGACGTTCCAATCAATAATCCTGCAACAAAAAACAAATACTTCATTGTTTAAATTTAATTTGAAAAATGAATCAAAACAGCACTGATTAGATCAAACTTTTTTGATTTTTTAAATATTGGGCGCAAAGATAGGGCTTTAAAAATTTTAGACCTGTATTCAGGTGGTTTGTTTAGCGGTTGTTAAAAAAAATGGAGGTTAATGAATGCGTTTCAGCTAACAAATCATCTATGGAATGTTTCAAATCAGCATTTGCTAAGGAATAGAATGCAGGTATTCTTCCAGTTCCGATTCTGTTTTAAAACGTACTTCTCTTGCTTTACTGCCCAAATTAGGCCCAACAATGCCGGCGGCTTCTAACTGATCCATTAACCTGCCGGCCCGATTATAACCCAATTTCATTCTTCGCTGAATGAGCGAAGTGCTACCTACCTGATTTTGCACAATTAAACGCGCTGCATCTTCAAACAGTGGATCACGATCTGTAACATCCATTTCTCTGCCTTCCATATCTTTTTCATCTACATATTCCGGCAATAAAAATGCTTCAGGATATCCTCTTTGTTCCCCAATAAAATTACATACCTTATCTACTTCAGGTGTATCAACAAAAGCACACTGTAATCGAACAATTTCCCCATTGTAATTAATCAGCATATCGCCTTTCCCAATTAACTGCTCTGCCCCTCCTGCATCTAGAATGGTTCTGCTATCTATTTTAGAAGACACTTTAAAAGCAATTCGGGCAGGAAAATTGGCCTTGATGGTTCCTGTAATAATATTTACCGATGGTCTTTGTGTAGCAATAATTAAGTGTATACCAATTGCCCTGGCCAATTGCGCTAACCGGGCAATGGGCATTTCAACTTCTTTACCGGCAGTCATAATTAAATCTGCAAATTCATCTACTACCAATACAATGAATGGAAGGTATTGGTGTCCTTTTTGCGGATTTAATTTTCTTTCTGTGAATTTTTGGTTGTACTCTTTAATATTTCTAACACCTGCTTCTTTCAGCAAATCGTAACGGTTATCCATTTCAATACACAAAGCATTTAATGTGTTTACCACCTTTTTTGTATCGGTAATAATAGCTTCTTCTTCTCCTGGTAACTTGGCCAGAAAATGTTTTTCAATAACCCGGTACAAGCTCAATTCTACTTTCTTAGGATCAACCAGAATAAATTTTAATTGCGATGGATGCTTTTTGTAGAGCAATGAAACCAAAATGGCATTCAAACCCACCGATTTACCCTGACCGGTAGCACCTGCCATGAGTAAGTGAGGCATGGAAGCCAAATCAACAATAAAATTTTCATTGTCAATTTTTTTACCAATGGCAATAGGTAATGAAAAATTATTTTTTTGAAATTTATCGCTCGATATCAGCGTTCGCATACTTACCACCGTTTTCCTGATATTGGGTACTTCAATACCAATGGTACCTTTGCCGGGTATAGGTGCAATAATTCGAATGCCTAAAGCAGCAAGACTTAGTGCAATATCATCTTCCAGATTTTTAATACGGCTAATACGAACTCCAGGGGCAGGAACAATTTCATATAACGTTACTGTTGGACCAACGGTAGCGGCTATGCGTTGTATTGCAATATCATAGTTTTTAAGTGTTGCAATAATTTGATTTTTATTTGCTTCTAATTCATTGGGGTCATGTACAATTTTTTCACTGCCATGTAAATCAAGCAAATCAAGGGTTGGAAATTTATAATTACGCAGTTCAAGTGTAGCATCATAAGGCTCATCTAATACCGGCAATGCTTTTTTTGCAGCAACAAAGGCAACCTCTTCGGAGGCAGGTTTTATTTCTAATTGCATATCAACCGAATCATCTATCATCAATTTCGGCTGCATGCTAACTGATGCATGTTCATGAATAGTATTATTTTGAATGACTGCTTCAGGTTCTGTTGCTGTGTCTAACTCCGTATGCTTATGCATGACATCAACAGACTCATCTGCAATTAATTCTGATTTTTCCAAAGCTATGCCCTGCTGTTTTTCCTGCAATTCAAAACGGATTAAAGGATTAGAGGCATCCATCATTGCTGATTCATCAGGCATAATAACGGTTACATTTTTTCCTCCGTTTTTCAGTTTGTTGGCTGTAACCCAAGCTTCATCTGTTGCAGGATATACCTCCAACGGCACTTCTTCAATTTGTTTATTCTCAGCATCCCATTGTTGGTAAACGGGTATTTCATCAGCAGAAAGTGTTGTGGCTTCATTTGAAGTGATTGGCTGTGAAACATTCCGGTTATTTTTACTGATGCGCTGAGGCCATTTAGGGAGTTTAAAAACAGGATTGAACCGCCATATTACATAAGCAAAAACAGCTATCAGTAAAAATGCTGCGGTACCCAGTTTACCCATCCATTTAATGAACCAGCTATCCAGCATATTGCCCACTGCACCACCCCATGAAAACTGACTGTTGGGTGTAATAAAAGCTGCGGCTACACTAATAATCAATAATCCCACTAAAACATAACGCAAATTTCGCTGAATGGAAAATACCTTTTTGCTAAACAATCCATTTACCCCAATTACAAAGAAAAAAGTACACAACAAATATGCTGCAATACCAAAACCCTTGTACATAAAAAAATGTGCCATATAAGCGCCGGAAACACCAAGTAGATTGTTAATTTTCACATCTTCTAACGAAAATATTTTTATGCCGAATTGCTGCACTTTATCCTGATCATCCTGCCAGGTAAATAAATAAGAAGTAAAAGCAATAAAAAGAAAAAAAGCAAATAAAAGGGCTACCGCACCAGCAATTTTTGTAGTGCGCTCATCCTTCACCACTTCAGATACGGAAATATCTACCTCTTTATCCGGTTGTAATTTTTCAGGATCTGGTGGCGGCGGCACATTTTTTTTTAAGCGGTTTGCCATACTAACAAATATAAGCGAACTACTTGCGAAATTGCCATATTAGAAAAGTATGTGGATTATTTATTGGCAGCGCATCTTTTATTCAGATTACTAAAAAGCCTATCTTTTCAGTGATATAGTGGGAATGATTACAATCTGTATTAGCTTTTCCGATTAAGGGCGACTACCATGCAAAACCATCCTGCTATAAAAAACACCCCTCCTATAGGTGTAATAGGTCCCACCCAAATTAATCCACTGGTATGATGCATGGCTTTCATGATGGTGATGGCATACAATGAGCCACAAAAGAACAAAATACCCACAGCAAAAAATCGGCCTGCTATACGCATCCATTTTCCCGGAAACGATTCGTATAATATCCCTGCAAATAACAACGCCAATGCGTGAAACATTTGATAATGAATGCCTGTTTCATATACATTGAGGGTGTCTGCATCTACCCATTGTTTAAGCGTATGTGCGCCAAAAGCACCTAATATTACGGTAATTAAACCCAGCCAGGCTCCGGTTTTTAAAAATCCTCTAAGCATATTCACGATTGGTTGATGTTGAATTGTTTATTTTCAAAAGATTGTATAGCTGTAATCATTGTTTCTATTTGAAGTTGTTCGCCTTTTAAGTGAATATCGGCTTTACCATAAAAACGGCTTCTTTCTGCTAATTTTTCCGATAAAAAATGCGTGAGTGCTGCTGTATTTTCAAAATTGGCCACCAATGGGCGATGCGATTTTTCTTTGAGCAGTCTTTCAGCCAAAGTATGTACCGGTTCATCAATCCAAATAGTAATCCCGTGTTGGTTCATCCATAACATATTATCATGAAAACAGGGAGTACCTCCACCCGTGGCCACTACAACGCTATTTTTATTGCTAAAAGTTCTCAGTTCGGCTGCTTCTTTTTCCCGGAAAAATGTTTCTCCCTTTTCATTGAAGATGGCAGCAATAGACTGTTGGTATACTTTTTCAATTTGTGCATCTAAATCTACGCCTCCAAAATTCAGTTGCCGGGCAATAGCTTTACACCAGTAACTTTTACCGCTGCCCATCATTCCCACCAAAAAAATGGGGGGAAATTTTGATGATGTCTTTGTTTGACTGAATGATTCATTGTTCATATATAATCTCATCAATCCTGCTTATGTAAATGCATTAAAGCCTGTAATATCCATTCCAGTAATTAAAAGGTGAATATCATGCGTTCCTTCGTATGTAATCACACTTTCCAGATTCATCATGTGGCGCATCACTGAATATTCGCCTGTAATGCCCATGCCACCCAATATTTGCCGGGCATCTCTTGCAATATTTGCGGCAATTTCACAACTATTCCGTTTAGCCATACTTACCTGAGCCGGTGTTGCTTTTGCTTCATTCATTAATACACCCAAACGCCAAACCAATAGTTGTGCTTTGGTAATTTCTGTAATCATTTCAGCCAGTTTTTTCTGCTGCAACTGAAATGCACCAATCGGTTTCCCAAATTGAACCCTTTCTTTGCTGTATCGCAAAGCTGTATCATAGCAATCCATCGCTGCTCCCAATGCACCCCAAGCAATACCATAACGGGCTTTTGTTAAACAATTTAAAGGACCTTTTAACCCTTTAACATTGGGTAAAATATTGGCTTTAGGCACTTTTACATCATGAAAAACCAATTCGCCGGTGGCACTGGCTCGCAAACTCCATTTTCCATGTGTTGTGGGTGTTGTAAAACCTTCCATACCTCTTTCTACAATTACGCCCTGCACTTCACCCGCTTCATTTTTTGCCCAAACTACCGCAACATCAGCAAATGGCGCATTACTAATCCACATTTTAGCACCATTCAAAATGATATGATCGCCTGCCTCTGTAAAATGGGTAAGCATACCCGCAGGGTTACTGCCGTGATTGGGTTCAGTTAATCCGAAACAACCCAACCATTCACCAGAAGCTAATTTGGGCAGATATTTGTTACGCTGTTCCTCATTACCATACGCATAAATAGGGAACATCACCAACGAGCCCTGAACACTGGCAGTAGAACGAACCCCGCTATCACCCCGTTCCAATTCCTGCATCATTAATCCATAACTAATATAATCTAAACCGCCACCGCCATATTGTGCCGGAATGGTGGGCCCGAAGCAGCCTAATTGACCCAATTGTGATACAATTTGTTCGGGAAAAGTTGCATTTTGTGCATATTCTTCTATAATGGGCGAAATTTCTTTTTTTACATAATTACGCACAGCATCCCGTACCATTTTGTGTTCTTCGGTTAATAAATCATCTAACTGAAAATAATCTGGTGACTGGAATAAATCGGTTCTGGCAGCCATATTCTTTTTTTTATTAGAATGAATCGTTGAATTTCAGGAAAACAGGTTTTAAACTACACACCTAATACAATTAAAACAAATGTAACAAGATGCACACATCTCTCCGCATTTTGTTACATTTTTCTTTTAGGATTGCCCTTGCTTCGAACGCAATATTGATTGATGAATTGAATCTTCATCCGGCATCTGTTTTTTTATGAATAATATTTAATGGGTTTCAACTTTATATTTGTATATCAACTACTTGAACATTACACTGCTAAACAAGCTATTTTGAAAAAAATTCTCAGCCACTTAACTTTTTATGTTTTTATTGCAATTATTGCTGCTATTGCATTGGGTGTTTTTTCCCCGGATACAGCCGTTTCCATGAAGTTTTTAGGCACTTATTTCGTTGATTTAATAAAAATTTTTATTGTTCCCATTATTTTCTTCACCATTGTATTGGGTATTTCGAGCATGGGCGATTTGAAAAAGGTGGGCCGAATTGGTATAAAATCCATTATTTATTTCGAGCTCATTACAACGCTTTCCTTGTTGATTGGAATGGGTGTAGCGTTAATACTTAAGCCTGGAAATATTAATAAACAGTTATTACCTGTGGCAGCAGCGGTAAAAGCAACTACTGCATCCGAATCATTTAACTGGCTCAGTTTTTTGCAATCCAATACCACCATTCAAGCTTTATTATTGGCCATCATTGCAGGAATTATTATTAACAAACATAAACACAGAATCAACATTATTCATCAACTAGGCAAATTATCACATTATGTTTTTATTGCACTAAAATATGTGATGTATCTGGCGCCGGTAGGCGCTTTTGGAGGAATGGCTTTTACCGTAGGTAAATTTGGATTGGCTACGCTGCTGCCACTTGCCAAATTAGTGGCTTGTGTTTATGGAGCATCTGCCTTGTTTGTTTTTATGGTATTGGGCAGCATTTTAAAATATTACAATTTAAGTATCTGGAAATATTTGGTGGCTATAAAAGAAGAGCTTTTATTGGTGTTGGGAACCTCTTCATCAGAAGCTGCCTTGCCTACTTTAATGTCGAAACTAGAAAAGATGGGCTGCAGTAAAACGGTAGTAGGTTTGGTAATACCTACCGGTTATTCATTCAATTTGGATGGTACTTCCATCTATTTATCAATGGCAGTCATTTTTATAGCACAATTGTATCAGGTACATTTAAGTTTTGAGCATTTACTGATGTTAATACTGATACTAATGCTTACCTCAAAAGGAGCTGCGGGTGTCACCGGCAGCGGCTTTATTGTATTAACCACTACCCTTACTGCCATACACACCATACCTGTAGAAGGTTTGGCATTTTTATTAGGAGTAGATAAATTTATGAGTGAAGCAAGAGCCATCACCAATTTAATTGGTAATGGCGTTGCTACCATTGTTATTGCAAAAAGCGAAAAGGAGTATGTGAATCCTGCTACCTGATTATCCAAAAATCTGATTCATTAAACCGGCCAAATGCACACCGCCTTTTAATAATTGCTCATTAGCAGTTTGAATATGGTCGTACACATATCGGTAACTTAATTTTTGATCGGGTGCTTTTACTTCAGCATATAGTTTTTGTGCTATAACATAAGAGTCATAAATCCATTGACTAACGGGTTGCTGCATCCAGGCCTGGCGTTGCGCTTTGTTGGTATAATTGATGGCATTGGTATATTCCGTATAGCTTAACTGCTCACTGCTGATTAATTTATCATCCCAAACCGAATGTAAATTGGTAGGCTGGCCAAACCAAAACACTTTAATTTTATTTCCGCCGGCATCTTCTTCCCGGCTAACGTGCATGGGCTGATGTACATCCCCAACGATATGAATCAATAAACGTACATACATTTTTTTGACATCCTTCGATAAGTCTTTGCGTTTTAATTCATTGGCTAAAAAATTAATTTTGGTATATGCATCTGCAATGGTATCCTGCGCCAGATAAGCATTCAATTCCTCCTGCGTTAAATTATCGGCTACATTTATGTAATGCCATGGAGAGATATAATCGTATTCATGATCAGATCTTACAAAATCGGCCCATGTACTGGCTAAAGCCATGGTTTCATTGCCTAAAATATCTTTAATGGCTGCAGCAGCTTTTGGAGTTAAATAACTTTCAGCTATCTGGCCAACTACCCGATGGCCTAACATGCCCCATGCCATTGATGTTAAAGGCACATAAAACAGTATTGCAATAAAAAATAGTTTTCTTCTCATAATCTCATTTTTAAACGAAAATAAAAGATGCTGTTTAAAAAAATGGATTAATAAATTAAGAATGGTTAAATGGGTGAAAATATCTGTTAAAAAGGATTTTTGGAAAATTGCTGCAAAAAAATGTAATTTGCTGCTTGAAATTGTCCCCAACAAATCAAAAAAGAAGATAAAGCATGAAGTTTAGTGGATGGCAGAATTATGCTAATTATTAACCAATACTTACGTGCATGTACAGATTTGTTATGGTAGATGACCACTACCGAACCCATTGGCGCTTTAGAGATTTTTTTATAGAGCGTACCGACTTTGTGATGGAGAAGGCTTGCTACTCCGTTTATGAATTTTTAGTGTATATCAAAGACCTGGAAATTGCAAAGAAGCCCCTGCCTGACTTATTGGTAATTGATATTAATATGCCCGGAGCAGATGGAGCATCGCTTGCCCATTACATGAAGATTTTTTATCCCAATATTAAGATTTTAATACTCACCGTTCATGATACGGAAGAAAACCTATTTAATGCCACACTTTGTCTGGCAGAAGGGTTTATCATGAAGCCCTTCTTTGAAGACCTGATTATTGATGCTTTTCAAAGAATTATGAATGGTGAGGAGTTTTATCTGGATCCCAGAACCTCATTGCCTTATCCTACCATCATTGAAGATTCGTTAGCTTATCGGGAAGTAAAAATCAGAAATGTTAATCCATATAATTATACGGAATTAGAACGCAAGTATCTTATTTTTCATGTAATGGGTCTTACTGTTCCGCGTATGGCTTATTTGCTGGATATTACAGAAGATGAAGTGCGTAATTTGCATGAATTAATGGTAAAAAAAACCGGCATTCAAAATGTTCCAAAAATTAAAGAAGACAGTAATCTGCGTTATTTTTCCATTAAACATAACTTAGCCCGAATGGCCGATTACAGAGCTTTTCTAGCAAGCTAACTTTACAAATAAAAATAGTCTTATAAAAAAGGCCGCCCCATTTTGGAGGCAGCCTTTTTATTGTCTGAAACTTGTGTGCTGTTCGTTTTTACTTACTCATGGGAATATCATTATCCATTTCAGTAATATCTACATTCCGCTCAGTATGATCGCCCATTAAGTATTGTGAAAAATAATCGGCCATGCGCCACCAGAAATACTCAGTCATATCACCATAACCATGTCGTTGGCCGGGCAGCATTATCAAATCGAATCGTTTATTGGCTTTTATGAGTGCATTAGCCAAACGAATGGTGTTGGCAGGATGCACATTGTTATCAATATCGCCAGTAGAAAGCATTAGATGACCTTTTAAATGGCTGGCAATGGTTGGATTTTTATCGATACTATACACAAAACTGGTATCGCCTCCCTTAATTACCTCTTTTACACCATGATGCTTCTCACTCCACCAACGGTTATAAATACTGTTATCATGATTACCCGATGATGCAACGGCTACTTTAAAAAAGTCAGGATATACCAACATGGCAGCTGCACTCATAAATCCACCCCCACTATGCCCATGAATACCCACACGATTGATATCCATGAAACTATATTTATTACATAACTGCTCTGCAGCAGTTTTTTTATCGGCCAAACCATAATCACGTAAATTACCATATCCATACGTATGGTACCATTTGCTGTAAGAAGGGTTGCCACCTCTGTTTCCAACTGTTACTACTACAAAACCCAATTGTGCCAACCGATCGGTTCTGTTCATATTGGTAGAAAATGCTGTATTTACTGCCTCCGTTTGCGGGCCTGGATATACATATTCTATTACGGGATATTTTTTGGTGGAATCAAAATCAAAAGGTTTATACAATACACCATATAAATCGGTTATACCATCATCGGCCTTTACACTAAATGGTTCGGGAAAATGATAACCGGTAGCCATTAAAGCAGATAAATCTGCCGTTTCCAAATTCATAACTGCTTTACCTTCACTGTTGTATAAAACAGAGGCAGGCACAGTATTTACCCTGCTGAAATTGTCTACGAAATAACGGTTATCATCATTCATCTCCACCACATGATCAAAATTCCCCGGATTAAGTAAGGTTAATCCTGTACCGTCAAAATGAATACTATAGGCATGCAGGTAATAGGGATTTTCATTTTTCTCTCTGGCATTGGCAGTAAAATACAATATTCTTTTATTTGCGTCAATGCCTAATATATCCTCGCAATGATAAGGGCCTGATGTGATTTGGTTTTTGAATTTTCCATTGCCATCATACAAATAAAAATGACCCCATCCATCTCTTTCACTCCATTCAATAAGTTCTTTGCCATCATTTACCAGTCCTAACCTCCTTACCTCTATATAAGTATTAAAACGCTCTTCAATTAATGTTTGAATAGTATCGGGCATTACCCAGGCTTTGCAAATATCAATTCTTTTTAAATCGCGGCTGGTACGAGTAAAATAAAAGGCCTGATTATTACCTAACCAAATGTTGGGGCGGGTATCATCATCCCGATTATTCTTTTTATCAGGTGCTGCCCATATGCTAATGTCCTGATCTTTAAAAGCATTTACTTGTAATTCTTTGCCTTCCTGTTTTTGCATGTCAAAAAGATACAAATGATCTACCGGTGATTGTTTTTCACCGGGCATCCAATATTTATACGTTTCTAAAGTAGGCCGGGGTTGTGCAATGCTGTTAATGACCCATAAATCCTGTACATTCCGATTATCTACCCTGGTTAAAGAAAAATAACGGCTATTGGGCGACCAATAAGCCCAAACAGCTTTGCGTTTCTTTTTATTTTTTTCCTTATCTACATTCGATTCACCGGTTCCTGATAAATTAGAGGTGTTGTAATAACTAAAATTTTCAATTCCATCTTTTGTTAAAGCATTTTCTACAATGGTAGAATCGTCTTCATTTTTCAAAGCTCTTTCATAATTCAGCTTATCCATCCAATACAAATTATTCTCTCTTCCAAATAAAACAATGGAACTATCAGGCGAAATATTTGCCCAGGCGGGTTTGCGAATCGGGCGCTTAAAATCTTTCAGTTCCACCAACTCATTGGTATTGATGTTGTATTCAAAATAAAATACTTTTTTCTTTGGTGGGGTTGCTTCATTTTTATTTTTGGAAGTATCGGTTTGCACTTCGTCTAATGAGCTTTTAATTTGAAATTGAATCCAGTTTTCGTCTTTAACAAATTTCAAACTATCAATCGGCAAATGCTGTGCATCAAAAGGGTCTTTTACAATTAGTGTAATGGCAGCAGCAAGCTTATCATTATCAAACAATAACTTTTTTTCATTTTTCGACGGATCTATCAAGAACCACTTTTTACCTGCTGTGGTTTCATACATATACCAAAAACGATTCGATTTTTTGAGCCAGTGCGGATCAACAGATGTACTAAAAATCATTTTCTTTAATCTGTTGGGCGAATATTTTGCGGCCATTTCATAATTGGCTTTTATAACCAATTGTTGGGCATACAATATGGATGTACACACCAATAACACCATCAATAAAAATAATTTTCTCATAGCATTTTTTTGGAAGATTAAAAATAGCCAATTAACCAATACGCAAAAAACCGCTTATCCATAAACAGCCGAAAAATATTTGAAGCAAATAGAGTTAATTTGTACAAACAGAAAATGATGACAGCCTACAGTACAGATTTTGCATTTGCTAAAAATGCCGATGAAAATGATCTTTTAAAAATATATCGTAATGCGTTTTATTTCCCAACCATTCATAACAAAGCGGCCATTTACTTTTGTGGCAACTCATTAGGATTACAACCCAAAAAGGCTGCAACCATCATAGAAACGGAATTGGCTTCCTGGCGTAGCTACGCCATTGAAGGCTTTTTTACCGGCACCCATCCCTGGTTGTATTATCAGGAATACTTAAAACCGGCACTGGCAAAAATTATGGGATGCTTGCCACATGAAGTAACGGTGATGAATACCTTAACGGTGAATTTGCACTTACTGCTGCTCAGTTTTTATAAACCTGATACAAAAAAATTTAAAATTATTATGGAAGCCGATGCTTTTCCTTCCGACCAATATGCGGTTGAAACACTGGTTAAACATTTTGGTTTAGATCCTGCTACTGCTATTATTGAAATTGAACCGAAACCGGGTAATAAAACTTTACAAACCAAAGATATTATTGACACCATTGAAAAAAATGCTGACCAATTAGCCTTGGTTTTAATAGGTGGCATTCAATATTATACCGGTCAATTGTTTGATATAAAAACTATTACAGCTATTACACACAAAGCAGGTGCCGTTGCAGCTTTTGATTTGGCACATGTTGCCGGTAATGTACCGGTTCAGTTACACGAATGGAATGTAGATTTTGCCGTTTGGTGCAGTTATAAATATTTGAATGGCGGGCCTGGAGCAATTGGTGGTACATATATTCATGAACAATATGCCACCGATATTAACTTTCCGCGTTTAGGTGGATGGTGGGGAAATGATGAACAAGAACGATTTAAAATGGAAAAAGGTTTTAAACCAAAAAACAATGCCAGCGGTTGGAACATAAGCACTACACAAGTGATGAATACTGCCGCACTAATGGCATCGCTCGAAATTTTTGAAGCAGCAGGCATGGATGCAATTCGCAAGAAAAGCATAGCATTAACCGGTTATCTGGATTTTCTATTAAAGCAATTACCCGGTATTGGGTTTGAAATGATTACACCCGCAGCACCTGAAGAACGGGGTGCACAATTATCGCTTTATTTTAAAGAAAATGGCAAAACCATACACAGCAAAATGTTGGAAAAAGGAATAATAGTAGATTTCAGAGAACCGGGGGTAATTCGTATAGCTCCGGCACCATTGTATTGCAGTTTTCAAGATATATTTGCATTTTATGAAATATTAAAAAATGAATTTTAATATGAAACCGATTCATCAATTACTTTGCCTCGGCGATTCCTACACCATTGGTGAAGGTGCACCATTGTATGATAGTTTTCCTTATCAACTGATGCAGCTGCTTCGCCAAATGCAGATTCATTGCAATGCGCCCGAAATAATTGCCCAAACCGGTTGGACCAGTTTTGAGCTGGCAGAATATTTAATTCATCACCCGTTCAGCACAAATTATGATTTTGTAACATTATTAATTGGTGTTAATAACCAATACAGAAATTCCGATATTATTGAATTTGAAAATGATTATCAATTCCTGTTACAAAAAGCCATACATTATACAGGGAACCAACCTGGCAAAGTAATGGGCATTGCAATTCCCGATTGGGGTTATTCGCCTTTTGCAGCGCGTAAACATGCAACAAACATTGAAAAAATTCACAAAGAAATTGATACATTGAATGTTATTTGTGAAGCACTTTGCAACAAAGCAGGTGTACATTTTATCAATATCGCCAACTTAACAAAGTATATTGTTGAAGAAGGATATTTTACGGATGATGGGTTACACTACACCGCTACAATGTATCGGCAATGGGCACAAATGATTGCAGCACTGATAAAAAAATTACAGTAATTTTTGAGAAAGTATCTGTTGCATAATCAATTGGTATTTTGCAGCTGCTGCAGCTGCAGTTATTTGAAAATTTTCAGTATCATCTGCATAAATAATGCTTCTACTGGCATTTACTAAAAGTCCAACATTTTTATTCCACCCAAAATCAGCCACTTCATTTAAATTGCCGCCCTGTGCACCAACCCCCGGCACCAGAAAAAAGTGTTCCGGAACAATTGAACGAATTTGTTTCATTTCCACAGTTTTGGTTGCACCTACCACAAACATTAATTGCTCAGTTGTTCCCCAGTTTGCTACTTTTTCTATAACTTTTTCGTACAGTTTTTTTTGTGAATAAGCACCGGAATTACCGCCTGTTTCCTGAACGATTAACTGTTCAAAATCTTCACTGCCTTTGTTTGAAGTTAAGCCCAATACAATGGTGACTTTCTGGTTATACTCTAAAAACGGACGAATACTATCTTCACCCATGTATGGCGCTACTGTTACAGCATCGAAAGGATATACTTCAAAAAACGTGCGGGCATATTGTGCAGCAGTATTGCCAATATCGCCGCGCTTTGCATCAGCAATAGAAAAATGCGTAGCTGGGATATAATGCAAGGTTGCTTCCATTATATCCCAGCCCTTTGCACCCATTGCTTCATAAAATGCAGTATTGATTTTATAACTCACACAATAATCTTTCGTTGCATCTATAATAGCCTTATTAAATTGAAGCACAGCATTGGGCTGCTGCTGTAAATGTTTGGGCAGTCGCTTTAACTCTGTATCTAAACCAACACATAAAAAGCTGTTTTTATTAATGATGTGTTGTGTTAAATTCTTTAACTGCATGATGAAATTATTATTATATAAAATGTATTTTTTTGTTAATGCAATGAAATATATTTTAATATACAAATACCTTATAACCCCAGGCATTTAATGGCAATGACATGCCTTTTGTTACACTCACCTTTTCATTCGTAAATAATTCAGTAGTATTACCTATAATTTGTGGATGATTCAATGTAACGGTAATGGGCTTACTACTCCAGTTCAAAACAACTAAAACTTTTTTATTGTTCATGGTTCGTAAATAAGCAAATACTTTATCATCGGCATTGGTATGAATTTGCATAAATGTTGCATTTGCAGCCAAAGCTTCATTTTCACTTCTTAAATGCAATAACTTAGCATAAAAGGGTGCCCGTTCGTATTTATTAAATATCATAGTATCTTTATCAAAAAAGCGAATAACCCTTAATACAGGTTCTTCCTGGCCGCTGTAAATGAGGGGAACACTTCTCACAATTGTTTGCGTAAATACTGCAAAAGGGGCATGACTGGCGCCGGGCATGGTTGAGAAATCGGCTCCATTCCAGCTATTCTCATCATGATTACTGGTAAAATACATGCGCAAGGCATTTTTGGGAAACAAACTATCTGTTCTATGCAAGGCACTATCTATTGCATAAGCCGGCTTTTTACCTTTTGCAATTTCTTTCATGATATTAAAATCATTCCAGGTATAAGTGGCATCAAAACCATCTTCATTTAAAGCAGGCTTATCGCCTTCGGCCAACATAAAAATATTTTTATCTTTTCTTAATGTAGCAATGCATTTTTTCCAGAAATCATCCGGAACATCACTGGCCACATCACAACGATAACCATCTATTCCGGTAGAATCAATCCAATATTTCATTTGCGCAATCATTGTATCGCGTAATTCATTATTGGCATAGTTTAATTTACGCGTATCGGCCCAATCTGCTGCCATTGCAGGTTTGCCTGTACTGTCTTTCACATAAAAATCAGGATGTTTGGTTAACCAATAATGATCGGCTCCTGTATGATTGGGTACCCAGTCTAATAGTACTTTAAAACCTTTTTCATGGCATAATGCAACCAACTGCTTCCAACCTGCCATTGTACCAAATTCAGGATTTACATCCATATAAGTACTTACTGCATAATAACTTCCTAAGCTGCCTTTACGATCTGTTTTGCTGATGGGATTAATGGGCATAAACCATAAAGTTTGTACACCCATTGCTTTCAGTCGGTCTAAATTGGGCTCAAAAGCTTTAAAAGTTCCGGCAGCAGTGTACTGACGGATATTTACTTCATAAATATTGCCCTGCATAATCCAGGCAGGATGGCCATCAATCATTGCAGTATCACTTTTAGCTACTGCTGATTGCTGATGGGATGACTGGTTACAGGCGGTTAAAAAAACAATGGCGGTTAAAAAGCTCAGGAATGATTTCATCATTTTAAAATTTAATTTTTTAATCCCGCATACTGATGCACACCAAACAAAAATAAAGTTCTTGGCTGAAGTATGCTTTGGAATTGATGTGTAAAATAAACACATTTAAGCAAGTTTAAAAAATATACCAGAAATATACCAGCAAAATGGCATAATGGATTGCAGACAAAACAAAGAGAAAATTAAAAAAACAAAGGAATCTGAATCAGAAGTTTTTTATTTGTACTATTTACCACATTAACGATTGCGTTATGGCAACAAATCAACCTTATTATCATAACTATTTGCAATTAGATAAAATTTTATCCAGCCAGCAGCCCACTAGTTTTGAAAAAGGAAATGAGCCGGCACATGATGAAATGTTATTCATTATTATTCATCAGGCATATGAGCTTTGGTTTAAACAAATTTTATTTGAGATAGATAGTATTACTGCCATTTTCAGAAAAGAAACCATAAATGATAATACGGAAGATGCGGGTATTATTTTGCAGCGCATTAAAAGAATCAACACCATCTTGAATTTATTAAACCAACAGGTACGCATTTTGGATACGATGACACCACTGGATTTCCTGTCGTTTCGGAATTTACTTGTTCCGGCATCCGGCTTTCAGAGTTTACAATTTAGAATGATTGAAGTCAAATTGGGTTTAAAAATGCAACAACGACACCGATCTGATTATTACAAAAGAACCAACAATGGCGGCTTTACGATGACAGATTATTCAATCATTAATGAGGCAGAAGCTACACCATCATTAGCTGAATTATTGAACAAATGGTTAGAGCGTATGCCTTATTTAAAACCGGATTTATGGAAAACTTACCGGCCCATTTCATTAACTCCATCTTCTATTACAGAACACCCTTTCTGGAATGATTACAGACATTTATATGTTACAAGCTTAAACATACATGAAAAAAATAAATCAACAGATTTTGATTTTGTTTTATTCAATCAAAACAATGGTAATCTTACAGAAGAAGAATGTACAGCACTCAGACACCAGTTTACCGCATCTGCACTGCAATCGGCCTTATTCATGATTCTATACAGAAATTATCCTTTGTTCCAAACTTCATTCCAAATTATTGATGCATTGATTGAAACAGACCATTTATTAAGCACCTGGCGCCATCAACATTTAACAATGGTGCGCAGAATGATTGGCATGCGCGTTGGTACCGGCAATACCAGCGGAGCCGGCTATTTAGAAGGCGCTGCACAACAACATTTTATTTTTAAAGATTTAGCCGGCCTGTCTACCTTTCTGATTGAAAGAAAAAAACTACCGGCCTTACCTGAAGCTGTTTTACAGCATATTACTTATACATTGTAGTATACATTATTTTTTAAGTTTTGTTTGTACTTCATTAAGTGGAGCAATATAAATGCTGCGCCCATGTGTTCCTAATATAATTTCGTTGGCAATAGGTTGGATGGCAATATCGTGTATCGGAATACTAAAAGGCAAACCATTATCCCATCCCATAAACGTAATACCATTGTCGGCACTTACATACAATCCGCCATCAGTACCCACGTAAATTACATTTTTGAGTTTGTTGTCTTCTTTTATAACATTGATTGATTCATATGGCAAATCAGCACCAATTGACTTCCAGGTTTTGCCATAATCATCGCTTACAAATAAATAGGGCTTAAAATCATCATTCCGATAACCATTTAAACTTACATACACCCTGCTTTCTTTAAAAGCACTGGCAGTTACCCTGCTAACATATAAGCCTTTAGGTAAACCATCCTGAATAGATTGCCAGGTATAGCCATCATCAAAACTAACATGTAATGAACCATCATCGGCACCGGCATACAACAAACCAAACCTCAAAGGACTTTCACTAATGGTAGTTAATGTGCCAAATGGCACATTGCCCTGTGGTGGATTGGTTGTTAAGTCATTACTTAATGTTTCCAAATCTTCGCCCCGGTGCAATGAACGTTGAAATTTATTACTGCCATAGTATAAAATATCCTGATTATGTCTGCTTAATAAAATAGGTGTTTGCCAGTTAAAACGCAATGGCGCTTCTCCTAAATCGCCACGCGGATGGATATAAATAGTTGAATCCTCTTTTGCATTAGCAGCAGTAACCAACTTTATTGAACTTTCCGATTCTCCCGGAACTGCATCTGCGTCCGGCTCATCAACAGATGCACGCCTGTTTTTATTGCTACGCATATAATTTCCAAACTGAAATCCGGAATAAACCGTTGTATTATCGCTCCAATCAACCTGCACCTGCATACCATCGCCACCGTTAATTGGTTTAAACGCATAGGAACCACTCGCCATCCATCCGGGATTCTCTTTATGGTTTGAAGGGCCGAACCAACTGCCGTTATCCTGTAATCCACCATAAACATTGTAAGGGGTAGCCATATCATAAGTAACGGAGTAAAACTGACCAACGGATGGGGTATTCGCCTTAAACCAATGCGCACCATCATCATAAGTAATATTGCAACCTCCATCATTACCAATAATCATGTGTTGATCATCAGCAGGATTTATCCAGGCTATGTGATGATCGGCATGGGTTAATACATTATTAATTGGTTTAAATGTTTTACCACCATCCTCACTTAATTCAACATCAAAACCGGTAATCACCAATTTATCATCATTGGCAGCACTGGCAAATATTTTACCAAAGTAATAGCCATAGGTATTGTATAATTTCAATTGTTTATCATTCATTTTTTTCCAGGTTTTACCTGCATCCTCACTCCTGTATACTTCGCAACCAATAATGGGTGTTGTGAATAAAGCAGTATTTGCATCCATTAAATAATCCCAAATACAGGTGGGCTTTAATTCATTTGCTTTAACTTTTTCTTTAATAATTTCTGCGGTGTATTTTTCAGGAATCCCATTTCTACGCAGTCGTAAAAAAGTATTTAATTTTTTATTATCTAAAGCAAGGAATGCTTCTTTCGATAAATCTTTAAAATCAGTGAGGGTGTATTTTGATGTATCGGTCATTTTTTTTGCAGTATCGGGCAAATGAAAATTATTATCTACCACAGCATACACCCAATTGGAATGTTGATGAGCAGTTGCTAACCCAATTCTGCCAACGCCTTTGCCAACCGGGAAACCTGCACCTTCATTCGTTATCAACTTCCAGGAATTACCGCCATCCGTACTTTTATAAATACCGCTACTCGCTCCACTTTCTTCAAAGTTAGCAGCAGTGCGGGTTCTGTACCATGCCGCCGCATACAATACCGATGGATTTTTTGATTGAATATCCAGATCTACTACTCCTGTATTTTCATTCACAAACAAAGTTTGTTTCCAGGTTTTACCACCATCTGTTGTTTTGTATACACCCCGCTCTATATTGGGAGAATACAAGTGGCCCAGTACAGCAACCCATGCAATATTTTTATTGGTGGGATGTAGTACAATTTTTCCAATATGATGACTTTCAGGTAATCCCATGTACTGCCATGTTTTACCACGATTGTTTGATTTATATACACCCAATCCTGCATATGATGAGCGACTGCTATTTACCTCGCCTGTACCTACCCAAATGGTACCGGATGTCCAGTCAACCGCTATGGCCCCTATTGTAATCACTTGCATACTATCAAAAACTGGGGTAAAGCTCTGTCCGTTATTTTGGGTATACCATAATCCTCCGGTTGCATAGGCCACATAAAACTGAGTAGGGTTTTTAGGGTTTACGGCTAGGTCAACAACGCGACCACTCATAATGCTGGGACCTACATTTCTAAATGGAATTTGATTAATAACTGATTGAGCTATCAAGGCCGATTTTTTCTCCAATCCCTTCAATCTTTGATCAGCTGAAGTTGGAGGCACTTGTGCAAACAGGCTTATGGCAATACACAAGCATACAGTGGTAAAAGTTAGTTTTAGCATAATTTTCTCATTTAGCATTTCATAAACGAATGCGGAACTATACCGTAAACCTTAATTGCGGAATAAAAAGTACATTCGTAAATCTAATATACAATTTATGCGTTGGTTAATCATACCGCTTATAACTATTTTTCATTCCGGTGTTTTTGCACAATGCAAAACTTTTATGATTTCTGATCGTGGAGATACCCTGAATTGTATAGATATGAACAATAAAAAACAGGGTAAATGGCTCATTCATTTAGATGAATTAAGGGGTGAACCCGGTTATGAAGAAGAAGGAGAATACAAAGACAATTTGAAAGAAGGCAGATGGAGAAGGTACAGTTTGATGGGTGATTTAATTGCCGTTGAAAATTATCGCTGGGGAAATAAAGACGGCCAGCAGGAATATTTTTACAACGGTTCACTTGAACATGTGGAAAGTTGGAAAGCAATAGACCCACAAAAAAAATATGATACCATTTATGTTCCCGATTTGTATGATGAATATAAAGTTGACAAAAAAATCATTAAAATTAATGCATATGCGGTGAAAGACGGGGTTTGGAAATATTATTTACCGGGATCTTCTTCTTTAATAAGAACAGAAACCTACAGTTATGATGCCATCGTAAAGCCAAAGCCCGTTGGTGTGCATCAAAAAGACACTTCAGCAAACACAATCAATAAAAATACATTATTGCAGGATAGTTTACCAAAAGAAA
This sequence comes from Hydrotalea sp. AMD, assembly GCF_004100315.1. Classification (NCBI taxonomy): domain Bacteria; kingdom Pseudomonadati; phylum Bacteroidota; class Chitinophagia; order Chitinophagales; family Chitinophagaceae; genus Hydrotalea; species Hydrotalea sp. AMD. Next base: position 32,632 of record NZ_SCKY01000016.1, on the reverse strand, counting down.
AAGTAAACACCGGTAATAAACCAAAAGAAATTTTACAATTCGAAAAAAAGAACCAGCATCGAAAAAAAGTGAAAGTACGGGATGGAACAACAGGTAATTAAATACTACCTTTTATTATTTTGCAAGGGTTGGCATGCAATTTTTTTCAGTTGACTTTGATTGTTTTGAGGGGATTTTTTTTTATAAATATTGATGGTGTGTGAACAGATAAATTTTAAGTTTTATTTCACCTGTACGCATACAAATAGCTATTTGGAATAAATGAAGATTGGGGTTAGTAGCTGCAAGCTACAAAAAAGTACGCGTAGGCTCAGTCATACGAAGATTGAAAATATTTAGGTTGCTGCTGTGCTGGTATTTTATAATGTCCTGCCCGGAGCCGCCACCGATTGAAAAACTGCTGATGAAGATAACAACAAAAGCTGATAGAATCCCGTCGGCTGGATATGGGCTGATAGCGATATGAAGCTGAGAATATATTCGTCTGCCAGCATAGCAGCAAACTTCCTGTTATGTGTTCGCCCTTCGTCTTGGTAACTCGAATTGAAAGTTTGTGTCCACCGTGGGATTGCTTACAACGGTTCGCAAATTGCCGAAGGTGGCGTTTAGTTTCACGTCATTGTCCCCGATTGAAAAACTTACCCGTCTATTGGCTCTAATACTCACTATATTTTTTGTAATATTTTTTGAACCCAAACAAACGAGCTACGCCACCTAATACGAAACTCATTATTTTTTGGGCAGGAATTGGTGGTCCTGAAATATAAATTTCGTATGTGTTGCTCATAGCCATTACCTGCAGGAACTTTGGAGAACCGTCCGCTTTAGTTTTGCCATCGTTAGCCAGTCCAAAAAACTGCTCAAAAAATATTTCTGTTTTCAGTGCCGGTTCAAATTTTATTTTCATTTTTACAGTCGTGTCGGGCGAATTGTTCCACCATTGGTGTGGTTGCCCTTTAGGAACAACTATTTTGTCTGACGCGCTTAAATGCTTGGTTTCTCCATTCAATTCAAGTCGAAGAGAGCCTGATAGTATTTCAAAATGCTCATTTTGCGAAGGGTGAATATGCCTCACGGGAACATAGCCTTTTGGCGCAACATCAAACTCAAATAAAATGTATTTACCATTGGTGTCGGCACTTGTTTCAACCCAGGTAATTTTTTCACCAGTAATTTTGTTTGTGATTGTTTTTCCTTTTTTCATATTGATGTGTTGTTATTTCTGTTTGGTAACGTTAAGCGATTGTTTGTTCGTTATATTTTTCTTAAAAGTTCGTGTGGGGCTGTCCCACGAAAAGGTTGTCAACCTGAACGCTGTCCGAGAATAAATGTCTGTCCATCCACAATTTTATAAACACAATGCCGTGGGCCGCCCTACTTCTGTTCCGCGAAAGTTCCTTTAAAAAGTAATATGCTTTGCAATAGTTTCCAGAAAGAAAAAATAAAATACTGCAAATGCCTTCACACGACTTTTTAAAAGCGAAAACGATGTTACAAAAATCATTTTCCGCCTTTTATCCTTTTGCCATTATACCAAGTTGAGCCATTCCATACAATGATAGCAACACCCTCATCGTTCGATTTACCAATTTTCCAATTCTTTCCTTCCTGGGCCTTCATCAATTCAATCGGATAATCGCTATCACCGGTTAATCTCCAACTCCCTTTAATAATCTTACCATCCCAACTGCTGTTCCAGGTGTAGCTACCGTTTCCATCAATTCTTATACTTCCCGGAAGTACTCCGGTACCTGCTGAAGTTCGGAGTACCTCAGTTTTGTTTGTATAATCTGGCACAGTGTAGGAAGTACCGGGAACCCAATAATTATATAAACCAAAGAAATAACTCACTTCCTGCTTTCCATCTCGTGCTACCTGCCCCTGCTTTTTACCTGTTGGTTTTATTTCCTGCCCTTTATAAACCTCTATTTCTTTCGCCTTATAGGGTTTTATTTCCTGGGCATTAGCGCTAATAGAAGAAAAGATTGTGAATGCCAATGATAGTACAACTGATGTTTTATTTAGTGTCGACATAAGTGAATTTTATTTTGACTTGTCCTAAAAAAAGTTTACACATTTTGGTTAATAATACTACTACAAGTTTACATAAAATATGTGTTAATACCTATGAGCTTACTGATAAAACCAAGAAGTTTAATAGCTGCATCAGGTGGATTTTTGGCAATGATCTCGTTACGGTAATTGTTCATGAGCACACTCATATACAGTATGGACTTCAGGTTCATTTTAAAATCTTTTGTTCTGTTGTCCGTAAGCTTGTCAAGCACTTTGCAAACGTCTTCAAAATAATTTTCCATTCTAAGAGCAGGCTGGTGCGTATTGTAAACCGTCACAATTTTCTCAGTCGGGTTCCTGAAGGCATGAGTCACTCCTTTGGGAACCGTGAGTTTGTCACCCTTACTTGCAGGCAGCCATTTGTCTTTTAGAAAAAATTCCATCTCACCTTCCAGCACTTCATAGGTTTCAATGGCGTGAGGATGCGTATGCACCAGCGGGCCTTTCATGTTGCACTTTGGTAATAATTCCCAATGCAAGTCTAATGACTTTCCTCCTGTGTCAGAACCAGCTTGCAAAACGGTAAACTTCATACCAACCGGTGTCATGTCAAGCACTTGATTTTTTGTAGCCATGTCTGATAAAGTTACTTTGTAGTACTGTACGATTGCTTGCCGCTAACGAACAGGTATTGTCGAAGTGCAGGAAATAGAAGAATTCCGTCCGCCCCGGTTAACTGCAGCTGAATAAAGATAAAAAAGTTGTTGATAAGAACTAAGACTAAATTACTAACGTCAAGCTGATATGAAGCTAAATTGAAAAATAACAGTTGAAACAGGGCTTCCGTCAGCCTGCACTGGCGTTTTTATTGACAGTCAATTGATTTACAATTTTCCATAATGAAGTGCAATTACACCACTCGCAAAAGTTTTAGACTCTATGAATTTCAATTTAGTAGTCCCAGTTATATCTTTAAATAGCGGCATGCCTTTTCCTAATATTATTGGATTAACAAAAAGCCAAAACTCGTCAATTAATCCTTCATTTAATAACGATTGTGAAGCACTAGGACTTCCAAATATTAAAATATTTTTCCCCTCCTGTTGCTTTAATTTATTGATGTTGTCCGAGAGTTGGTCGCCAATAACTTTGGTATTGTGAAGTCCAGTTTCATAAATAGTTTTAGATAATACAACTTTTGAAACTTTATTATACCAATTTGAATGCTCTATGTCATGTTTTGTTGCGTTTAGTTGTTCGCCTGCTTTTGGCCAATAGCTTTGCATCATTTCATAAGTCACCCGGCCATAGAGTGCTGTGTCTGCTTGTGCTGTCATTGTTGCAACAAAATCAAACATTTTGTCATCTAAATTTATCCAATCCATTTCTCCGTTAAGTCCTGCTACAAAACCGTCAAGTGAAGTGTGCATAAAGAAAATTAAGTTTCTCATTAAATACATTTATTAATTAATAATTTTTTGTCTGTCAAAGCTTTTATAGTGTTGAACTACGCTTGCAGGCAACGTCAACACATTGGCGATGACATGGAATTCAATGTACCTTTCGCCGGAACAGAAGCCGAATAAAGAACTAAAGTACAGAATAAGAACCAAAGTTCAACAGAGAGTTTTCAGCCGGAACAGAAGCCGGATAGCGAACAAAAAGCTGACGAAATGCACGTCAGCCCTGCTATCGTCAAGTCTCCATGTAACCTAAAAAGCTCGTTAAAGAAGCTGTTGAGGCAGTTAAGGTAGCAGTCAATCAAAAATTGCTGCAGTAACTTTTAATTTCATTACCCAAAGCCGACCGGGTATTCTTTCGTCATCGTAAGAGAATCTGGAAAGATTTGACTCGTTGCAAAAACAGAATCAAAGGTATGCTTGCATTTAGCGGTATGGATATTCCTGAACAATATGACAATGCAAGCTGGAGCCATAATTTTATTAACTGGCTAAAAGCTTTGGACTGCAAACAACAAAGCCGCAGAAGGGCACTTGATTATATGATTTCGCAAATGGAGTATTTACGAAAAGAACTTTTATCAATCAGCAATGGCACTGTATTTCCAGGAACAAATAAAACGAAAGGATAGTAAAATTGTAATCATAAAAATTGTAAGAATACTTTTCAACAGGATCCGCTTTGTGCTAATCAACCAACAATCTTATGAATTTGGAATTGTAAAATATTCATGAACCCTGACTACTAAACATGAGGTGTAAGCAATTTACTGCGGCAAGTCTGTAGCAGGGTTTATTTATTTAAAAAAAATAACAAAAACAATAATATTCACAACATGCCAAAAAAATAACCGACAGGCTACCTTAGGTACATAGGATACATTTGTTGGCTGCCTTAATTCTATTTCAATTTATAGCTTGATAATTCCCAAATGCCGTTTCCCGGCAGTGGTCCTAAGCTGTATTCATTTTGATAGAACTTTGTCATTCCAATATTTGGCGTTAACCAAATAGTGTCTTTGGTGAACGAATTAACAACGTAACCAACCGTTTTTGATAATTGGAAAGTATTATCAAATGTGCCTGCTGGAACTGTTAAGTTGCTTTCATTTAAGACTTTTGTTGTGTCACCAAAAAATTTGTCTGTAAACCATTTGTTGTTTACTTGCAAAGGAAAAATATATCTGCGTTTTTCGTCGGGCATTGGGGTTGTACAAGTTAAACATGGTACTCCATAGAAAACTGCCTTTTGTTCGTCAACAACTACGAAAGAACTATCCAGTAAATATTCTTGATTTGTTGCATCTTGTAAAGTGCTTGTCCAAATTGTTGCGCTTTGTCCATCTGGAAGTGTCCCAGTTCCAACAATGTCAACGAAAATGTATTGTTCGCTATTAGAGCCGTCATTGTACTTATAAACCCAATAATTACCTACCTCATTAGGGAAAACTTGATTTGAAGGTGTGTTTGAAGGCGGATTATTTTCTTTATCGCATGATGCGATGAAAAGCAGAAAGAAAAAAGTGAAGTAAGATTTCATAATCTATCTTTTTAAAAGATGACAATTTTATCCACCGAAACAGTGCAAAGATCATGGCAGACAAAGGTTTCGGGCTTTGCGTTGGTGGGCTTTTGAAACCGAAAACTGTCTGCCAGCATCAACGTTTATTAATTGCTCAATGTTTCTATTCCCACTGTCCGCCCACTAACGCAAAACCCGTCGCCTGCTGGCCTTATTGGTAAGCCATTGTCTTTACTTTTGTCGAACCCATTTTAACCTGCGATTTCCATTTAGAATTTTCAGTATTAATGTGTCGCCGCTAAAAGTAAATGCCCGTTTGACGTCTGCCCCCCAAACCGAAGGAATAGAACTTGTTATACGTTTATGCGTAACAATGTTTGCGGTGTCGTCAATACTGTAATTTGCTACATAAACATAACTTGATGAAAATTCAACAACTGCTGCTTTGAGGTCTGGTAAAGACATTGAATCTACTTTCTGCTTAACAAAGTTTTCATTTATTGATTCAACCTCAGTAAACCATTTAAAATCTTTGTATCCTTTTGGTGTTATTTGAACTGCCATGTGTCCTAATCCGTCATATACAATATAACTGTCTCCACCTTTTGCCCAACTATCTTCATGCCATGTACCTGTTGAGTCTTGATTTTCCATTATCAATAATTTGTACATTCCTGCTAAGGATACTTTTTTGGAATTTTTTGATTGATTTGAACAACTTGTCAAAAACAATATAGTTACAAATAATATTGTTAGACACTTAATATTTTTAGGCTCTGGAATTGTCATAATGAATTATGGTTTGTCAAAATTACTATTTGAATTCCGTCCCCCCCGGCTAACTGCTGCTGAATAAAGATAAAAAAGTTGATGATAAGAACTAATGCTAAATTACTAACGTCAGGCTGGATATGCAGCCCAACAGAGTTATTACAACAGTTAAAACACGGCTTTCGTCAGCCTGCATTTTGGCAATACCCCTGCTGTATGTTCGCCCTTCGTCTTGGTAACTTGAATTGAATGTCTGTGTCCACCGTGGCAGGGTGTGTCCCGGAAGCGTGGGAACAAGGCAGGCTCTTTTGCAAGGTTGGCTTCTGTGTGGTGGCTTTGTGTGTCTTGCAAATGTGCCTGACTTGGTGTGTAGGGTCAAACAATTTGTTCTTCCAGTAAGTCTTTCCAGATTGCGAATCCCTTTTTATTGTCAGAATAATCATGCATTATCCGATGGAAACCAGTCGGTTGCCTTTCAAGGAAAACCTGTCTGCCTTTATTTCTGATGATGCTTAATTGGTCGTCAATTTCTTTCAATTTCATTTTAAGTGTCGGTTTGTCTTTAGGAAAATGCCACAAGTAAGTTGCTTCTTCCGTGTCCAATGTCTCCAAAACAATGTGAAACTGTTCTTTTCCTGACAATAGAAATACAAACGAAAATGGACTTAATACAAAACGAATTTTCAAAGTGCTTCTATCGTGTCGTTGTGCTAAGAACTGCAACTGCCTATAATGCTTGTAATTTTCTTTCTTCAATATATTTTCAAGCAATTCTTCGCCTGAACTGTAAAGCGAATTGCTGTTCTGCCCCTGTATTTGATTGATGTCTAAAAGGTTCTCTGATTGCTGCAATGGTTTTCCAATAATATTTTTTGAAACGAAACTGAATTTCACACCTTCAATCACCTCTCGATTTATTTTGTCAATATCATTTGATGTTGCCAATTGAGAAACCAGTTTGCCGTCATCAAACTCTGCACAAATTTGAATCTTCACATTCTTTGATTTAAGTGCTTTTGCAAAGTAGGGTTTCAAAACTTCAAACTCCGGTCTTATTTCAAGATTCTCAATTTCAAATTCAAGTTCGGTTTTCAATTCGGGAATTATATGTTTGAACAAAACACTGCAATAACGAAATTCAAGTTCTCCAATCAGGATTTTTATTTCTTTATCAATGGTAATGATATTTGAGTGTTTAACTTCTTCTTTTGGTTCATCAAATAATGTTGCCTGTCTATCAATCTTCCTGTAAAAAGTGTTTCGTTTTAGAAATAGTTTGTTCAAATAGTCAATTTTAATATCACGGTAATCATAAATAGCCGGCGTGACTTCTGAACGTTGAACTCTGCCAATGTATTGAATCAACTTTCCCTCAAATGAAAACGGATATACAAGAAACAAACAGTTGGCGTTTTGTAAGTCAGTTCCTTCACCAAAGAATTGTCCTGTAGTAATGAGAACTTGGTAATTACCGCCTTTCAGCATTTTCCATTTAGAATTTCTGTTGGCTTCTGAATCATCACCACTCAATGTTATCGTCTCATAAGATTGTTTCAAATACTGGTTTAGAGAATCAATGTGTTCCTTTCTTTCAGTGATTATCACAGCTCTTTTGCCTTTTTTCAATTCAGCATTTACATCATTCAGAATTAACTTGTTTCTTGCTGAATCGTGAATTAGAATTTTGGAAAGAGTTTCAAACGGGTCTGTTTTGGAGTTGAAAGGAATATCAAGTTCAGAATTTCTAATGATAATTTTGGCTTGCTGTGAATTGCTGATTTCACTGGATTTTATTTCAGTAATAACTTCTCCTAAATAAATGAAAATAAGTTTGCCGTCATTGTATTTTCTGAATGGCGTTGCGGTTAACCCGTAGAGATAAAATGTTTTAAGTTTCGCTACTGTATTTCTGAATGTTTCTGCCGGAATGTGATGACATTCATCAATGACTATAGTTCCAAAATTGTTTTTCAGAACCTCACTATTCCTCTTTTCAATTTCCTTTGTTAAACTTTGAATTGTAGCAACTGTGATTTTATTTCCAATCTTACTTTTTCCTTGCCCTATTTTTCCTATTTCGGTTTTGGGAATCCCAAGAAAAGTTTCAATCCTTTCTATCCATTGCTCAACCAATTGTTTCCTGTGAACGATGATTAAAGCAGGTTGCTGTTTATCCGAAATTATTTTTAATGCAACAATTGTTTTTCCAGAACCGGGTGGAGCTACAATTACCCCTAAATCTTTCTTAGTAATTGATTCTACAACTGTTTGCTGATGGTCTCTTAGCTGGGCATTGAATAAATACGGTATTGATTTATGCTTTTTTCTGTCATCAATGAAATCATGTTCAATTTTATTCTCTCTGCAGTAGCGAATTAATTTTCCTATGAAACCTCTTGGAACTATAACTTCGGTTTCCGCTTCTTCCACAAATTTGAAATAACGTTCTGTGCCGAAAGTACTCTTGCCTATTTTCTTTTTGATGATAAACTCTGTACTTGCAAAATTTAATTCTTCTTTCAGAAAATTTATTAATGGAGTTATCATTCCTTCACGACTGATTCTTGCTTCGTTACATAATGTAATGATTAATTTTCCATTGCTTGCTTTTGGTGGAGTGGAAATAGTGAGCGTTGAAACTGATTGATAATGTTTGTTTAATTCTGAAATGGAAACCCTCTTGATGTTTTTCAGGAATTCAAACTGTTCTTTTATTGGTTGTAAAGTTTCTGCATCAATAAAACAACTATTTCCTTGTTCCAATGTTTTTTTGAATAGCGGCAATGCAATTAAATTTCCTAAGCCTTTCCTAGAATGAAAATCCTGATTGGGAAATAAACGGTCAAAACTTGAACCCTTGTCAAATATTGAGAATGCTCCCGATTGTTCAAGAATGGAAATGAAAATCTTCCTGCTCCTGATTGCAGGGTAGGGATGTTCAAAAAAAATCCATACATGTCCGCCTTTGCCTGAACGAGAACGTTCCAAATATGCAGGTATTCCTTTTTCGTTACATACTTTGAGAAATTTTCTTGAATCATGAACCCAATTGTCCTCATCAAAGTCTGCTGCAAGAAACCATGAAGTATTATCAGGCAGTAACGGATAGATTCCGATATATTGCTCTCCTTTTAAATGTTTGGCAATTTCATCATCAGTAAGTCTTAGGTATGTTTTATCTGTATAGTTTTGAAAAGTCCCGCCCTTCATTTTGTGAGCCCGGTATCTGTAGGGGTCGAAATGATATGCAGGCATATAGCCGCTTTTATCAGCTTTTTCCCATCGAATGGCAAATACATCCTCCCGGCCCCTGAAGACCGATTTAAATAATTGTATCTGATTTGCGGAGTTCTCATTCATTGCTGTTTCCCTTAAAAAACCGGCCAATTCCCGGCCAATTAGCGGCCAATACGGCCAATTAGCGGCCAATTATTCTTTTAACTCATACTTGCTTCCCCTTCCTTTTGAACCGGTTTGTTTTATTAGCTCTTTACCAATCAAGTCCTTCAATTCTTCAGTAGCCAGTGTCTTAGCAACTGCATTTATTTCCTGATATTTTGAATTGGTAATACTGCCGTGTTCAACAACATACAATATCGCTTTTACCTGTCGCTCATTCAATCCTAATATTTGTAGCTGGTATTTACTGTATTTATTTTTAAAGAGGGTTACCAATATGCCGCCATCCTGTTCAATAATTTCAGGGTCAGGTAATCCTGCTTCTTTGCAGGTACTGATAATCTTTAATGTTCCGCTTCTCCAAGCATCAATGTAGCCGCCCTTAAAACATACATCGGCGATTAATAAATTTCTTGGCCTTGATGGATGCTGCCGTTTGAGGGAATCCAAACTGATACCGGCAGGCAATTCGCCTTCATTCCAGATATTAAAGTGGTTGTCGAACATACGCATCTGCACAACAGATGAACCTAAGTAATTTCTATGCACTAATGCATTGAGCAACATTTCACGGAGTGCTGCGATAGGATATTCACCTTTCTCAATTCTTTGTATGCCTTCAAACGAAATAGCACGGGTTAGAAACTTCCGGTTTAATTGCTCCAGCACTTCTTTTAGTAAATAAACAATATTGCCTTCAACTGTCTCCTGGAATCTCAGGTCGCTGCTGTCTTTACCGAAGCGGCCAATTTTTACAACGCAATTATTGAAAAATTTTGCCGGGTTCTTTCCAAACAAAACAATGGCTGCCCTTTTAATGTTACCATTATCATCTGTCAGGCGGAGCTTGGCAATCAAATCTGCTTTGCTTAATCCCTCCACATCTGAAATCCTTCCAGCATGAAGTGAAGCTGCTATGTATGATTTTAAACTGGCATCATCAATGTCATCAAGTGTGGCTGTTGGCTCCGCAACTTCATCCCATGTCTTACCACTTTTACGAAGTAAATAATCGGTAAGTGCTGCACCAATCAATTCTTGTTTGGTGCTTCCGCTGCGGTAGTAATACCTGCCACGCAAAGAAATGGGTACTGCATAAGGCTGCGTAATTATTTCAAGGTAGTACAAACCTTTTTCTTCATGCAGATTTATATCAAGTAAAATCCCCATCAGGTCTTTTGCCTTGTTAGGTATTTCATCCATCAGTTTTTTGTAATCACTAATGCCGACTACTTTGCCATTATCATCTTTACCAATGACTATTGCACCACCTTGTGCATTGGCAAAACCACAAACCCATTTCAGGTAGTCATCATGCCAACTTTGTTTATATTCTATATTTTGTTGTTCGGGCATTCTGTTGATTAAATTTTCTTTTTTAATTTATCAGATACAACTTTTTTAACTTCATTTACATTTTTTTTCGCTTCGGTAAAATATTCTTTCTTCAATTCAATTCCCAAATATTTTCTTCCGTTTAACGAGGCTGCAACTGCTGTCGTTCCTGAGCCAAGAAATGGGGAGCCTTCACTGGCATATCTATGAGTTGAAATTTGCAACAAAATTTTCTGGCTCATCAGGTGTCAAAATTATTTTTTTTATCTATTGTCTTAATCAAAACAGTTTTGTTTCTTCTTTGCATACCAAGTCATACTACCAATTTTCGTATTTGCAAATTTCCCAAAATACCCAAATAGTCCACCAACTCCAAATGTCCTAACAGCCCAACCAATTTTTTCTTTGTCTAAATACTCTACACTTTTAATTTGGTTTCTGTCAATTTTAACGTCTGATAAAAGTCTATGAATAATCAATTGGTCAGTCGAAAGTTTATAGTCAATTGGTCTAAATGCGAATGCAATAAAATATATCAATAGTAATGCAGCAGTCGTGTAAATTGGAATTGCTCTACCTGTGTCTTTGAATATTGAGTATTGCCCAAAAATTATAAATGCAAATAATAGAGTTACTCCAATTGTGACTCCTTTTGCTAAATTGTCTAACGATGTTTTGTATGTCATTATTTGAAATTTTAGAGTGTTGAAAAATGCTTGCAGACAACGGTTTAGGGCTTTGCGTTCGGGCGGGTTTCCGGGCACAAAGTTTCAATTTATTACTAAAGTTTAATCGAAGCACAAAGCTCCAAGTTTGCACGTCAGCCCGCCTGACGCAAAACCCGTTAGCCGTTCGGTTTTATAATTTGTCTGTCAATTCTTGAATGATTTGTTGTTTCAATTTCTTTTTAATTTCAGGTGCTTCAAGTTGTAAATATTCAAGACCGACAAATGAATTTCCTTGTTTTCTATTTTGTCGTGGTTCAATGCTTTCAATAAGAATTGCCTCTAAAATGTCGCCCAAATTTTGAATTGTAAAGTCTTTGAATTTTACACCTAAATTTAGTTTTGCGTCCTCTGTCACTGGATAAAAACCGAACCAACTAAACCTGTCCCAGCGTCCAGCAAGTCTGTCTGTCGTGTGGTCTTTTAGTCTTTTGCCAAGAGACTGTTCAATTGCTTGGCCAACATAAACTGTTTCCCTGCTGTCATGCAATAAATAAATACCAATTTGGTCTTTAAAGTTTACTTCGGTCGCACCGATTTGTTGAATGCCCAATAAGTCTGGTTGTGATTTCCAATAAACAAGATTTCTGTTCCAGTAAATTCCAAAAGCATTTATGATTTTATGGCTGTCTTTAGTTACAATTTTGTCGTTTACAATTTCAGGTTCGCTGTCGTCAATGTCATTGTCGTCAGGTTGATTTAAAAACTTGCGTAAGATGTAATAACCTTTGGCTGTTTTTGCAAAGATTGATTTCTCTTTCTTTGTGTTAATGTCAGTTGTAAGGTTTGCACTTACCGTGTCTTGCGGTGTTGCTCCCAATGATTTTCTGTAACCTCTTTCAGCAATAAGTTCAGCAATTTCTGTGTAGTGAAGTTGTTTCTTTTCTTCATTCAACACTTTTTTAATTGCTTCTTTCCATTTTAATTCAGCCATATTTTCTGTCTATTGAATTTTGTTGTTAAGTGTCGTCCTAAACTGACCGCTAACGTTCACGCATTTGCGTTAATGCGGTATTTGAAATTATTTTGTTGAATTAATTGTTTAGTCCAGTAAAGATAAAATGTTCATCACTTGAATTGTCGTCTAACCGCATTAACGCAAATGCTCTTGTTATTTGCAGCTATTTTTTTATAAACTCTGCAACGATTTCAAATTTTTTCTGTCCAATCTGAACTCCTGATGATCTGGTAGAGTTATTAAGATCATGGTTGTCAAGTAATATATATCCAAAATGAGTACAACCTATCTTTCTTTGTTCACCTGGAAATAATGTATATAATAATGTATTTGAAGTAGTGTCGTCATTTGTCAAAGTAGTAATTTTTACTGTAAAAGTTTTGCTCTTCGATGATGATGTATTTGTTAATACTACTTCTTTAGGTACGACTTTCATTTGGTTTATTAAACTGTCAGCCGTTTTTTTATTTTTGAATTCTGTCTCTTGAATTTCCATGTTATTTCCCCCAATTGAAATATCTATTGGCATACTTCTTTTTGTCCATATATAATCCACATTATCACAAGTATTGTTTATGTCCTTAAAGGTAAGTTTGCCGTCTTTACAACTTATAAAAAAAATAAAAAAAGCTAAATATAAATATTTCATATTGAATAGATTTAGTTGCAAATAACGTTCAGGTATTGCTGCAGGTGGGGATTTTATAATGTCCTGCCCGGAACTGAAGTTAAATAGAAATACAAATGTTTAATGTTTTAAAAAAAAGCCGACCTGCGTTTCGTCTGATGGAACAACTGCCCAGTAGCCATATGCTGCTGATAATTATTCTGTCAAGCCGCTATGACTCCAAACCCATGTTGGCAGTAGCCTTAGTCATGTCAACGGAAATGATTGAAAAACTAAAGAAACTGCGTCCTTTGTCGCCCACCGTTAACCAAAAGTATGTGGATGTCAGTTTAAAAATTCTTGATGCAGCCAAAGTTCTGCACCAAACGTACACTCTGGAAGAACTGCATGATTTCGTGTTTTTCAAAGAAGTCCCACAACGCAAGATTAGTCCAGAGCGGCTAACTACTCACTTGTGGGAAATTGTCAAAGAACATTGGTCGGCGACAAAAGCCGAAGGTGAACTTGCTGAAATTTTGGTCAGTCCAGCCTTTCAACAAAAACTCCAATCTGGCAGTTGTAGTCAGTAGGGTCAGATGGCGAAAGCATGTTGATGCCGTAGCCGTGCCCCATTTCATACAGATGCTCTTCCAGTTTGAAATTGATGTTAACCACTTTGCATTTATGTCCCTCAAGGGTTACGATGTCGCCAACAGAAATGAATTGAGAGTTGTCCCACTCTTGCCGCTTAATGTTCAGCAAGTCGTCAAGGTCCTGACGATTGTAGATGTAGCAAATTTCACGTTTGTTGTCGCCGTGATACTTAAAGAGCATTCGTGCAAAGAAGCGTTCTCGCTTTGGTTGTGTCATAAAAGAAATGTTTGTATGGAATTTGCCGAAAGGTTACTGCCAACGGTTCTGAGCTTTGCGAAGTGGCGGATTTTTAGCACTAATGTTTATTAGAATTCCGAATGTTGAGCCTTGCACAAAACTGTCATAGAAGCACGTCAGCCGCCATTTTGCAAAACCCATGTTACAAGCTGGCCTTCTGTCCACCGAGTAGTTGAAACGCTTTGCTGTCAATGGTTTTGGTGTCTGTTTAGAAACTGATTTTTGTCTGTCGTTGTTCTGTGCGTTTGCGTATTTTTTATTTTCAGAAGGGTCGGGAAATTTTTTTAATTCAATTTTTTCAGGGTGGGGCAGGCACACTCTTTGCCAAGTTTTGGCTTGCGGGTCGGCTGGTGCGACTTGGCAATGTGTGTGACTGCTGCGTGGGTTCATTACTGTCTGTTTTTCTTAAAGTTTTCTGCTTGCTCAAATATCTCTACATACACTTCATCTCTCTCCACTGGTGGATAGCCGAACTCATCTAAAATCAAAATCAACTCCACTTTCAAGGCTGATTTTATGTCGTCACGTTTATTCCAGTCAGGGAATTTGGCTTGGCTGTCAACAATGAGTTTTACGGCTTTGGATAAGTCAATGAGTTTGTCGTCAGGGTAGGTGAAGTCGTATTTTTTGCAAAGCTCTTTTAATATGTCGTAAAAGGCTTTTTCTTCAAAGTCAATTCCTAATTCGTCACCTGTTTTAAATTCTTTGTGAACGTCCCAAATAAGGTTTGTCAAGGCTTCTGCCATTTCCTCATATACTTCGCTTCTCAAAATGTCGTTTGCGTCACGGTTGTTGTAGCGTTCAACGATGGCTTGCATTTTCTTGGTGAAGTCAATGCCTTTTACTTTGTTTACTTTTCTGATTTCTCCAATAACTTTAGCAAGTAGCTGTTGAAGCAATTTGATTTTCGTGTTCGGCAGTTGGATTTTATCAATCTTAGCCAAATAGTCTTCATCAAAAATGTCTTGTTCGCTTTCTCCTTCTTCTCCAAGTTTGAAAATTTCTTCTACTCCATCACTTTGCAAAGCATCTTTTATCATTTCCCTTACTCTTACGTTCATCTGTGCTGTGTCAGGGGCATTGCCTTTGGTCAACTTGAAAACAATGGAACGAACTGCCAAATAGAAATGGGTGTAATCTCTTTCGGTTTGGGTCAGTTTTTCGCTTCCTGCACAAATATCATAAGCGGCTTTCAGTCGCTTCACCAAGCCCATAAATCGGGTTTCCATTTCTTTGGTTTGCTGCACAAACTCCGCAGCCATATTTAAGGTGTTGAGTTGCTCTATGGTGCTGCCTTTGAAATACTTTGTATTGTCAAACTTGTGCATCAGTTTAGCCAATAAATCCAAGTGGTCTTTTACCACTACCAACGATTGGTCAATGTCTTCAAAATTATCTTCATCGCCTTTGTTGTATTTGGCAAGGGCAAGATTCATTTGTTTTTTGATACCAATGTAGTCCACCACCAAACCTTTGTTCTTGCCTTCAAACTTGCGGTTTACCCGTGAAATAGTCTGAATTAAATTATGTTGCTGGATCGGCTTGTCAATGTAAATGCTATCTAAGAACGGAACATCAAAACCTGTGAGCCACATATCCACCACAATGGCGATTTTGAAATTGGATTTCGGATTCTTGAATTGTCGGTCAAGTTCTTTTCGGTCATCAGAAGTGCCCAATAAATCCCAAAGTTCTTTTGGGTCGTCTTTGCCTCTTGTCATTACTAACTTAATGCGTTCAATCGGCTTAAGTTCCCGCTTGTCTTTGTCGGTTAATTCTGCACCTTCTTCCGCTTCTCTTATTTCGTTCCATTCTGGTCTAAGGGCAATGATGTTTTTGTAAAGTTCATACGCAATTTCACGGCTGCTGCTCACAAACATTGCTTTTCCTTTTACGGTGGCACCCTCTGAAATTCTGTTTTCGTAATGGGTTACAAAGTCACTGGCAACTTCTTTCAAGCGGTCAGGGTCGCCAAGTATGGCATACATATTTGCCGTTTCCTGTTTGCTTTTGTCAATCTGATATTCGTTGGCTCCCAACTCGGCTGCTTCTTCATAGTATTGCTCAATCTTTTCCAGTTCACCGTTTTTCAAAGCTACTTTTGCGGCTCTGCCTTCATACACAATCCTTACGGTGATTTCATCCTTCACCGATTCTGTCATGGTGTAGGCATCTACTACTTTACCAAACACATCAAGCGTTGCATCAATAGGTGTTCCTGTAAAACCTACATAGGTTGCGTTGGGTAACGAATCGTGCAGGTATTTGGCAAAGCCAAAAGATTTCTTAACTCCGCTTTCGGTTACTTTTATTTTTTGGTCAAGGTTTACCTGACTTCTGTGTGCTTCGTCCGAAATGCAAATCACATTTTCCCTTTCGGTAAGCAGTTGGGTATCTTCTGTAAACTTGTGAATGGTGGTCAGGAAAACGCCACCGCTTTGTCTGCCTTGTAGTTTGGCTCTCAGGTCGGCTCGGCTTTCCACACTTTCCACGGTGTTGTCGCCAATAAATCCTTTGGCATTGATGAACTGTGTCGACAATTGGTCGTCTAAATCTGTTCGGTCGGTAATCAAAACTATAGTGGGACTTTCAAAGTATTCACTTTTCATCAATAACCTTGTCAGGTAAAGCATCGTGAAACTCTTTCCGCAACCTGTGGCACCAAAATAAGTTCCGCCTTTTCCGTCTCCTTCGGGTTTTTGGGCTTTTTTGATGTTTTCATACAAAGCTCTTGCAGCGTAATACTGCGGATAACGGCAAACGATTTTTTCTTCCTTTTTGCTGTTGTCGGGTATGTAAATGAAGTTGCGAATAATGTCACGCAAACGGTTTTTATTGAACATTCCCTGAACCAGCGTAAACATTGAATCTATGCCGTCAACGTCCTTGGCTAGCCCCGCCACTCTACGCCAGGCATAGAAAAATTCGTAAGGGGCAAAGAACGAACCTGCTTTGTTGTTTACGCCATCACTGATTACACAAAAAGCATTGTATTTGAAAAATTCGGGAATATCTCTGCGGTAACGAACCGTTAATTGTTTGAAAGCATCATAAATGGTGGCTTCTTCCCGAATGGCACTTTTGAACTCAAATACCACCAAAGGCAAACCATTGATGTAAATAATGCCGTCAGGGATTCGTTTTTCATTGCCAATGATTTCCAACTGATTCACAAACTTGTAAATATTCGTATCTGCTGGATATTGTTCTTCGGGTTCGGCTGCTATGGAAATTACTTCGTCTTCGTTGGGTTGGCGGTGTTTGTTGAGCCCTGCATAATTGAGAAGCTGAATGTAAATGTCTTTTTGGTTGCGGTCTTCTCGTTTCAGAATAAAACCGTCCGCAAGCATTCTCAAAAAGGTTTTGTTGCTTTCGTATAGGTCTGATGATGGAAGCGATTTGAGTTGAAGAATAATTGAATTGGTTTCATTGAGTGTAATACCCTGCGGTGCATATTGCATTAAAAGAAAATTTCTCAAATCGTCCTCAATCAATACTTCATCGGGCTTTCGGGCAATGGTAATGCCCAAATGGTGGGGAAATCCTTCTTGCCCCAACAACTCGGTAAACGCCTTTTCTAATTTTTCTTCGGTAAATCTCATTTTTTAGGCTTCTTCAATTTTTTTATGTCTTCTTCCAGTTCTTTCAGGCTTTGCTCTTTCTCTAACGCCTTTTGTACAAGTTGGTATTTTTCAAATTCTTCACCCGATTTTTCCAATGCCATTTCGTGGCTTATTTTTCCGGCATGGGTCAATAATTCCCTGCCGTTTAGTTGCAGAATAGTATCCAAACGCTCAATCCAATCTTTCATATACATAGGGATGCGTTGCTGTGCCATGGTTTCAGCAAAGGCAAGGTATTGTTCCACTAAAAGCCCAAGGAGTTTTATTTCATCTTCGTTCAGGTAGTTTTTAGCAATGCTTACGTCAGTTTTTTTTATAGAAACGGTTCCTTTTTTATCATACGACTGCATACCCATCAACGGCAGGGTAGCGTCTGCCCTACGATATACCAACTCGGCTGCTGTTTGCTGGCTGATGGCCCACAGGAGTTTGTTTTGCACCACTTTAAAAAACTCAATGGTCTTTTCATCTTTTGGGTCGTAATCAATGCTGGTGGTGTAGATGTCTTTGATTTTCTGATAAAAAAAGCGTTCCGAAAGGCGTATTTCCCGAATGCGTTCCTGCAGTTCGTTGAAATAATTCATCGTATTGCCGCTCTTAAAGCGGTCGTCATTCAGGGTAAAACCTTTAATAATGTATTCTTTCAACCGTTGGGTAGCCCAAATGCGAAACTGTGTACCCTGGGGCGATTTTACCCGATAGCCAACGGAAATAATGACATCCAGATTGTAGTAAAACGGGGCTTTTTGCTGAAATTCGGAAATTCCGAATTTCTTCATTGTAGTGGTTTCTACCAGCTCGTTTTCCTCATAAATGTTTTTAATGTGCTCGTTGATGGTAGATTTTGCCTTACCAAACAAGGTTGCCATTTGGTCTTGGGTTAGCCAAACGGTTTCTTCTTCCAGCCGCACATCTATTTTGATGTTGCCTTCCTGGTTTTGGTATATGATGATTTCGCTGTTCATAATTGTTTATGGTTAATTATTAATGATAAATGTTTGATTTCTTTAACCATTAACCATTTATCATTAACCATTGTATTTGCCTTTTCTAATTTTTCTTCTGTGAATTTCATTGTCTAAACGTCATGGGAAAAATTATATAAATAATCCATCATTTCTCTTGCAAAACTCCTGATGTCTTCTTCATTGCTACTTGTGAAAATGTGATTATCACCATTTAATGTAGTTCGGAATTCATGAAATTTTGCTCTTACTACATCTTTATCTGAAAATATTTGATCTATCTTATCGCTAAGGTTTGAACAGGTAATTCCATTTTGCTCAAACTCTATCAATTTTCCTATATAAAAATGTGGGAAATATTGGCTTTCCAAAAAAGTCCTTAGATATGTCCTTATATCTTCTTCACTTTCCCTATTTATAAATCGATATATTTTTGAAACAACTCTTTCATAGGTCGTTTCGGTGAAGGTTTTACTTTCAATTCTTCTTAAAAAACTTGTCGAATCGTTTTGAGCAATCTCTATAAAAGAAATAGGGAAATCATCATTCATTGCCCTTTCAAGAAAATTTCTGATAAAGTGTGAATAATGAGTTAGTACAACAATTTGACTTACACTGCGCAGGGTTTCTTTGATTCTATTAATGGATTTTAAAATGCGATTATCATCAAAGCTTGTAACTGGGTCATCCAATACGATTATTGCTCTTTGTTTTTCATCTGGTGAAAGAAAATCCAATCTTGCCCAAAATAATGAAAGTGCCAAGGCACGCTTATCTGACTCACTAAATACCTTGGTAATATTAGAGTCATTAATTTCTACATTCTTGAATTTTACTTTTAGAAAATATACTGGTTGATGACCTCTATTGTCTGTACCTCTTTCTAGGGTGAAGTTTTGACTGCCAAACTGCTTAAAATGATAATCAATTCGAGTATAGAATCTGTCAAGATATTGATTCTGATTGGCAGATAAAGCCTGTTCATTAGCAATTATTCTTGTCTCAATAACAGTGATTTCTCGTTGCTCCGCTTGATAAGAAACACAAGCATCATTTTGCTCAACTCTTGCAATTGCTCTTTTTTTAATCTCAATTTCTGTTTGAAGTTCAGAAATTTTTGTTCTTATCTGGGATAAGTCACGATATGGCTCTTTAAATAATTGAATTGCCTCTCTTATACTTTCAATGGTTTCCGCAATCGCTGATAAATTACTTTGGTAGCTAACATGACTTTCTAATAAGCCAGTAAAATCAATTGATTGAACAGGTTCATGTGGTTTTCTTTCTTTGATGTTAAAAGCTTGAATTACCTGTTGAGAATAGTGACTTGTAAGGTCATTAAGACCTGTTTCGTTTGCTGAATCTATTAACTCATTTAAACGAGTAACTAATGCAGTGAAATCCTCTGTATTTATTAACTGAGTATATTGTAACAATAAAGCCTGCTTTGCTATGACCAAATTTAATGAATTGTAGTTAAGTGCTCCCCACTGTCTTCTTAAGTTTTCAACTTTATTTTCAATATCGGAAATATACTCTCGGTATGCTTCATTAAAATATGAGTGGTAAGCATTAAGTAAATCAGTGGCGTTTTCTAAAGATTGACCACAGAATGAGCAATTATTAGAATCATTTTTTCGAGTGTCTAAACCCTCTTTAATCCATTGCGTGGCGTTTTCAGTTATTTCAAAATTATTTTCAATATGCTCTTGAAGTTTCGCAATTGCAGCAGAACTAATCTCGTTAAACTCACTCTCTAATAGAACATTTGTTTGGTTAGTTAAATCTTGGATATTATTTGTGGGAACAATAAACTGGGAAAAATCTTCAATTGATAATATTTCTGTAGGTCTCTGAAGTCTCTGCTGTTCTTGCCTTAATCTTTGTTCTAATTGAGATAATTGTTGCCTTTTATCTTCGATATTTATCGAGTTTGGGTCTGTAGTCAAAAATGGTGCATACTCTTGTTCTTGCTTTCCTCTTAAATACAATGGAAGCAAATTTGGAAGGTTGCTTTTTTTCTGTCTTAATACTCTTTTATCTTCTGCGATTTGGGTTGCAAGTTGAACTCCTTGTTGTCCAAGAATAAATCTTGTGAAATTTTCTTTATTCTGTCGTTCAATGGAAAGTCCTGTAAATAAATTTTTGTGAATAAAGTCTGAACCAAAAATATGTAGGTAATCATTTGAATGTACCTGTGTCCATGAAGTATTTGAAAAAATACATGGCACTTCATTAGTTGATTGATGTGGCCTGACTGATATTCGAACACCTTGATTTGAAGGAACATTAGGTATTGATTTTCGTGTTGTTATAAATGACGGGTCATTATCTTTGAGTGAAGTGAGTATGTCTGTTAAAGTTGATTTACCTCTTGTGTTAAGCCCGTATATAAAAGTGAGTTTCTCAAATTGAATTGAGCCACCATTATCAAATTCTCTGAAACTGCCAACATTGTTTATACTTATTATTCTCTTTATCATACGTCTAATTTTCAATGGTTTGCTTTTCCATCCTCTCCACCACACCCCGCATCAACACAGGGCAAAGCGGTTTGATGGTATTTTTCAATTGCTCATTGATTCGTTTGCGAGTTTCCAGTGTGTGGTAAATGGTTACGATGGCTTCCTGCACTTTGATGTCGGGAATAGGCAATTTTACATTGCACATATCAGCCCAATCAAAGGTTTCTCTTGCACTGCCCCAAGAATGAAATCTTGCGTATCGGTCAAATTCTGACCGTTTGAAAAACAAGAAAAGATATTCGGGCAATAGAACAGAAGTATCTTTTACTCTGAAAACTGTGTAAGTGCTGGAAACAAGACCTGCTTCTCCGTCTAAAATTGCAATTGAAATTTTCTCTCCGTTTCTTGAAGTAACTGAAACATAACCGAACTCTCGTGGACGAACAATTTTATAATTCGATAAATCAAGTTGATCTTTATTAGATTTGGTTTCCATAAAAACCTTGTTCACACTTATTCCAATGAGATTATCAATCTGCAAATCATTATTCCTTTCATCCGATTGCTCAATATATTCACCAAGCACTTTAGGCTTTTCGGTTTTAATCAGGTTTTCAATGTAAGTATCACATATCAACTGCAAATCTGCTAAGCTGCTTTCGTAGGCTTTTTGGTTATTGAGTAAACCTTGATACAATGCCACATACTTGCGTTGCTCGTCAATGTCGGGAATGGGGATTTCAATATCGCAAAGGCGTTCCCAATCTAAACCACCTCTGACACTCGAATCGCAATAAGTCCAAGCCCTTCTGTCAAATTCAGGACGTTGAAATTGCATCATCAAATATTCGGGTAACAATTTGTTTTTGTCAATTACTTCAAATGTGATGTATGCAGGTGAAACAATTGCAGGTTCTTCATTAACAAACAATGCAACTGGTAAAATTTCATCTCTATTAACGTGCATTAAGTTTGTGGCAAACTGACCTTTTTGTATAAGTTTGTATTTAGACAAATCAAGTCCTGATGCATTGGCAACTGAAGGCATAAAATTCTTGTAAATGTTTATGCCCATAAGATTTGTTGTAATCAAATCCTTGTTTCGATTATTCACAAGCCGTATATAATTGCCAATTCTTTTAAAGCTCATATCCCAATACCTTAAAAGCGTTTATCAATTGCTCCTGTGATGCTTTTTCTTCTTTCAGCAGTACTGCAAAATCCTTTTGGATGCGTTTCATTTCGGTGTTGAAGTCAATGCCGCTGTCACGGTCAACAAACTCAATGTATTTGCTCGGCACCAAAGAAAAGTCGTTGGCTTTAATCTGCTCAAAGTTGGCTGAGTAGCAAAATTCAGGAACGTTTTTATAGGTATTTTGCCAGTCGGTTTGTTGCCAGTTGTGGTAATTCTCGGCAACTCTTGCTATTTCATCATCCGTCAGTTCAATAAACTGCTTTTCAAACTCCACACCCCAACGCCTCAAATCCATAAATAAGATTTCCTGCTCACGGTCTCGGTAGTTTTTCATTTTGCCGTTTACTTCTACGCTTCGGGCTTTCTTGTTTTTATTGATAATCCAAAGCGTAACGCTGATGTCGGTGGTGTAAAACGTATCTCGTGGAATAATCACAATGGCTTCCACCAAATTATTTTCAATCAGCTTTCTGCGGATTTTATATTCTTCACCATTTCCACTCAATGCACCATTCGCCAATATGAAACCAGCCACTCCGTTTTCGCTGAGCTTGCTCACCATATTCAAAATCCAGCCATAGTTGGCGTTGCTTTTGGGTGGCACATCAAAACCTCTCCAACGTGGGTCGTCTAACAATTCATTTTCTGCCCGCCAGTCTTTTTGGTTAAAGGGTGGATTCGCCATTATAAAATCGGCTTTCAGGTCTTTGTGTTGGTCATTCAGAAATGTGTCAGCGTGTTTCTCACCAAGGTTTGCCGAAATTCCCCGAATGGCAAGATTCATCTTTGCCAGTTTAAACGTGGTAGGCGAAGACTCCTGTCCGTAAATGGAAACTTCTTTTTTATTTCCGTGGTGGCTCTCAATAAACTTGATACTTTGCACAAACATTCCACCACTACCACAAGCAGGGTCATAGATAATTCCCTTGTAGGGTTCTATCATTTCGGCAATCAGTTTTACGATGGTCTTTGGCGTGTAGAATTCTCCTTTCCCCTTGCCTTCGGCAATGGCAAACTTGCCAAGGAAATATTCATACACCCGTCCGATAATATCCTGCTCTTTGTCTTTGAGTGTATTTACCTTGTTGATTTCGTCAATAAGTGAAGAAAGTTTGGAGGTGTCCAAGCCCAAACGAGAATAGTAATTGTCGGGCAATGCACCTTTCAAAGCCTTGTTGTCTTTTTCAATGAGGTGCAAGGCGGTGTCAATCAAAAGCGGTAAACCTGCACCGGCTTGATTTTTCTTTTTGATGATGGTGCTCCACCGTGAATCTTCTTCTAAGAAAAACACATTGTCCTTCGCATAAAAGGCTTCCATTTCCAGATACTTCTCTTTGCCTTCGGCAATCAGTTTTTCTCTGTGTTCCTCAAATTTGTCGCTGGCAAACTTTAAGAAAATTAGCCCTAAAACAACGTGTTTATATTCGGCAGCATCCACACCACCACGCAGCTTGTTAGCTGCTTCCCAAAGGGTCAGTTCAATTGGTTTTTCTTTTGTTTCTTTCTTCTGTTTCGCCATTTTATGGTGTCAATATTTAAAATTTTTAATGTCTGCTAAGTTAAGTTTTATCGTTGCATTGTCGTCATAAGTGCGTTGGCAAAAAAATGGCTCTTTTGGTTTTGCGAAGCGTTGGCTTTTGTGTCGGGCAAAACCAAATGTGCCATTTGTGCGGTGGCAATAAAATTGAATTAAAAAAATGTGCGGTGGGGAAAATAAAAAATACAGAAGGGTAGGCAATGAGTGTCGGCTCAGTTGCTGTCCGTTTGAAATATGGTCTGTATGTTGGTCACCTGTCAAAATTAGCGTTTCAATTTATGTTTATTGTCGTCTGCTTGGTCGTTGCTGTGTCGTCTTTTATTCCGTCCGCCCCGGCTGACCGCTGCTGCGTAAAGATAAAAAAGATGATGATATGCACATAGCTAAATAGATAAGGTCAAGCTGGATATGCAGCCCAACAGAATTACAACAGTTGAAACACGGTTTCCGTCAGCCTGCATTTTGGCAATACCCATGTTGTATGTTCGCCCTTCGTCTTGATGACTTGAATTGAAAGACTGTGTCCACCGAAGTAGGGTGTGTCCCAGAAGCGTGGGAACAAGGCAGACTCTTTTGCAAGGTTGGCTTTTGTGTGTCGGCTTTGTGTGCCTTGCAAATGTGCCTGACTTGGTGTACTGGCTACTTGAAGAACCCATAGTTTTTGTCAATCAAAATTCTCCTGTCAAGAAACGAATTGAATTCTTCGCATGAAGTTTCGCTTATCAGCAAACACGAATAACAAGCTGCGTAATTAAGTCCTCCAACTCCTTGTCCATCGCTTTCATAG
The DNA here is from genome assembly GCF_004100315.1 of Hydrotalea sp. AMD. Lineage (NCBI taxonomy): Bacteria > Pseudomonadati > Bacteroidota > Chitinophagia > Chitinophagales > Chitinophagaceae > Hydrotalea > Hydrotalea sp. AMD. The sequence goes on along the minus strand of NZ_SCKY01000016.1, from coordinate 8,376 downwards.
CAAATCGGGTCGCTGCTGCAATCTCTGGCTCTCAATAAGGCTGAAGAAAGAATCTTGGGAAAGTTTTCGCTGTCGGCTTGCTTAATCAGTCCGCCAAAACTTCCTTCACTTCCTGCAATGGTGTAAATCAAAAGTCCGTTCATTGCATCGCTGTCGCAATAAATTCTTTCCGATACAGAAGAAGAAGGATAGCCGCAAAGAAATTCCAACTCCTTAATGATTAAGTGAGAGAAGCTGTGAATGAGAAGAAACTTTGCCAAGTGAATTGTATTCGTGAACTTATCCTTGCTTATCATTTCGTTTTGATTCATTCGCTGATAAAGAGTGAGAATTTCAGATTTAGCTTTTTCATTCTTCATCAAGTCATCCACAAAAGATTTCATTCTTTCATCGTTCCACTTGATAAAAATTCCTTCTCCGAAATTTTCTACTCCTGTTAAATACTCCGTCTCGTTTGGTTTGTTGACTGTGAACTTTGCTTTCAACGGAATGTCTTTGTTGTCAAAGCGAATAAACTTGTCTCTGCTATTAGAAAAAGTATCTCTGTCCATAGGGCTTAACCTTGTGTAGCCAGTTTGAACAGATGTCAATTTTAGCCGTTTGATTTTTATGATTTTCTCAAAGCCAAAATTCTTTAGAGTATCGTTCAAAGGAATGTCTTCAAGAATCAAATCCTTTTCATCTGATGTGAAGTTTCCAGTTTTCAACAAATACTGATATTCATTCAGCAGATAGTGATATTCGTTTTTGCGAAACTCAGTTTCAGTTAAATAAACTCCTTCGCCTAAAACCTGCTGAATGTCTTTCAATGCAATCTTGGTAACTGCTGCAATTTGTTCGGGTGAGTTTCCTGTTGTGCTCAGTAATCTAATTGTGGCTTTCTGGTCGTGAGTAAGTTTTATTTCAGGTTGTGGGATGAACAAACTGTTCATTACGATTGGATAATAAATACTGTTGCTCGTTCTGATTAACGGTTTGAAAAAAACTGTATAAGTTTTTTGCTGACTGTCTGTAATGGTTCCCTTTCTTCTGCGAAGATTGAAGAAACCTGCAAGTGTTTTCTTTCGGTTGCAACTCTCACATTGAATTGTGATACCTGCTAAGTCAGAAAGTTTTGTTGAACGAATGTATTGAAGTGAAACATTATCACAGCAAGTATCTTGTCCTAAAAGGTATCTGCCGCTTTCAAGTCCTTCTGATTCTTCATCGGTGTTATTGGCTCCTATTCTTTGAGCTGTAATCCATTTCGTCCAGTCAATATCTCTAATCTCTCCGTCAGGCGAAACGAAAACAAAACGGACTTGCTCCAACTTGTGATATTTTCTTTTCGGAGTCCCTGTAAGCAAATTGTCTTTGTAACAACAATAGCAATTCGGTCTGCCTGAAAGTTTTGTATCGTAAACAAATCTATCTCTGATTCTGTCAGGGTCATTTATTCCCTCATCGTTTTTTAAAACATCTTGCCAACCATTCCACCATTCACCAATTGTTTTAAACCTTTCGCATGTCTCACAAAAAAACCATGTCGGAAAATATTCTGCTCTTCCAATCTGATTTTCCTTCGCTGGCATTAAACGGTTGTCCTCGTTCTGTGCATTTGGCGGAACTTGAATTATTCTTTGAAGGTTTTGAAAAATTCCTGTGCCCCTTAAACGATTCAGTAAACGAGGTTCTTTGATTTCAAAAATGTAATTGCCATCATCATCTGTCAGTAAATAATTGCTTTGATTGTTTGCATTAAAAAACCACCACTGATTTATGTCCATCACTTTGTAAGCACCAACTGGACTTTCAATTATTGCCTGAACTCCTGATGTAGCAGTAACTGCCTTTCGTGTCTGTGTATGTATGAAGCGTTTCACTGTTCGCTGTGATTTTCCCTTCTTAAAAATATTTGCCATAGTTAATTTGTCTGTAAATCGTTTATGCGGTAATAAGTTTCTGTGTCGATATCACGAAGTGAATTCATAGTCAGCCAAATTTCTTCAAAGGGGTTCACATCGGTAGATGTCTTTTTCAAAAGCGTTGCGTAAGTCAGATTGTTGATTCGCTTTTTCTTCGCTGCCCAACTCTTAATTAAGTCATCAAGCAAAGTGTTTAAGTAATCGCTGTTGCCGAATCTACCTGTGATGTAAGTTTTAAAAGCATCTGCCATTTCAGGTTCAAAGTGTTTTGCTTCGGAATTTTTTGTCAAGCCCGAAACACTGTTTCGCATAAAGGCAACAAACATTGTTGTCAGCATTTTGCGAATTGTATTTTCAGTAAAAGGAGTAACACTTAACGGCTCAACAAATTTGTAATATGCCTGATGAAACGAATTGAAATTTTCAAAGTAGGATTTATCTCTTGCCTGATTTGGATTGAACAAAGAGAAAACAATTCCGTCATGCTTTCTTCCTACACGACTGCTCGCCTGTATGTATTCCGCTATGTTTCTGGGCATTCCGTTTACCAACATTACATTCAATCTGCTCACATCAATACCAACTGAAATCATGTTTGATGCAAGAACTAAATCCAAACCATCTTTCACATATTCATTTCCTTTCTCCGAAGTTTCAGTTGCGAATTCATCTTCCAACCTTTTCAAAGTCGCTTTGATGTTGTTGCTTTCAATTCGGCTTGTAAGCTCAAGTGAACGACTATCAAGGTCTCTTATCAAATAACGAAGTGCAGAATTATTTCCGAAGTGTCGGTAGAATAAAACATTGGTGTTGATTTGAATTTCATCATTGGTCTTGTTGTAAATCTTCCCTACATCTTTCAATGAGTTGTAGTAAGAAACAATTGTCCAATAAAGATTGAACGCTTTCAATTCATTCTCATTGAAAAGTTTTATTCGTGTGAAAAGCAAGTAGGGAAGAACCCAAAGTTGTGTATTGATTCCCGTTTTTCCTGTTGGCAAAAAACCAACATATTTTCTCTTGCTGATTGTTTCCTTCGCAAAGAAACTGTCGCTGTAAGAAATTCCTGATGGTGGAAAAATGTTTACTTGTTTTCCTGCATACAAGTCGCTAATTTGATGTGAAGTGTTTCGTGTTGTTGCAGTTGAAGAAATAATTTTCGGTTTGCGATTTCCCTTGCTACACAAATAATCAATCACACTTTCAAAGATTCCAACAATTGAACCCAATGGTCCACTAATCAAGTGCAACTCGTCTTGAATTATCAAGTCAGGTGGAAGTGAATCTGAAAACGAATTAAAAAACTTATGTGTCTCGCCTTCTTTTTGTGAAGCAAGAATTGCAAACTTGTCAACCGTGGCGAACAAAAGAGTTGGCGGTTGCTTGTAAAGCATTTCATCAACTACCTGTATAGGCAATCTGCTTGCATGAAATGCACACTTGTTATTCACACACTTGAAATAAAAATATCCCTGTGTGCCTGCCTGACAATCGTAACCGTGTGTCCAACCAGTTGCGGTTTTTGAAACCAACTTTGTTCCGCACCAGGGACAAGCCGTAAGTTGCAATCGGCTTGTGTACTGGTCTGCCTTTTCAAAATTCCCTGTGGCATCTTCCACAATTTTGTTTGCATCATCAGTTCTGTTTGGTGATGCACCTTCTCCAACCCAAAGCCCGATTGAAATTTTTTCCTTGTGCAACTCACTTTCAAAATTTCTTCTCAAAAACTCCAATGCTAAAATTAATCGTGATGCTCTTTCAAATTGTTGTGATGTGAGCAAACGCAAAGTGTAACGCATCAGAATACTTGTTCCCTTTGAAGTTTCTGCATTGTTGCTCAATCGTCTCCAAAGAATTGTAAACGCTGTTGCCGTCAAATATGCTTCTGTCTTTCCGCCTCCTGTTGGGAACCAAATCAAATCAACAATCTTGTTTCTGTCGTCTGAATTTTCATCAATGATTCCTTCAATGCACAAAAGCATAAAAGCCAACTGAAACGGTCTGTATCGTGGTGGCTCTGGTTTGTCGGGATTGATAAAAGTCCAGTCGTTGTAATCTTCAAAAAACTTTAGCGAACTGTATTCTGCTTTTTCAACTTCATCAGTCAAGTGGCGTTCCTTATTTCCAAATCGTCTGTCGTTGCTAATTATCATCTGAATAAACATCGCAGTGTTCGCCAACTGAAAACAATGAAATGCTTTTTCGCTATCGTCTTTTTCTAAAATTTCAATTCCTCGGATTAGCCGTTTGTGATTTGCTTCTTGTCGGCTGACAAGGTTGTTTGCAATCTTTTTTTCTTCTCCCTGAAAATTGTTTGCACTCGTTTGTTGTGTTGCAATCCATTTCTCGTAAAGCGAAACAAAAAGTTTTAAACTCTTTATGATTCCTTGTTTGTCGTCATTGAAATGTGAAAGCTGTTTTACTTCTAAACATTTATTCAAAGCATCAAAGTCATTCGGAAAATCTTCTTTGGAAAAATCATTCTTCATTCCATAAACAATTCTTTCAGGCATGAAAGCAGTTTGAATTACTGTTGGCGTTGGTGAATCATTCCATTGAACTGAACAGTTGTGTCCAACTCCGTAACTCTTGATGTCTCGGTAAATGAAATTGATTTCGTTTTGCTCCTCGTCAAACGGATGCAACTCTGATTGCGACTTGTAAGGTTTGAGAGAAATGTTTTCTACTGAAACATTCGTTTGAAACAAACACTTACGATTCAAGTTCTCATTTGAGTTGCTGTATTTATTTGAAGGGTGGCTTGAATTATTCAGCAAAAGAATTTTCACATAGTTGTTGCCTTTGTATTCGTAGGTCTTAACCATGTAGCAAACTGAAAGGACTTGACTGCCGTATTCCTTGTGAAATATTTCAACCGGCTCTTTTGTATTTGCAACTGGAATTTCTTTGTTGAGAATTTCAATCGCTTCTCGTTTCCAAATTCTACCCAAAAGTTTTTCAAGAATATGAATGTGCTTGTAAACTTCTTTGGTTCCAATGTTTTTGTAGTTCCTGAATTTGTCAAAGTCCAAATATTCTCCGCTTCTTTTTTCTCTACCGCCTCGGCTGCCGTTCAACTTTCTTGAAAGTTGCATGAAGCCATCGTTGTATGTGAGAATGTCTTTGAATGAAAGTTGTGTTTCAATTTCAGCATCAAAGAAACTTTCAAAACCTTCTTTGGAAATGGCAATTTTTATTTCGGGTTGAGGTGGTTCCAACTGGTCGTAAATGCCAAATGAAAAATTCACTCCGATAAATTTTTTCGGCTCAATGCAAAAGGTAAAACCTATGTGGGTAGGGAAGAAAGCGTTTTGAATTAACTGGTAATCTTGTGTATCAGAAGTTTGAGAATTGTCTTCTTCGTTGCCTTCTTCCTTTTCTTCGGCATCACCTGTCTCTTGCCTTTCTTCTGCATTGTCATAATCATTCTCGTCTGTTTCTGATTGGTTGTTGCTGCTCTCAATATCTTCTTCTGAAAGTGGATTGCCCGTTGAAGTTGGAAAATCCTTTTGCGGAAATAAAATTCCTGAATAGTATCTGTTCAAAGGATAATCAGAAATCAGTTCTTCGCTGTCGGGAACTCCAAAAATGTCAGAACCAGTTCCGACTAAACCTTTTTGTATTTCTGTATAGAATGAATCTCTGTAATTAGTCATCGTTATTTGTTGTAATTAATTCAATGTCTTTGATAGTTTTCATTGGTATTTGCGAAACGATATTTTCAATCTCTGCTGTTGTCAGCCACTCGGAAATAAATTCGTCTGCTTCACCTGTAGTAATGAAGTGATTTATGCTACTGCTGAACTTGAAGCCGTATTCAATTTCTTTCCCTCTGTATTCTTCAATCTTTGGTTTCATTGTGTTTTTCAAAAAGTCAAATGAAAGCCGTGGGTCGTTAATTGTTTTGGCAATAATGATTAAGTCAGAAAAACTTCTTGGGAACATTACTTCACCATCAAGATATTTTCTGAAAGTGTATTCGCTTACAGAAAAATGATTTCTCACTAACTGCAGATAAAGCGGTTCAGCCATTATGTTGTTTTGATAAACATCATTCAAACAAGTCCGCCAAAGAAGTGAATACTCGTCTGCCTTTTTCATCAGTTCAGGATTCTTCAACTCCATAATGTCCCTCAAAAGTTTTTTGTCGGGGTTTGCATAAATCAAAACTTTGTCGCCAATATTCAAATCTTCTACTAACACAAGATACTTTTCATTGCCTTGAATTTTCAGAACTGTTTTTGTTGACGGCAGTTTCATTTTGCTGCTGTCATTAAAAGTGATTCGGTAATTGTCGGTTTCTCGGTGGTCGTGTCTTGTTGAAGCAAGTGCTTCAATCAACTCATCGTAGCTTGAGAACTGATAATAGTTGTCGCTGAACTCAACTCCGCTAATCTGAAAACGGTCTTGCGAAATGTATTCCTTGTTTAAATCTGAAATGTAAGTTTCAATGTGGTGCTTCAATGCCCTTTCTTCAATGCTGTAAAGGAGAAGTTTGTATTCCGATTTGGCTTTGCCTAATCGTTCAATCAGCCTATCAACTTTTCCGCACCCATAAATTGAAGAAATCACTTTGTGATGTTCCTCATTTGAATCATCACTCTTTGAATAAGAAAGAATTTCTGTTTTCGTTCCGTTTGCAGTCAGCGAATAAAAAGTTCTGTTCGGATTGCTTGAATGATGTGATGCTGCACTTTGCAACTGGGTAATGTCTTGAAGTGATTTCACTCCGACATGATGATGAGATTGCCTTGCAATCTCATTTAACTCTGCTTTGTTGGCGTTGCACAAAAACGAAGGCAAAACAAGTTGATGAATTTGCGTTTGATACGATTTCAGTTTTTCAGTTTTGTTGTTGCTTCTGATTGCCTTGATGATTTCAGCAAACTTTGCTGAAATAGGTTTTTGATATTCGTCAAAATCAAAGTCAGGAAAAATGTTTCCTAATGTTTCAATCAGAAGTTGTTTCAATGCAACATCAAACTCTTGTTGGATTAGTTGGAGTTTTGCAAATGTTGTTTCTTGTTTCAGATTCCAGTCGTAATACAATCTTCTTATGAAACGATAAATTGATTTCAGTCCGACAGTGTGCTTGGTTTCAATTTCTCTGATTGCCTGATAAAATTCTGTGATGGCTTTTTCAAGTTCGTTGTTGTGAATTACAATCGGTCTGTGCTGAATGTTCCTTTCGCCTTTGAAGAAATTTATTTCGGGAATTGTCCATTTCCATCTCAATGGAATCTGGTTGTTGCCTAAATCAATCTTGATATCTTTCTCACCGATGAAAATGACCTTAGTAAATCGTCTTTGATTGTAATAGTTGCGAATGATGTTGATAGAGTTCTCAAACTTGGAACTACCAACAAAAATGCAAGTACTGAAAGTCACTTGCTCTCCGTTTATTTCTTGTTGTTGGTAGTTGTCAAGAAGATTTATGTTTTTTAAAACTGCAATCTTAGGCAAAATTGGAGAGTTGTATTCAATCTCTGTATTTCCATTTTCGTTTTCAGAAACGAAACAAGCTGGATATTCCTTCGGGATTGTAAGAAATAAATTACGGTTCCCAATTATCAATAATTTTTCATTGTTGTAGAAATCGCTTTGGTTACAGGCTTTAAAGATGTTCTGAAATGAGGAAATTCTGTTCAATAAATTTCCCGCCCTTTCAATTTTGTAATTTGAAATTGGTATGTATTTATTTAGATTTTCAACTTTACGTTGAGAATCGAGTTCAATTTGTGGATGAATTTTTCTAATTGTGTAAGGGCTAAGAAAAGCTTTAAGAGCAGACTTACTATATGTTAACTTGATATTTTTAAGGAGTGCTAATCTTTGACCAGGCTTAAAATCAAAAATTTTGTTTGTATCGCATAATTTAATGCATAATGTGGTAAGGATGAATTCAAGGTTTAGCATTTTTTCGTCTATGATGAAGTGCAAGTTTTTGTTGCAGTTGTTTATAAAGTTTAAATGCAAACTGGAAATATCCTTTTCTGTCTCAAATTTGGAGAGTACGGAATTGAGATATTTTTCTGGAGCTTGTAGCACTGGTAGCTAATTTAGGTTTTAATTGTAATTTTAAGCAGAAGTAGTATTGATAATTAAGCTTTGTCAAAATAGGGTTAGTTGTCGGGCAAAAATTTATTGCTGATGTATTGAACAAAGGATAATAGATGTTCGTCAGCCGGGGTGGTTAGGCTGTGCGTTGGCATTTTTAGCTCTTTGCAAGGTTGGCTTTTGTGTTTTGGCTTTGTGAGCCTTGCAATGTGCTAAAAATGGCGTTGGGCAGCTTGGCAAAGTCATGTTACTTTGAATTTAAGTAGGATGCTGTTTAGGGTGACATACAACGATCACGGCTTGGCGATGTGGTGGTGTTTGAAAATCGTCAGCCGGTAACCGCAGTTAAATTTAAAAATAAAAGTTCATTGTTTATTCTATTGATCGGCGTTATTCATCGGCTGGAACTGAAGCC